>CAYTVN010000320.1:0-3745 GCA_964441655.1 uncultured Verrucomicrobiota bacterium | reverse complement strand
TGCGGCGGTCAGACCCACGCCATCGTCAAGTTCGGCTTGGACGAACTCCTGCCCAAGGGCGTGGAGCTGATCCACGGCCCCGGCTGCCCGGTATGCGTCACCTCGCTGGAGCTGATCGACAAGGCGATCGAAATCGCCCAGCGGCCCAACGTGATATTTACCTCCTTTGGCGACATGCTGCGCGTGCCCGGTTCGGAAAAAGACCTGCTTTCGGTGAAGGCGGCCGGCCACGACGTGCGCATTGTATACTCGCCGCTGGACGCGGTGAAACTGGCCCAGCAGCATCCCGAGCGCGAGGTCGTCTTCTTCGCCGTCGGCTTCGAGACCACCGCGCCCGCCAACGCGATGGCCGTCTATCAAGCCCACCAACTCGGCCTGACCAATTTCTCCATCCTGGTATCCCACGTCCTGGTACCGCCCGCCATTGAGGCCCTGATGCAATCGCCGCAGCGCCGCGTACAGGGCTTCCTGGCCGCCGGTCACGTGTGCGTGGTCATGGGCATCGAGGAATACCGACCCCTGGCCGCGAAGTATCACGTGCCCATCGTGGTCACTGGTTTTGAGCCGGTCGATATTTTGCAGGGCATCTACCAGTGCGTCAAACAGCTGGAGGAAGGACGCGCCGAAGTGGAGAACGCCTACGCGCGCGCCGTGCGCAGCGAGGGCAACGAGCCGGCACGGCACATCATGACCGAGGTCTTCCAGGTGGTGCACCGCAAATGGCGCGGCATCGGCGAGATTCCACAGAGCGGGCTCGGTCTGCGCCCCGCCTTCCGCGCCTACGACGCCGAAATCCGCTACGGGGTCACCGGGGTCACCTGCGAGGAATCCTCGGAATGCATCAGCGGTCTGGTCCTGCAAGGCCTCAAGAAGCCGCATGAGTGCCCGGCCTTCGGCACCCGCTGCACCCCGGAAACCCCGTTGGGCGCTACCATGGTTTCCTCCGAGGGCGCCTGCGCGGCCTACTACCGGTACCGTCGCCAGCACGCACCGCCATGAGCAACCCCCCGGATTTCCAGCCCGTCTGCCCACTGCCCCTGGCCCATTATCCGAACATTCTGATGGCGCACGGCGGCGGTGGACGCCTCATGCACGACCTCATCCAGCACGTGTTCAAAGCGTCCTTCGACAACCCGCTGCTCGCCCAGGGCCACGACGGCGCCCTCCTCGAAACCGGCGGCGCCCGGCTCGCCTTCACCACCGACTCCTACGTGGTGAAGCCACTCTTCTTCCCCGGCGGCGACATCGGCAAGCTGGCGGTCTGCGGCACCGTCAATGACCTCGCCATGTGCGGCGCGCGCCCGCTCGCCCTCAGCGCCGGATTTATTCTTGAGGAAGGCCTGCCCATGGAAACGCTGCAACGCGTCGTGCGCAGCATGGGTGACACCGCGCGCGCCGCCGGGGTACCCATCGCCACCGGCGACACCAAGGTGGTGGACCGTGGCCAGGGCGACGGTTTGTTCATCAACACCGCGGGCATCGGACTGGTTCCCGCCGGCTTGACCATCGGGCCCGCAGCTGTGCAGGCGGGCGATGTGGTTCTGCTCAATGGCGATGTGGGCCGCCACGGCACCTGCATCATGGCCGGCCGCGAAGGCCTGGCCTTCGACACCGACCTGCAAAGCGACTGCGCGCCGCTCACCGGCGTGGTGCAGAAACTGATCGGGGGCGGCATCGCGGTCCATTGCCTGCGCGACTGCACCCGCGGTGGGCTCGCCACAACGCTCGTGGAAATTGCCCGCGCGCGCGGCCTGCGCATCCACCTGGACAGCACCGCCATCCCGGTGCGCGACGATGTGCGCGGCGCCTGCGAAATGCTGGGGCTCGATCCGCTCTATGTGGCCAACGAAGGCCGCTTTATCGCCCTCGTCCCGGCGGATCAGGCGGACCGCGCGCAGGCCCTCATGCGCGAGGACGAGCAGGGTGTCGGCGCGGTACGCATCGGAATGGTCATGGATGAAACGCCCGGCCTGCTCACCTTGCGCAGCGAAATCGGCTCCACCCGCATTCTCGACATGCTGAGCGGCGAGCAGTTGCCCCGCATCTGTTGAACACCGCCCCGCGGGCAAAAAGTTCCAACGATTGGAAAATGGCCTTTTTCTAATTTCCAACGATTGGAACTTTTTCGTGCGATCAACCCCACACTTCGTCCGGTCGCACGAAACGCAGGCCGCGCGCGGCCAGGTATGCCAGATTCGCCTGCATGTTGGCCCGAAACTCGGGCAGGCCGAAATCACCGGTGCGGGCCACCCAGACCAGATGCGTGGTGGCGGGATCGGCGAGCACGGCGTCGCTGACCCGCGTCATCCACGCCGTGTCCAGGGCCAGATTCAGCGGCGTGTAGATGCCACGGCCCCAACCCGGCACGTCCTCACCATCCGCCACGCCGGTGCTGACGGGAATCATGCGAATACGGCGGGGCCACCAGCGGGCGGGTTTGCGGTAATCAAGGCGGGAGGGATCGTAGGGCTGACGCGGGAGATTGCGATAATCCGGCAGCTGACCCGAGGCCGCTTCGCCGGGCTTGAGGACGTCGACCGGCTTCAACCCCGGCTCCAACGAGAGGTCATAGCGCACGCCGCGCCGCTCCAGCCGCCGCACCACGTCGTTGCTCATGAAGTGATCGCCAAATCGGAACAGGCACGGCGGCTGCCCGAAAACTTTTTCATAGGCGTCCAGCGACTCCTCCACGCAACGGCCCACCCAGGAGCGGTCACCGTGATCCGCGACCCAGCGGTCGCCCAGGCGATGCCAGGCGTGCACGTGGCTGCCGAATGCGTCGCCGTGCGCGCGGAACTGCTCCCACTGGTCGCGGAACTGGTGATAGGCATAGTCGGCCCGGCCGTACGCCTCCCGGACCTGCGGGTCCTGGCGCAGGAACCAGTTCAGATGAACGGGAAACCCGGCGGCACCCGCGTCCGCGCGAAACCGCTCGATCAACGCCAGAAACGGCTCCGTACCGGACCAGTCGGCTTCGGGTTGACCGGCCACCTCGCGCTCATCGGGTTCGACATCCAGGCACAGGTGAACCGGGAGAGCGCGGCTAGCCATGCGGAGAGCCCGCGTGCTTCTTCTTTTTCACCAACCCGCGCAGCACGTCATACCACGCGTTCATGCCCGCCCCCGAGCGCGCCGACACCTCCAGGATGCGAGCGCCCGGAGCGGCCGCCTGCAGGTTGGCCAGCGCGGTTTTGCGGTCAAAGCCCACCGCATCCGCGAGATCGATTTTGTTCAGCAGAATGATATTCGCGTTCTGGAAAATGGAGGGGTACTTGAGCGGCTTGTCTTCGCCTTCAGTCACCGAAGTCACCACCACGCGCAGGTCTTCGCCCAGGTCAAAGTTGGCCGGGCACACCAGGTTGCCGACGTTCTCAATAAACAGCACCTGCAGGTCCGGCGCGGCCAGGTCTTCCAGCGCATGTTGCACCATGTGCGCATCAAGGTGGCACACCGTGCCGGTGGTGATCTGCACGGAAGGCGCGCCCGACTTGCGCAGCCGCCGGGCATCGTTGTCGGTGGCCAGATCGCCCACGATGGTGCCCATCTTCAATTCCCCGGCCAGATCCTGCAGGGTGCGCTCCAACAGCGCGGTCTTACCGGAACCGGGCGAGGAAACAAGATTCAGCACGGCCATGCCCCGGCCCATGAAGTAGCCGCGGTTGCGTTCGGCCAGCCGCTCGTTTTTGGCCATCAGGTTTTGGTGCAGCGAAATTACCTGGCGCTCCTCATCATCGTGATGGTGATG
>CAYTVN010000319.1:0-3795 GCA_964441655.1 uncultured Verrucomicrobiota bacterium | reverse complement strand
GGTAAGTGATGCTCCGCTCGGCATGCGGAAATCCTTCAAAAAAAGCCGACTGAATGTTACGCCGGGAAACCCTCCGGGATGTGACGGGGACGAAGTCTGCCTGAATTCACGACAGGCATTCTTCGTCTGCGCGTAGTTGGAAGTTGCATGTTGAGTGTTGTCTATTAATCCATGTCCCTCTGGGCCTTCAGATTTCTGCTTTGGTATCTCTGCATCCTCCTGGTGCAGCCGCAGAACCGCTTTATTTTCTTATGGCCTTTTCGACTGGCCATGGTTTCGATGGTGGCCGCCATAATCTTGCATGCGGTCTCCACCGCGCAGGAAAACCGACCCTTCATCAGGTTTGGGCCGGCCACGCGTGTCGCTCTTGGACTGATGTTCTTCAGCTTCATCGCCAACCAGACCGGTGCGTTCCAGGCCAGCAGTGCCTGGAATTCAGACATAGATATCATCTTTAAAAACTCAATCTGCCTGATCCTCATTGAAGCCATGGCCACCACGGTGCAGCGGGTATGGGCGGTGTATGCAACCATGCTGATATCCACCCTATGGTGGCTCAAAGGCGGCCTGCGTCTGTCGGCCTCCGGCGCCTATTACTCCGGCGACCGGTTGATGGGGCCTGCAGTTTCGCTCATCGAGAATCCCAACGGATTTGCTTTCATGATGGCGTTGATGATTCCCATCTATCTCTACTTCTTTCAGAATGCGAAAAACAAATGGCTGCGCTGGGTCTTCCTCGCCTGCGCCATTTCCGCCATATTTATCACCCTTCGCACCGGAAGCCGGACCGGACTTCTGTGTTTGATCGCCGCGGGCATATTCCTGCTGCCGAAATACGGCGCCAAGCATAAGGTGGCATTGATCACCATTGGCGCTGCCAGTTTCCTGTTTATGGGCTCGATCGGCGCCATGAATATCGAGCGCTACAAATCCATCGGTCATTCCATCAGCGAGTTTTTTGCCCCCAATCAAGAGGATGCCAAAGATCCCGCACAAATGACCGACGACGAACACAGCGCCTATGAACGTAAAATGAAGAACAAGGATTCCTGGGGGTTGATCAAACGTTACCCGCTGGGTGTCGGCGTGCACAAAAGTGATGAGTTTATTCCGGAGGACCTGGGGTGGTCGCGTGGCCAGGTGCACAACGACTGGTTGTATGTCGGGGTGCAGATGGGATTCATCGGCATGGCCCTTTACGCCTCCTTGATGTGGTGTATTTTTGCCTTCAGCTCCCGCATACAACGCGCCGCGAAACAGATGTGGCCCGCCTTGTCGGATTTGGGATGGACCACCAAAATGATGGGCGTGGTCTTCGTGGTGGGTGGCTTCTTTTCCCCCATCGGCTGGAACCCGCTTTTCCTGGCGACTGCGGGAGCCACCTCGGCTTTGTGGCTTAATTTCCAGAATAAATCCTGGAATCGGGAGACCGAATCGTTTTAGTCCGTGGATGAAGTCGTAGGCAGGGCACCTCCGGTCGTGCAGGATCACGTGTGACGAATCAGGATAAAATCAGCAGTCGATTTGCCTCCCGGCGGGTTTGGCTATTCCTGGTGAGCCTGACGCTATTCGTCGGCGCCCTGGTGCTGGCGGAGTGGTACTTTCGATTCGCCCGCTATCACTTTGAAATGCAGCTCTTTCACCTTCCGGCGCGGCCTCTGGAAATCCACGCCACCACGCATGGATTTACCACCAATGTTATTCCCGCCATGCGTGGCGGTGATTTGACGGCGCTCATTGGCATCCAACATGCAGCCGAGCCTTTCATGGAAGATCGTTCGGCCGGGCTTCGCGTTCAGGATCAGCAAGGTTTTGTGACCGAAAGCTACGATCCCGCAGTTACGCCGGATGCCGTGGTGGTGGGTGACAGTTTCATGACGGTCGGACTGCTGACCAACACATTTGCCTTCCGGTTGGCCCGACACTCCGGCCTCATGGTTCGAAACCGTGCATTGTTGGGGCATGGACCGTTTGTAGGCGTGGAACATTATCTCGACAGCCTGCACCCGGGAGATACGCCGCCAGCCTATCTGGTCTGGGGCTTCGCCGAGCGGGAAATCAGCGGCGCCAAGTTTGAGCGCTTTCTCTATAGCATGGACGGACGCGTGCGAATGGCCGGCCCAAAACATGAGGCGGTGGTTCTGGACCGAGGCTTCTCTGTCCACTGGGATTCGCTGGCCCCCACCAAACTCAGAAAATCCCTGCCTGCCACCTCCTTGCTGGCCCAGTCGGCGCAGTGGACATGGAATCGATTCCGGTATCTGCTGTTCGGACAGCTTCATCCCGATCTGATCCCTTCCCGTGACCAGGTGGTGGACGGCCCCATGTTGTTCTATCGGTATCACATTGAATCGCTTGCCCAATCAGAAGAAGAGCGCAATTCAGCCATGGTGGTGCAGGCCATACGCAAGCTGGATAAGTTATGTCGGCTAAGGGGTATAACGTTGGTTGTGGTGCTCATCCCGGAAAAAGAACAGGTGTACCGGGATTGGCTTCCAGCCCGATTCAATCCCCCCGGGCATCCGCTGCCACCCTCCTGTCTCGGGCCTATCGCGACCGAGCTTCAGCGGCAGGATATCCGGGTGGTCAATATGTTGCCGGTATTCACGAACGCCACTGCGCAGGGGGTGCGGGTTTACTGGCGGGACGACACCCATTGGAATCCGATCGGTGCGGATAGAGCCGCATCGGAAGTGTGGAATTTAATGAAACAGCATAAAAATTCGACCGAGGGTAGTGCCTTATAGCCATCAGCGCTTCCAGTCTCACTGTACCCCGTCAGAAAGGCTCACCATCATGCTGAAATCACCAGCTCAGGGCTCTGATTCGATATCAGAAACCACCACCATCATTGAATCGCCCAAGGGGATTGTTCCTCCTAACTTCGGGGAACTATGGAAGTATCGTGAATTGCTGTACTTCATGCTGCTGCGCGATCTCAAGGCCCGCTACAAGCAATCCGCGCTGGGCCCCATCTGGATTGTGCTGAATCCCGTCATTCAAATGGTGATTTTGAGCGTCATTTTCGGCGCCGTGGCCCGCCTGCCCATGGCCGATATTCCTGCCCCACTGTTTATCTATTCCGCCATTCTGGCCTGGACCTTTTTTGAGACCGGCCTGATGCAAGCCGCCATGAGCCTGCGCAACGCCAAGGATCTCATGACCAAGGTATATTTTCCCCGACTCATCATTCCCATTGTCGGATTTCTGAGTGCCTTGATTGATTTCGTGGTCTCGTTTGTCATCCTCATCGGCATGTGCCTGTACTACGGGTACATGCCGGGGTGGGGCCTCCTGATGATTCCGGTCTTTCTGGCCATGGCCATGGTACTGGGGCTCGCCATCGGCCTCATCTTCGCCCCGCCCATCGCCCATTTCTGGGATGTGGGAAATATTCTGCAATACGTGATCAAGCTGCTGATGTATGCCTCGCCTGTAGTCTATATGGCATCCGGCGTCGTGCCCGAGCGGTGGCAAACCCTCTACTGGTGCAACCCGCTGGCCAACATCATTCAAGGCTTCCGCTGGGCCATTCTGGGCGTGGAGCCGCCGCACTGGCACATGCTGGGGCTTTCGTTCGCCGCGGTGATACCGGTCTTTTTCGCCGCCATTTTGTACTATCGAAAGGCCGAGCGCAGCATTGTTGATATTGCCTGACGAAGTGCGACCACGGTTGACCACGTTCCCGGAGTCATCATGAAGCCTGCCATTCTTGTAGATAATCTCAGCAAACAATATCGTATCGGGCACGAGGTCAAGCGTGCGGCGGGACTGGGCGAGGCCTTGGGTAATGCG
>CAYTVN010000318.1:0-3841 GCA_964441655.1 uncultured Verrucomicrobiota bacterium | reverse complement strand
GCCATCGAGGTGGAAAAGTCCGACTGGATCCGTGCTTTTGACGGTAAGTCGCTAAGCGATCCTCGCGAGAGCGGCTGGAAAGTCCGCAAGGATGGTGGGCAATTCGACCAGTTCAGCGGCGCCACCATCACGCCCCGCGCCGTGGTCAGCGCCGTACATGAAGCGCTGCGCTATTTTCAGGATCATCGCCAAAGCCTGTTGGCGCCCGTCCAGGCCATACCGGAGACGCCATGAGCGAAAACCTTTACCGCAAGATTGCCTTGGATGGTTTGTGGCGCAACAACACCGCGACCGTGCAATTGCTGGGGCTTTGCCCGTTGCTGGCCTGTTCCGGGTCGGTGGTCAATGGACTGGGACTGGGGCTGGCGACCACGGTGGCACTGACCACCTCCAATGCCGCCGTCTCCCTGGTGCGTCATCAGGTGCCCGACACCATCCGCATCCCGGTGTTCGTGATGATCATCGCCGCCTTTGTTTCCTGCATCGAATTGGTGATGCATGCCTATACCTTCCAGTTGTATCAGGCCCTGGGCATCTTTATCCCGCTGATCGTAACCAATTGCGCCTTGCTGGGGCGGGCGGAGGCCTTTGCTTCCAAGAATCCGGTGCTGGCATCGGCTTTTGACGGATTGATGATCGGGACCGGCTTTACCCTGGTGCTGGTATTGCTGGGCGGCATGAGGGAACTGATCGGCAACGGCACGCTGATGGCCAACATGCATCTGCTGTTTGGCGACAGCGCCCGGAGCTGGTCAATCACCCTGCCGGGGTACCACAAGATGTTGTTCTTTATCCTGCCGCCCGGCGCCTTTTTGTGCTTGGGGTTGATCATTGCCGGCAAGAACTGGCTGGAGGACCGGATGAAGCGCAAGACCGTGGCCATCGAGTCCGCCCCGGCCGCCGGCAGCAAGCGGGTGCGCACCACCGGACATATCGCATGAGCCCGGAAACCGTTCACGAGATGTTTTCCCGGCTGCGCGCGCGCAATCCGAATCCGACGACAGAACTGGCCTACAGCACGCCCTTTGAATTGCTCGTGGCGGTGATTCTCTCCGCACAAGCCACGGACGTGGGCGTCAACAAGGCGACCGCCCGATTGTATCCGGTGGCCAATACGCCAGAGCAAATCCTGGCGCTGGGCCTGGAGGGGTTGAAGGAGTACATCAAGACCATCGGCCTGTATAACAGCAAGGCCGCCAATATCATCAAGACCTGCGAGATGCTGGTCAATGAGCATCACGGTGAGGTGCCGCATAGCCGCGAGGCGCTGGAAGCGCTACCGGGGGTGGGCCGCAAGACGGCCAATGTGGTGTTGAACACCGCCTTTGGCGAGCCGACGATGGCGGTGGATACCCATATCTTCCGGGTCAGCAACCGCTTGGGGCTGGCGTCCGCAAAGACTGTTGAGGCGACGGAGCAACAACTGCTGAAGGTAATTCCCTCCGAGTTCCTGCAGGATGCCCATCATTGGCTGATCCTGCATGGGCGGTATGTGTGCAAGGCGCGGAAGCCGGATTGCGGGGGGTGTGTGCTGGCGGATTTGTGTCCGTCGCGGCAATTCAGTTGAAAACCAGAGTCGTTTCCATTGCGGCTGTGTGAGAATACTTATCCGATGGTCAAGGCTCCAGCGCCCTCATTCCACCATCCCGCAACCCCGTCAACAACAATTCCCCGTTCTCATCCAATCGGAATTCCCCAAACCGCGCCTGTTGAAATACCGCGGCCTTGCCTTCCTCAAAAAAAAAGGTATTGCCGGCAATTTTCAGCAAGCCGTCCCTGACGCGGAAACGCAGTACTGCCAACTCCGGGGTGATCGGCGCGGGGCGTTCCCGCAGAACTTGTTGCAACCGGGCGACGCCGTTGCCCTCAACCTTGACCAACAGGAAGCCGTCCTGCTGGGGCGCTTGCTCACGATCCAGGCGCTCCAGTACATCCCGCTCCATCTCGTAGCGCAATTGCATGTAGTCGCCCTGCATCAGCGAGCGCGGGTCCACCGGCGCCAGCGGCAACAGGATGACCCGGCCCTCGCGTAGTAACTGCTCCTTGTCGAGGATGGCGTGATTGATCAGCAACAAGGCCAGGACTCCGGCCAGCAACACCAGCCATTTACGCATCATCTTTCTCCCCGTCCGCGCTCAGCCCGCGCAAGGCGGCATATCCCGTCAACAAGACGATGCCGCAAACCGCCAGCAAGCCGGATTTGTAAAGCAGGCTCAGTTGCAGCGAATAATAGTAGTGACCCAGATAGACCCAGAATAAGGCAACGCCCAAGCCGCCCAGCAACCGGTTGGCGCGGGCGAAACCCAGTATCATCAACAACCAGGCGATGGCCAATCCCCGCGCCTCCTGGGTCAGCAGGGCGATGGCGGCCAAGCCGACGCATGCCAGGACTCCATTTGCGCTTTTGACAGCGCAACCGTTTTCACGGATCAGCCACAGGCCACTGGCCATCCAGGCAAAGGCCATCACCACTTCATTCATCCGTAAAATCCAGTGGCCGGGAGTGGCCAGGAAATCCTGATGACGCATCAATTCGGCCCAAAACGCGGGGTTCAGCAAGGTAAAGGCATGCGTCTGGATCATGGCCGTCGTCAGCGCCCAGGCCACCGGCCCCCACAGCGCCGAGCGCGGCAGCCAGCGTGGTTCAGCAAGCCAGAAGGCGGCCGCGCCCAGCATGAGCAGCGATGGCATCATCCAGACCAGCGCGGTATGCGCCAGCGCCGCCCCCAGGGCAAAAATCACGGCCAGCGCTGAGAGGAACCGATGCACCGGCTGAGCGATGCTCCAGCACAGCCCGGCCTGAAGCGTCGCCCAGACCAGCCAGAACAGGCTGCCGCGCCAGTGCTCCTGCTGGCTGATGAGGCACAGCACCTGACCGGCAAGACTGATCGCCAGCCCGAATTGACCGGCGAAGGATTGGCCCGCCACGCGCAGAATCGCCACGGCGGCCGCAATCAGCACCGCGCCGGTCATCAGGGCGAGGCTGGAGCGCTGGAAAAGTTCATGAAACAGGATTTCGAGGAAAGTCAGCACGAACAGCGCGGCCATCCAGCCGGCTATCCCCTGCACGCCACGCATCGGTGGGATGACCTGACAAGTAGTAGCCCAGGGTGTCGCGTTCGCCTCCCAGCTTGCGCGCAATCGGCCATTCCTCGACTTCAATCAAATCCAGCTTCACCGGAGCGGCACTGCCGCCGCCGAACATGTCGTTCTGCCCGGCCTGTGCATCGCGCGCCTGTTGCTCGGCAGCGCGCATGGCTTCCGGCAACTGCGCAAACACACTGGCACGATTGCCGGCCAGGCCATCCATTGAACCGGACAGCACCAGTGCTTCGAGGGTGCGCTTGTTGACCTTCTGCGCATCCACGCGCAGGCAGAAGTCGGCAATGTCACGAAACCCGCCGCCGCGGCTGCGCGCGTCGACGATGTTCTCGATGGCCGCCTCGCCGACGCCCTTGATTGCGCCAAGGCCGTAGCGGATGCGCCGGGATCGCGATTCGGCAGCGTCTGGCTCCAGGGCGAGGAACTTGTACACCGAGGTGTTGATGTCCGGTGCCAGCACCTCAAGCCTCATCGCGCGCGCTTCGCCAAGCAGGTTGACCACCTTGTCGGTGTTGTCCATGTCCGCCGACAACACGGCGGCCATGAACTCGGCCGGGTAATGGGTTTTCAGCCAGGCCGTCTGGTAGGAAACCAGGGCATAGGCGGCGGCATGCGACTTGTTGAAGCCGTAGCCGGCAAATTTCTCGATGGTGTCGAACACGGCGTCGGCCTTCGCCTCGTCGACACCATTGTTGGCTGCGCCTTCGCGGAAAATTGCGCGATGACGGGCCATCTCCTC
>CAYTVN010000317.1:0-3862 GCA_964441655.1 uncultured Verrucomicrobiota bacterium | reverse complement strand
CCCATGCTCAGCTTTCTCAAACAGCAGGACAATCCGATGGTCGAGTACGGCTACCGCTACGATGATCCGGAGATCGGACGGTTCTACTCCCGCTTCCAGCCTGATGATCTGACGTGGATGGACCAACAGCGCGGGGTCGATGCGGGTCGCATCATCCATCACTACTGGAACAACGACACCTACAGCAATTTCTTGCAGCGCTATACCCCGGCCACCGATCCCTTTGTGCACGAGGCGAATGTGCATGTCTACCGCCGCAACCACTACCACGATGTCATGTGGACGCATAAATTGAAGCCCGAGTTGTTCAGCCGACACGTCACCGTCGTGGTGCGCGAAAATCAGATTCTGGAAAAGTACTATTCCAATACCCTGGCGGCCTCCGGCCAACGCTGGTCGGGAGAGGTTCTGGCGCCTCATTTGTCCTTCGTGAACACCAATCGCCTCTACAAGAGCGAGGTAAGCCGCCACCTCATCACCCGCGTCAGCGAACGCCAGATCTGGCTGGTCATTCTTGTCTTGTTGCTGGCTGATGTGGTGCTGCTGTTTGCTTGTGGCCGGGAGCCTGCCCCGCGTCCATGAAGGCCGGCGCTCCATCCACCGCCGCCCGGCGCGCCTGGATGTACGTGGCGTCATGGACGCTGTTCATTTATCTGACCATTCCCCTGGCACGCAGCCTGCAGGGATGGGTCTACCAGAACCTGGGCCGCAGCACCTTCCTCTATGTGGTTTTTGCGGCCCTGCTGGCGGCCGTGATCCTCGCCGTGCGCATACTGCAACGGCAGGCCGCGCCCGTGCGGGCCTCCTCGTGGTGGTGGCTGGCCGGTGTGGCCGGCGCCTTGGCCGGAGGTACCTGGCACCTGCGGGCCAATCCCGAAGAAGCCATGCATTTCATCCAGTACGGCGTATTGTCCTTTCTACTCTACCGTGCCTTCCGCACGCGTTTTGAGGACAGCGGTCTCTTTGTTGCCGCCCTTGTGGCCGGAGCGTTTCTGGGCGTGCTCGACGAGTGCATTCAATGGATCGTACCGCGTCGCTTCTTCGACTTCCGTGACATGGTCATCAACGTTTCCGGCGTGGTCCTCGTACAGCTGGCGCTGGCCCGGGGTTTGCGTCCGGAAGGCATTTTGTCGCCGCCCCGCGCCCAATCTCTGCGGGTGGCCTTTCGCCTGGCGACCGGCCTGGCCTTGTTTTTCGTGATCCTGCTGGCCGCCACACCGGCCCGCATCGCGGCCTTGCCCTGGGAGCTGGGATCGTTCCTGATCAACGAGCCTCTGGTGGAGTACGGGAACCAAATTACAGTTTCGAATGACATCCATTTTGTCTCCCGTCTGACCGGGCCCGCCTTGCTGGCGGAGGACGAGCAAAGGCAGGCGGAGGTCGGCCCGTTGCTGGCCCGCCATGCCGATGATCGGGGCTATGAGCAATTCCTGCTCGATCATCCCCCCTGGCAGGACCCCTTTGCCCACGAGATGCGGGTACACCTGTTTCGCCGCGATCGCTACAGCAAGGACGCGCGTGCGCATCGCCGTGATCCGGAGCGCCAGGCCCGGGAAATAACCGTGGCCTGGTGCGAACAACGAATCCTGGAAACGTATTTTCGACGTACACTGGCCGCCGCTGGATTGGACTGGCCGGCGGATGTGCGCGATCGTGCCAACGCCATGGCCCGGCCGGGTGAATACCAGAGCCCGGTCAGCCGCCATCTGATCGTGCGTTGGCGCAGGTGGCAGCTCCAGGGCATGGTCGTACTGGCCTGGATGGTTTTCGGTGGATGGGTACGGTATGTTGCACACCGCGAGGATTCCAAACCATGAATACTGCCGCACGCTACAGCCGCCGCCATTTTCTGGGCGCCACCGGTTTCGCCGCGGGGGCGGCCACGGTATGGCCGTGGACTCCTGCCGCCAGCTGGGCCGCCGAAGGTCCGGCGTCCCCGCTCCGCATCGCCTTTTTTACGGATATCCATGCCCGTACCGAATGGGATACTCCGGAAGCCATGGCCCGTTGCGCGGAGCGCATCAATGAGCAAGCCGCAGATCTGGTGCTGTGCGGCGGGGATTTGGTGACGGATGGATTTGATTCCACGGTGGCCCAGATCGAACCGCGCTGGCAGGCTTTTCGCACCACGTTATGGGAAGGCTTGAATGCGCCGGTCCACACCGCTCTCGGCAACCATGATCTGGTGGGGGTGGCGCCGAAGGACGGCAGCCCGGCCGAATCCGACCCGCGCGCGGCCTTCCGGCGCTTCACCGGTCTGGCCAGCACCTACCGGTCCCTGGACGCGGGCGGATGTCACATCATTTTCCTCGATCCGTTTGAAATCACCGGGGACGAGCAGCGCTATCGGGGATTCGTCGGATCCGAGCAATTGAACTGGCTGCGCGGAGATCTGGCCGGGATTGACCCACGTACCCCGGTGATCCTGGTGGTGCACATGCCGCTGTTGACGGCCTTTTGCCAGGCCACCCAAGGCGCCACTGCTCCGGCTGCGGCCAACCGTGTGGTGGTGAACAACCGGGAGGTCTTGGAGCTGTTTAATGAGCACAATCTGGTTCTTGTGTTGCAGGGCCATCTGCATGTCAACGAGCTGCTGCGCTGGAAAAACACCACCTTTATTACCGGTGGTGCGGTGGCGGGCAAATGGTGGCGCGGGTCCTGGCAGGGTACACCGGAAGGCTTTGGCGTGGTGACCCTGCGCGGCGACCGGGTGGATTGGGATTACCATTCATATGGATGGCTGGCGCGGCGTCCGGCCGATGCATGATGAGGCGGACGAATATTCATGGATGTTCGTTTGAATAGCACGGAATCCCCTGCGTCCAATCCCATGGACGAAGATGCCGCCGAAGCCGCCCGGGTCATGGATTGGGTGGTGCGCGCCCAAGCGGGCGATGAAGCGGCCTTTGGAGAGCTGGTGAAGCACTACCATAGCCGGGTCTTTGCCGTGGTGGTCCGAATGGTGCGGCAGGCGGAGGATGCGCGCGAGATCGCGCAGACGACCTGGGTGAAAGCCTGGCAGCGGCTGGACAGCTATCGGCGGGACTCCAAGTTCTTCACCTGGATTTATCGCATCGCGGTGAACACGGCCATGGACCATATGCGAAAAGTCAGTCGCCAGCGGGAGGTGCCGCTGGAGGACGAGGAGGGGCGGGAGGCGAAGCCCGCCCCCGAGTGGAGTGGCAGCCTGGTGGCCCGGCCGGATCACGCCGCGGAGCAGGATGAGGTGCGCCGGGTATTCAACGAAGCGCTGGCGGATCTGAGCCCGGAACATCGTGCGGCGTTGGTGATGCGCGAGGTGGAGGGCCGGAGCTACCGCGAGATTGCCGAGTTGCAGGGCTGCCGGAGCGGCACCGTGATGTCGCGTTTGTTTTATGCCCGGCGAGCCATTCAGGATAAATTGAGGAGCGTACGATGAACTGCCAACAAGCCCGGAAATGGCTGAGCCAAGCGCTGGATGGCGAGCTCGATGAACGGTCACGCATGCTGCTGGAACAGCATGTCGCGGCCTGCCCGTCCTGCCAGGAAACGCGCGCCGCCTGGGCCAGGGCCGGGGAGCTGCTGCGTGCAGAGGTGGTGGAGGCGCCCCCGGCGGAGGTCATGTGGTCCGATGTGCAGCGGGCCCTGCGGCTGGCCCAAGCGGAGCCGGAGCAGGCGCCTGCGGTCTGGCGTCTCAAGTGGGCGGCTGCGTTTGTGGGCCTGGCCCTCCTGGGCATGGGCTTGTGGGGCGCTCTGCATTCCGTCCGTCCGGGCCAGCCTGCCCTGGCCCAGGTGGATCAGCAACCGACCGTGGAATGGGCGGAGGCCGAGTTGCCGGGTGCTTCGACAATGGTGTACGAAGACGCGGAAATTTTTGCGGTTG
>CAYTVN010000316.1:0-3871 GCA_964441655.1 uncultured Verrucomicrobiota bacterium | reverse complement strand
CCGCCGGCCTGCCGGACAACTTCACCTCGGCAACGGTGCGGTCGGTGGGGACCGCATCAACAACGTCGAAGGGCTGGACATCTTTCCGCTCACCCCCGGCACCACGGTCGTGCAGGTCATTGGCTACAACGTGCCGCAGGGCACCAACCAACCCTACGCGCTGGTCATCCGCGAAAGCCCGCAGAGCTACGACTTCAAACTCCAGACGGCCACGCACGATCCGCTCTGGCCCACCAACAACGAGCCCATCGCCCTGCAGACGTTCGTGCAGGCGGGCATCGGCGGCGTGGGCGACGTCACCAATTTCTACCGCCTGAACTCGGGCGCGTGGGTGGAAGCATCCGCGGCGCCGATCTCAGGCTACGGGCCGGGCATTGTGTTTGAGTACGACCTCGGCGGCCTGCCGCTCGCTACGCGCGTGGACTATTACGCCATCGCCTACGACAGCGAGGGCACTCCGCACATCAGCCCCACCAACAGTTTCTACGTGGCCGACCTGGTCGCCTATGTAAAAACCAACGGAACGCCCACCCCGCCCTACAACACGTGGGAGACGGCGGCGACCAATATCAACGACGCGGTCAACCACGTCATCCCCGGCGGCATCGTCTGGGTCACCAACGGCGTCTACGACGGAGAAGTCGTGATCCGCAAGTCCTGCACGGTGAAGAGTGTCAACGGCAGCGCCGTCACCATCATTGACGGCCGCGGCACCAATCGGTGCGTGAAGATGGACGGCGTGGTCTACAGCGTGCTCGACGGCTTCACCCTGACCAACGGCGTATCACCCAACGGTGAAACCCTCGGTGACAAGGCGGGCGGCGGGGCCCTGCTGCGCGAATACGCGGTGCTGCAGAATTGCGTGGTCCGGGGCAACCGCGCCCAGTACGGCGGCGGCGTGGCCTGCTACAACTCGAAGTTCCGCTACGAGGCCGGCACCGTCAGCAACTGTGTCATCGAAGGCAACTACGCCGACACCTACTACGGCGGCGGCGTGCGCCTCGCCTATGGCGGCTATGTGACGCACAGCCTCATCCGGAACAATCAGGGCGCGGGCTCGGCCGGCGGCGTTTATTATGAAGGATTGGGCGGCTACATGGAAAACTGCCTGATTGCCGGCAACGTGGCCACCTCGGGTTATGCGTCGGGTGGCGGTGTCGAGTTCTACGGCGGCGGCACGATGGCCAACTGCACCGTGGTCAGCAATACGGCGGGCGTGCGGGGAGGCGTCAACTTTATCTACATCAGTAAAATGGTGAATACCATCGTGTGGTCGAACCGGCAGTCATCCGGCTTCGATGCCGATGACGAGCTCGACCACGCCAGCATCGAGCGCCGCGCTGACTATTCGTGCGCCGCCGGGTTGGTCAACGGGACCGACTTCGGCTTCGGCAACACCACCAATAACCCCCGCTTCGCCAACTTTAGCGCGGGCGACTACCGGTTGACCGAAGCATCGCCATGTCGCGACGTCGGCGTAAACGCCTTCTGGGAGGAACTCTTCTACGAGTACCAGTTCCGTTCGCTGGAAGGAAAAAGCGATCTCGACGGCACGGATCGAGTGAAGAACGTCATAGTGGATATGGGGGCTTTTGAGTACACGGATGCCGCCGCGCCCCAGCTCGCGATTACCGCGCCCGCCGATGACAGCACGGGTGTGGAACCAGCAACCACGCTGGACCTGACCTTCAACGAAAACATCTATGCCGGTCCGGGATTCATCCACCTCCACCACGGCGATGGTTCTCTTGTGGAGTCAATCCCCGCCACCGGGACTGCGGTCAACGTGGTCGGCGCCCTGGTGACCATCACCCCCAGCAACGCCCTGACCCCCACGAACGCGTACTACGTTCTGATGGACACCAACGCCTTCCGCGATGCGGCGACCAACTGGTACGCAGGTATCGCCGCCACCAGCACATGGAACTTCACCACACGCGCGGTGGGCGCCTTTGCCACAAACACCCTGCGTATCGACTTCGGCACCAATGTGACGGCCGAGGTCGACGGTACCTGGCAAGCCTTTGTCATCCCCTACACCACCTTCACCGCCACCAGCGAGGTCTACAGCCTGGGCACGGAGTCGGTCACGGTAACCCTGCGAAGCGCGATCTCCATCTCCGGCCGCGACCGCAACGCGCCGGCCGATACCGGGGCCTGCACCTACGGCGATGTCTACCGCGACCTCGCGCAGATCAGCAGCGGCGGCCTGACCACCGTCGTGGCCGGACTCACGGCGGGCGCTCAGATTGATCTCCGCCTGTGGGCCTATGACTACTCATTTGCCGATGGGGTGACCTTCTCTGTGCGGGATATGACCGATGGTCGCAACACCCTGCTCGGCACCATCCTGAATCACACGGGCGCAGCGGCGCGGCCCACCAACAACACCATGTATTCGGTGGCAGCTTCGACCACGGCAGGCGCCAGCGGCACCCTGGCGCTCCAGATCACGGGGGACTCCGGACCCACGCGTCTCAACGGCCTGGAACTGAATGTCACGGTCGAAACCATCGTCAGCACCAGCACCCTGACCGTCGCCTCCGCTCACGGCATGGCGAACCCCGCCGTGGGCACCCACAGCTTCGTGAACAGCAGCAGCGTGACCTGCGTGGTCACCGGCTCCCCCATCGTACAGGGGACCACCCAGCTGGTCTGCACCGGCTGGACCGGTTCGGGCAGCGTGCCCGCGAGCGGCAGCTCGACCAGCGTGACGTTCACCATCACCAACACCTCCTCCATCGCCTGGCTATGGGTCACCAATGTGGAATCCGTCGCAGTCAGCAATCTCGCCGTGGACAGTTCCTTCGCGCCTGCCGTCGGCGACCGCATTCTGGGCCTGGACGTGGATCCGCAGGGGCGAATCATGATCGTGGGCTCGTTCACCAACATCGGCGCGGTACACCGCCAGCAGATCGCCCGTTTGCTCGATGACGGCACGCTGGACACGAATCTCACCGTGGGTGCGGCCTACGGCGACCACGACTGGGCCCTCTCCACGCTCTGCCACACCAATGGAAAGAGTTATGTCGGCGGCACGATGAACGGCGTGCTCGAGAGTTTCGCACGCTACAACGCAGACGGTTCACTCGACACGAACTTCCTGTCCCTCGGCATCGCAAATGCCGCAGACAATGCCGTGGAATCCTTGTTCCAACTGGCCGACGGCGGCCTGCTGGTCGGCGGCAAGTTTACTTATGCGATGGATGAGGAACACGGTGGACTCGCGCTCCTGAACCCCACCGGCGGCATCGTCAGCGCCTTCGTCCCTACATTGGACAACTTTGACGGCGGCTGGAACTCGGTTTACGCGCTGGCCCAGCAAGCCGACGGCAGGCTGTTGATCGGCGGCGACTATTCGACCATCAACTTCACCAGCCACTGGAATATCGGCCGCCTAAATCTTGATGGCACCCTGGACAACACCTTCACCAACCAATTGACCGGCACCAGTGCACGGGTAAATGCCCTGTTGGTGCAAACCAACGGTCTGCTGGCGGGCGGCTTCTTCAGCCGCGTCAACGGCAACCCGATCACAAACCTGGTCCGCTTCACCGCCGCTGATGAAGTGGACACCAGCTTTGCTGTTTATCCGAATGGCCGGGTGAACGCCCTGCTGGCGCTGCCCGACGGTCGCACCTTGATCGGCGGCGACTTCACTGCGGTCAACGGTGCCTCGCATCCCGGCCTGGCCATGCTCAAGAGTGACCTCACACTCGACGCGAGCTTCACCATGGGCATCACGGGCGCTCTAGGCATGGCGGTCAACGCGCTGCACTTCGACCACGACAACGGCGTGCTGGTCGCAGGCGAGTTCGATGGGCTCGGCGGTGTTGCACGCGACAACATCGGACGCCTCCTGCTGGGTTCC
>CAYTVN010000315.1:0-3881 GCA_964441655.1 uncultured Verrucomicrobiota bacterium | reverse complement strand
CAATTGCATTCCGCCATCGCCATCGGCATCCACGCCCCCAACGGATTGCGCGGCCTCATCTGCATGGGTGCCCGGCTGTCCGGCCGCATTTACGACTGGGAAGACCAGCGCACCCTCCAACTGCTGGCCAACCAACTCGCTGTGGGTCTGGAGAACACCGAGCTCTACACCCGCCTACAGGACAGCGCCATTTACAACGACATCCTGCTCGACCATCTGGTCAACGGCGTCATCGCAGCCGGACATGACCAGCGCATTACCATCTGTAACCGCGAGGCCAAGCGCATCCTGGGCATGGAATACGGCACCATCCTGCAGCAGCCCATTGACCTGCTCCCGCCCGCCCTGGTCCAGGCCTTTCGCCAGGCCTTTGCCACCGGCCAGGGCCAGCGGGATCTCGAGCTCCAGCTCTATACCCCGCGCCACGAAGCCATCCCCGTTCGGGTGGGCACCGCCATGTTCCACAGCCACACCGGCAAGGCCCTGGGCGTGTTGCTGGTGTTCAGCGATCTCACGGCACTGCGCAAGCTGGAAGGCCAGGTGCGCCGCACCGACCGCCTGGCCAGCCTGGGCACCCTGTCCGCCGGCATGGCGCACGAAATCAAAAATCCCCTGGTCACCCTAAAGACCTTTACCCAGCTGCTGCCCGAGCGCTACGAGGACCCGGACTTCCGCACCACCTTCTCCAATCTGGTCGGAGAAGAAGTGAAGCGCATTGATTCCATCGTGAATCAATTGCTGCGCTTTGCCCGGCCCGCCAAGCCCAGCCTGATGCCCACCCATGTTCACGAAGTGGTGGACAACACCCTTCGCCTGGTGCAGCAGCAGTTGAAGCACAAGAACATCGTGCTGAAAAAGGATTTCCAGATCACCCACGACCTTATTCAGGGCGACGGGAATCTGCTGGTGCAGGCCTTCCTGAATTTCTTCCTGAACGCCATCGATGCCATGGAGTCGGGCGGCGAGCTTTCCGTTACCACCTCTGCGCTGGAACTGGAGGGCAACCAGCCCACCTTTCTGGGCATTCCCTCGTCGGAGACCCGCCTCCGCCTGAGCATTCGCGACAGCGGGAAAGGTATTCGCACCGACGACCTGCCGCATGTCTTCGATCCTTTCTTCACCACCAAGAGCTCGGGCACCGGGCTGGGACTTTCCGTGTCCCACGGCATTATTCACGAGCACCATGCGGTTATTGATGTGGAGAGCGAAGTGGGACGCGGAACGGTATTTCACATCACCTTCCCCATCCTGCGCGAGGAGGTCAGCGCATGACCACCGACCCCACCCTCCTGCTGCACACCAGCCACGAACCGCTGGCCCGGCAAATCCGCGCCCTCATGGAGTCCACCGCGGCCCTGCTCGTCACCCAGAATGCAGATGATCTGCAACGGGTCTTGCGCCGGCCCCGCCCGCTGGTGGTGCTGCTGGACCTTTATAGCGAAGAGGCCCGGCGTGATCTGCCGCTCTGGATGGATCGTTTGGACCAGGCGGTGGTCATCGCCTTGGGCGACCCGCGCGCGGAAGTGGCCCGCCAGGCGGAGGCCTCCGGCTCGTTTGCCGTACTGGACCCCAGCCTGACCGGCCTGCTCACCCTGCCCGCCCTGATCTCCAGGGCCATGGACCATGCCCGCCTGCAGGAAGAAAATCGGGTACTGCGCGCCGCCAGCACCGCCCCCACACCTCCGCCAGCGGCCGCGCCCAACCCGGGCAAAGACACGCCGCTGCCACTGCCGCTCCGCCATTTCGCCCGCATGTTCCGCCACTTCGACCATCTGGAGTCCATGCTGGAACGCAGCGTGGAAGCGCTGGCCTCCGCCACCGGCGTGGCCCGGGCCGGCATTGTGGCTCGCATCCGCGGCCAGGAAAACTTCCGCCTTATCTCCGGCTTGCACTGCCTGGAGGAAACGGTGCGGGCGACCTACGACGCCCACCATCCTTTCGTTTGCTGGCTGGAAACGCATGCCCTCATTGCCTCCCGGGCTTCCGTCGAGCAAACCAACGATCTGGCCGAACGCAACCTGCTGCAACAGATGCTGGATGAATCCGGGGCCGAGGTCCTGGCCCCGCTGCATGCGCGGGATGGCATTCTGGGCTGGCTGCTGCTGGGTCGCCGAACCGGGGGCCGACCCTTTTCCGCCGATGATCTGGAGGAAGTTGCGCTGGCGGCCGACCACGTGGCCAGCGCGCTGGAAAACGCCCTCCTCTACGAAGAAGTAGCCCGCCAGAAATCCCTGGCCGAAACCCTGCTGCACGCCCTGCCCACCGGGGTGGTGGCCGCCGACGAAAACGGCATGATCCGCTGGTTCAGCGTGGCGGCAGGTAATCTGCTGAATCTGACCTCGGACCAGGTGGTGGGAAAACCGGTGGAAACCCTGGGCAGCCGTCTGGCCGATCAATTGCGACGCGCCATCGCGGGCGAAAACCAGGGCTTCCCCGAAGTGTGGCGCGACGCCCTCACGCGGCGCGCCCTGGTGGTGCAAACCCGCCGGCTGGGCACCCTGCAGCGCGGCCTGGGCGCCGTGGCGGTGATACAGGACCTGACCGCGCAGCAAGCCCTGCAGGAGAAGCAGGACCAGTTGGAACGCACCGCCTTCTGGACCGAGCTGGCGGCCAGCATGTCCCACGAAATCCGCAACCCCTTGGTGGCCATCAAGACCTTCGCGCAACTGTTGCCCGAGCGTTATCAGGACGATGAATTCCGCACCAGTTTCAGCCATCTGGTATCCGCAGAGGTCGACCGGCTCAACAGCATCATCGACCAGATCAACGATTTCGCCCATCCGCCCTCCCTGAAGTTTCATCAAGTGGATGTGCGCGACCCGCTGCAGCGCAGCGTGGCCATGGCCCTGCCCCAGGGCACGCGCGACGGTCTGCGGGTGGAAACCCATCTGGCCTCGGACCTGCCCGCCGTGTGGGGCGATGACCGGGCGCTGGCGGACTGCTTTGCCCACCTGGTGCGCAACGCCGCGGAGGCGTTGGCCGGGCGCGCGGACGGCTCCATCCTCATGGAAGCGGCGCGCTCCGGGACCCAAACCGGCAATGTCCAGGTCACGGTCCGTGACAACGGGCCCGGCATTCCGGACACGCTGCGCGACAAGATTTTCTCACCTTTCTGCACCTCCAAGCCCCGCGGCATGGGCCTCGGCCTTCCCATTGTGAAGCGCACCGTGGTGGATCATAACGGGCGCGTGGATGTGCAAACCGGGCAACAAGGGACCACGGTAACCATCCTGTTGCCGGCCAGCACGCTGGGGGAACGACCATGAAATCACTGCTGATCGTGGACGACGAGAAGGGCAGCCGGGAATCGCTGCGCAGCATCTTCGAAAAAAACTACCAGGTCACCTTGGCCGAAAACGCCGCCGCCGCGCAGCGCCTGCTGTCCGAGGAGCGGTACGACCTGATGATGCTGGATGTGATGATGCAGCAGAAGGATGGCATCACCCTGCTGCGGGAGGCCCACGAAAGCCTGCCCGAACTGCCCATCATCATGGTCAGCGGATCCACCAACGTCCGGCAAGTGGTGGATTCCATGAAATCCGGCGCCCTCGACTTTGTTCCCAAACCTTTTGATGTGGCGGAAATACGCCACGCAGTGGCCCGCGCCCTGGAAACCAGCTCCCTGCGCCGGCAGGTGCAGGTGCTGCGCAGCGAAGTTGCGCGCGAGTTCCCGGTGGACGCCGTGATCGGTGACACCCCGAATTTCCGGGCCCTGATGGACACCACCCAACAGGCCGCCGCGGCCGACAGTACGGTGCTGATTTCGGGCGAGAGTGGAACCGGCAAGGAGCTCATCGCCCGCCAACTGCACGCCCAGAGCCCGCGCCGCGACGAACCTTTTGTCGCCGTGCATTGCGGCGCCCTGCCGGAAACTCTCATGG
>CAYTVN010000314.1:0-3892 GCA_964441655.1 uncultured Verrucomicrobiota bacterium | reverse complement strand
CGAGGACTTCGAGGAAGACGACACCATCTTCGGCGGCTCGATCAGTTGGATCCTGTGACACAAACCCGCAACATGCGCCTGGTCCTGACAGGCCCCGAATCCACCGGCAAGAGTGTGCTGACCGCGCACCTCGCCGGTCGGATGGGCCTGCCCTGCGCCAGTGAATATGCCCGGCTCTACCTGGAACAGCACGGTTCTGACTATGATTACGATCTGTTGCTGACCATCGCACGCGGGCATCTGCATCATCAACACGCCGAGGTCCCCCCCGAAGCACCACTCGGCATCTTGGACACCGACCTCATCAACTACAAAATCTGGTGCGAAGTGGCCTACGGGAAATGCCACGCCGAAATCATCGCAGCACTGGAACAGGAAACCCATCATGTCTACCTGCTCTGCTTCCCCGATTTGCCCTGGGAGCCCGACCCGCTGCGCGAACACCCGAACGACCGCCTGATGCTGTTTGAGCGGCACCGCCGGGAACTCGAAGAACAAAGCCGCCGCTACGAAGTTATTCGCGGCCACGGCCCGGCCCGCTACCGCCTGGCCGAAGCGGCGGTCACCCGCCTGCTGGAATCCTAAATCGCACGCGATGCCACGTTCGGCTTGCTTGTTTGCCCTATAGTGATAATGTATTCTCATTAACTGCACATATGATTGCGCGACACACCCAGCAACGCACCGCCATTCAATCCGCACTGGATCGGGTGGGGCGTCCATTGAGTCCGCAGGAACTGTTGGCGGAGGCTCGCCGCGAGGTGCCGGACATCGGGCAAGCCACCATCTACCGCGCCATCAAAGCCATGGTGGAGGAGCGGCAGGCGGTGGAGGTCAAGGTGCCGGGCGAACCAAACCGCTATGAGGCTGCAGGCAAACAGCACCACCATCACTTCCTGTGCCGCGCCTGCAACCGTATGTTTGAGATGAACGGTTGCCCCGGCAATTTGCAGAAGCTGGCTCCGCGCGGCTACATGGTGGAAAACCACGAACTGACCCTGTATGGCCGCTGCCCCTCCTGCCGACCCTCACGCAGGCATGCTCGCTCGGCGCGCCACGCATGAAGAATTTTCCCTCCATCGCACGTGTAGGGATGGCCGTCCTGCTGTGTCTGCAGGTGGTCGCGCCGTACGTACACCTGGCCAATCATGCCGCCTGCCACACAACCTGCCAGACCTCCGCGCAAGACCACGCCGAACTGGTCGCCCAGCACGCGGTGCCTCACGCCTGTGCCATCTGCCAATGGTTGAGCGGCAATTCGAGTGCCACCACCGAGTGGAAACACGCCGCGGATGCCCCGGTTCTTTTTGTGCCGGAGTCTATCCCCTTCATCGCTCGCCCTGCTTATCCGGCCTTTGACTTTAATGTGGCCGTGGCCCGCGGTCCGCCCGCCCTCTCCCTCGACTTGGTCTGACCACGGACCCCCAGCGGGGGATCCGTTCTATTCACATGTATTCAAAGGGAGATTTCTATGTCGTCATTTTCACAATTGTTCCGCCGGGGCACCGCCCTGGCCTCCGTATTCGTATTGGCCGGAGCCGGTTCGCTCCGCGCCGAAGAGCAGATTGATCTAAACCAACTCAAACTCCAGGTGGACGAGCTTCAGCAGAAGCTGGCTGGCCTGGAAACCAGCAAGCCCTCCGACGGCAAGCTGCGCCTCATTGATTCATCGGTGGACATCCTGCTGGCCGCAGGCGGTTCCAGCGCGGGCAACGACGAACTGGGCGAACTTCAGGGCGGTGGGCACGATCCCAACAAACGCGGGTTCACCCTGCAACAGGCGGAGCTTTCCTTCGCCGGTGTGGTGGACCAACTGTTCTCGGGTGAAATGCACGTCGTGCTGCTGGAGGACGAGATTGAATTGGAGGAGGCGTTCCTGACCTCCAGTTCGCTGCCCGCCGGATTGCAACTCAAAGGTGGGTATTACCTCACCGAGTTCGGGCGCATGAACCCCACCCACCCCCACAGCTGGGCGTGGATCGACCAGCCCATCATCGTGGGCCGGTTGCTGGGCGCGGATGGCATCCGCGGCGTGGGTGCGCGATTGGGCTGGCTGGCCCCCACCCCGTGGTACTCGCAGTTCCTTGTCGGCGTACAAAACGCCGACAATGCGAGCATGAGCAGCTTCCTCGGAGAAGGCCATCACCATGGTGAGGAAGAGGAAGCCGGACACGAGGCCGAGGACGTGCATGTGCATGACCTGGGGGTGGAGGAAACGGTGGCCGGACTGCCCGCCGTTGGTCGCGAAATCAACGGGCTCGACGATTACCTCTACAGCCTGCGCTGGGAAAATTCCGGTGACGTGAGCGAAGAAACCACCGCCCTGTTCGGCCTGTCCACCCTGTACGGCCCCAATGCCACCGGGGAGGACGGAGAAACCCTGATCTACGGCGCGGACCTGACCTTGAAGTGGCGCGCCGCCCACAACGAACGGGGCTACCCCTTCGTGACCTGGCAGACGGAATTCATGAAACGCGACTTCTCATCGGACGATGCGGTCATTCCCCACGACGACCACGAGCATGTCTTCGCCTCCGAAACCGTAGAAGACTGGGGTCTCTACAGTCAGGTGCTGTGGGGATTCCGCCCCGGCTGGGAAGCCGGCCTGCGGGCCGAATATGCCACCGGCAGCGATGATGGGTTGGAGGAGCGTGACAGCGATCCCGCCCGGTGCGACCGCATACGCATTTCGCCCATGATCGCCTACCGTCCCAGCGAGTTCTCGCGCGTGCGACTGCAATACAACTATGACGACGCCGAGTTCCTTGACGACGGTGAAGCTCACACCCTGTGGGCCGGTCTGGAAATACTCTACGGATCGCATCCCGCGCACAAGTACTAGGCCACCATGCGCACCCTCAACCTGTTGATGGGATTTCTGCTCGGAGTGGTGTCCGCCGTTCAGGCGGAGCCACTCCGGGTATGCGCCACCACCCCGGACCTGGGCGACCTGGTCCGGCAGGTGGGCGGCGACGAAGTGTCGGTCACCGTATTCGCCAAAAGCTCGGAAGACCCGCACTTCATCGATGCCAAACCCGGTTTCATCACCCAGCTCAGCCGAGCCGATCTCTTCGTCGAAACCGGCCTGGAACTGGAAGTGGGCTGGGTGCCGGTGCTGCTACAGAACGTGCGCAACGCACGTGTGCTGCCGGGAGCGACCGGGTACCTGGATGCCTCCGCCGCCATCACGCCTCTGGAAATTCCCACCGGGCCGGTAGACCGCTCCATGGGTGACATCCACGCCGCGGGTAATCCGCACTTCTTGCTTGATCCGCACAGCGGGCTGGCGGTGGCGAAACGACTGGCGGCGAAACTGGCGGCATTGCGTCCGGAGAAAGCGCCCTATTTCCAGGGACAATTGGCGGATTTTTCCGCCGCCCTGGAAAAAGCCATGAAGGAGTGGCAGGATGAGCTGGCCCCCTACCGGGGTGCCAAGGTGGTGGCGGATCACAATATGTGGCCCTATTTCGCCGATCACTTCGCGCTCACCGTCGCCGCCTACCTGGAACCCAAGCCGGGCCTGGCACCCACCACCCGCCATCTGGGCGAGGTGGTGGAGAAAATGAAGGCGGAGGACATCCGCGTCATTCTCACCTCACCCTATTTTGACCAACGGCATGCGACCTTTGTGCAGCAACATACGAAGGCTCACATCGCCCGGTTGGCTCATCAGGTCGGTTCACGGCCAGGCACGGATACCTACCTGAAAATGATCGACTACAATGTAAAGGAAACAGCGGCCGCGCTCGGCGCGAATCGCTGAAGCCCATTCGCGCTGCGGGCCGGACGATACCGGCCCGCAGCCAAGAATCCGGACCCCATGAACCCTCTGTTTAACACTCAAAATCTCCGCGTCGGTTATCGTGGAAAAACCGTATTGCAGGAGGTGAAT
>CAYTVN010000313.1:0-3897 GCA_964441655.1 uncultured Verrucomicrobiota bacterium | reverse complement strand
GTTATCGGTCCGGGCGGATACGCGCGAAATTTTTACCTGGCGCGCGCCGCTGGTCGGGGTGTGGACCAACGACGGGATCTACCGGGCGGAAATCACCCTGCCGGTGTGGGACGGGGCGGAATCGTTTCCCGCGGATCTTCGAATAGTTGACGAAAATGAGCGGGAATGGCCGTTCTACATCACGGACGCCCGCGCGCCGGGCGGGGAGTCTCCCTGGGCGCTGACCGCGGTGGAAAATACGTTGGAGATGCTGCCGACCCGCTATCTGCGCCGCACCGTGCACCTCCAGCCCAATGCCCAGGGCCAGGGTGTGCGTCATCAACGGGCGATTATCCAGATGGCCGGACATGACTTTGAACGGCGGGTGGATGTGCTGGGCCGCAATGAAGGCGAGGACTGGAACTGGCTGGGCCAGGCCAATCTGATCAACCGGCCGGGGTCGACGCGCTCGGCCAACCGAACAGTATTTTACGAACCCACGTCCTATACCCAGGTGCAGTTTCGCATCTATCCTTCCGCCTCCGTGCCCGATGAAGCGCTGGTTTTGCTGGGGGTGGCCATTTTGGCCGAACCTCCGCCCGCGGCGGAAACATGGCTGCCCCTGGTGTGGGAACCCAACGCGGAGGAGGAGGCGATAAAGGGCCTGCAGAGCCTGGTCACCGACCTGGGATTTCAGCAGATTCCGCTGCGCTATCTGAAGCTCGACCTGGGGCCGGGCGAGGGCGCGTTTCCCGTCAAAGTGTTTGGCCGCTCCACCTCGACCAACACCTGGCGCTGGATTGCAGATGGGGCGGTGCATGCGGTCAACGGACAGCTGCGGTCCACCATCGAATTGCAGCAAACCGGCTATCGCTATCTCAAGTTGGATTGCTATTCCTACGATCAGCAACATCTGAACGTGCGACATGCGCAAGGGGGCTACGAAACGCTGTACATGGTTTTCGAGGCGGATTATGGGCAGCATCCACACCTCTATTTCGGCTCCAGCCATCCGTCGCTGCCCCGCTACGATTTACAGCGTCGAGTGGGTCCCGGATTGCCCGCGGGCGCTCAAATCGCCGAGCTGGGCGAGAAACGACGCAACCCGGCCCGCATCGCGGCTGCCCTGCGCAGCTACGGACGAACCCTGGCCTATTCAGCCCTCGGTGTGCTGGCCGGACTGGGCCTGCTCATCCTGCTTAAACGATGGCGTCAGCGCGCCGATTAATTTGAACCCCTATGAACAAGCAGACGCTAAATGTGTATTGGAATGGTAAAGCGTTTCAACGGGGTGAATTATGGACCGGAATAAATGGCGCAGATACATGTCACGCACGGGTGGGCCGCTGGTTTCGGTGCTCCTCCATGTGGGGGTGATTTATGCGTTGCTGCACGTGGTGGCCTTTCGCAGCAAGCCACCGGAGCCGCTGATTCAGGAGGTTACCTGGGAGGCGCCGGTGGACCTCAAACTGGACGAATGGTTGCCGGAGAAGCCGCCCGAGAATACAGCCAGTTTGACCGACCCGACACCGGAAACACCCTTGGCTCCGGAGGTCCTGCAGCAGTTGACCGAAGAGGCGGTCGCGGTTGATCCGGGCGAGGAATTTGACCTGCCCACCGCATTGCCCACCATGTCGCCTTTGAAGATATGGAAGCTGGGTGCCGATGCCGGTTCGCAGAAGGCGCTGATTGCCGCCTATGGGGACCGGGCCCAGCGCAATGGTTTGCTGGGCTCCTATTTCAACCGCATTGATTTCACCGGGCCCACTGTGATGCGTATTGATGAGACCTTGAACAAGCAGTGGGAACTGGAAAGTCCCTGGCCCGGTCAGGTTCAGTCCGACCTGTTTTCGGTTCTATGGACCGGACGCATCGTGCCGCAGCGCAGCGGACGCTACACGCTGTATCTACAGTCGGATGACGGGGCCCGCCTGTGGATTCGCGGGCAACTGGTGTTGGATCAATACAAGGAGCGCCAGCGCCAGGAGGATACCGTGGAGCTGGATATGCTGGCCGGGGTCTCCTACGACATCAAATACGCCTTTTGCGAAGTGTTTGGCCATGCGATCAGCCGCCTGGAATGGAGCTGTGCGGAATCCGGCGTCGAGCGGCAGTTGATCCCGAAGGATTGTCTGTGGGCGGACGGACCCTCCACGCGCGAGTTGCTGGCGTGGAACGAAGTGACCGGGCTGGGCAACTATCCCAACCGCGACCGCATGCGAAATCCCGCCCAGGTGGATGCCGTGGCCTACTCGCAGGTGGTGGATTATACGCGCCTGAGTGAGGACGCGCTGACCCGGCTGCAACTGGGGGAACTGATCCCGGACTTCCGGCGCTTCCAGCAAACCGGAAAAGCACCCAAGGAAGTCGCATTGCCCTCGCGTTGGAATCCGGATGTAAACGCGGCCGAAAAGAAGCCCGACGTCCACGAGGTCAAAATCAAGGTTCTCTGACGGCGGCAAATCGTTTTAGTCGTCGCACTTCCCGGGTCGGCGCGCCTCACCGTCTTCATGTTGCATTAACAATCCAAACCGGACCTTGGCTTGCCATGCGGTCTGGATTCGTTAAGACTTTACGGGTTCAGGCCATGTTCGGGGGAAGATGTGATGGAGACTTCAGAAAAGCGGGAGGCGTGTGTCGCGATACTTTTCGCGGACGTCGTGGACAGCTCCCGTCTGTACACCACCTATGGGGATGTCGAGGCACGCCGCCTGGTGGGCGGGTGCCTGGCCGCCCTGTCCCAGGTGGTGAATGAACAGCACGGCCAGGTGATCAAAACCATCGGCGACGAAATCATGTGCACCTTTGACAGCGCCGACCAGGCCGTGATGGCGGCGGTGGTGATGCAGCAGCGCATTCTGGAGCAGGCCAAGGCGGGTGCCCTCCACAACACCCTGAGTGTGCGCATCGGTCTTCATCGCGGCGGCGTGGTGCGCGAAGGCAGCGATGTATTTGGCGACGCCGTGAATCTGGCCGCCCGTATGGCTGCGCTGTCCAAAGCCCACCAGATCATGACCACCCGTCAGACGGTGGAGGCGCTGGAAGGCGGCCTGCGCCCGCTGGCCCGCTTCGTGGACCAGAGCACGGTCAAAGGGCAGCACGGGGCCTTCGATTTGTACGAGATCGTGTGGAATACCAGCGAAGCCACCATGGCGTCCTCCGGCATCCGCCCCCGTGAGATTGCCCAGACCGTGCGCACCCTGGAGGTGCGGCTGGGCGAACGTTGCTGGACCCTCGATGTGGAGCATCCGGTGCTGACCATGGGCCGCAGCAGCCAGTGCGATATCCTGGTGGATGACACGCGCGCCTCCCGCCTGCATGCCAAGTTTGAATTCGGCAAGGAACGGTTCACCCTGCGCGACGTCAGCACCAACGGCACCTATGTGCAGCTGGAGGACGGGTCCTCCCGCCATGTGCGGCGGGACGAAGTGGACCTGACCAGCAACGGTGTGGTCATGCTGGGCCGCCCGGTGGAGCCCGGTTCGCCCTTGTGTCTGCGTATCACGTTGCGAGAGGATGTCGCCCGCCTATGAGCCCAGCCCCCACCAAAACCGTATACCTGCTGAAGGCGGGCGATCAGCTGGGCGTCTACCGCGTGATCCGCCCGCTCGGTGCGGGCGGCATGGGCGAGGTCTATCTGGTCGAGCACCAGCACCTGCGCAAGCGGTACGCCCTGAAAATCCTGCCCACCGACGTGTCGGAAGATTCCACCTTCATCGACCGCTTTCGCATTGAAGCCCGCGTCATGGCGGACCTCGAGCATCCCGGTATCGTGCGCGTCAGCAATTTCGGCGAAGACCAGGGACGCCACTACCTGGTCATGGATTATGTGGAGGGGCCGGATGGCGCCCCGCGAACGCTCGATGACGAACTGGCCTGGGGCAAAAAGCTGCCCGAGCACGTGGTGCTCAACATGGC
>CAYTVN010000312.1:0-3907 GCA_964441655.1 uncultured Verrucomicrobiota bacterium | reverse complement strand
CTGGGTATCGCTACGCTGGATAATTTCCTGTTCGTCATGGCGAACAATGGCAACTCCAACTATTTTCTCTTCACACGCGGGAATAACTGGACATCCCAATCTATGAACATGGACCCGCATACCACCTGGCTGGCCCTGGCCCTGCGCAACCGGTATTGCACCGGCGAGCTTCTCAACGTCCAGGAAGGTGCGCTGGCCCGGGTGGATGTGCCGGAGGTGCAGTCCGTCGGGCTCGATAACAAGGGCGGACGGAACAAGAACATTCTACCCGCCATACCCGGCTGCCCGCTGACCCGCGTGTACGCCTTCCGCGATGGGAGGCGCTTCAGCTACATCGCCCTGAACCGCAGCTTTACCCAACCCCAGCGAATCACGCTTGAGCTGCCGTACGAACCGGATACGGCCTACACCGAATACCTGCTCGCTCACGAGGACCCGCGCATCACCAATCGCGACCGGCGAAATGTGGAGATCAAGGAAACCAGGAAGACGGGCTTCTCCCGTACGTTCAGCTTCACGCTCCCGCCCGCATCGGCCTGCGTACTCGTCAACGAATCGCAAAACTGAGCAAGGGAACACCCATGAACCAGGTACGTGTTTGGATGGCGGCGCTATCCTTGGCCACCAGCGTCCTGGCCCAGAATTGCCCGGTGGTGGATTTCGGTGACAACCTGTTCTGGTACGCCGTCGGCATCCCGCCTTACCGCGGAGGTATTCCCGGAGCCAAAACCCCGGTGCGGGTCAAACTCGCCGAGGGTGAATTCATCAATGGGCAACCGTTCAGCCTGGATATCCCGCTAAACACGATGTCGCCCGATTACAACATCAAGGGTAACAACACCCTTTTCTACGGCGGCATGAAGACGCACTGCTGGGACAACCCATCGAACAAGTACTCCTGGTCCGAAGGGGGATGCAATGTGGACCACGAAGGGTACGATGATCTCAACTACATGGGCTATGCCCTCGAATCGCGAAACACACCCGAAAAGCCGGGGAACCGCCTGACCGCCATCGGCGTATGGATGTGGAAGAAGAAAGATTTCCTGAATGGCGGCGACCGCTATCCCGTCACGTTTGATACTAACAGCCGCGTCGGCGTTTTTCTCTCGCGCACCTACCCGGTGAACAAGGCGCACAAGGACAGGCTGGTAGCCGAAGGCAAGATCCCCAAGGATGCTTGGCCGTTCACCGACACCTACGCCAACCAGCGGACCAATATCGTGCCCCGCGAATACTGGCGCACTTGGGAAAGCGTCCATCTCGTGGTGCAGGACGGCGAACAGTTTTACGTCGCGGAATCCGATTTTGAACCGTACCAGCAAACCTTGTTTGAGGTCTACCCCGCCAGAGTGAAGTGGACGAAGTACAATCCCCAGGGTCCGTGGGATTTCGAATTCAACCACAAGAAGGCTACCTTCGAACCCCATACCTTCACCGATGTGCGGGCCGCGGGCTGGATGATCTGCAAGAACACCATCGAAAATGCCGCCTTATGGTGCAAGTGGTACGGCTTCGGCATGGATGCCGTGGTGAACCGGCCGGAGGCAGAAGCGGCGGGTTGGAACCTGCCCCTGCGCAAGGCCAACGGCTTGCTGATGGCCGCCACGGACGTTTCCTACGAGCAATGGCGGCGCATCTGGAAATGGGGACAGCGCAACCAGTTCGCCCTGCACCGCAGTTACGCCTTCGACCGCGACGGTAACATGGGCAGCATGATGGCCGATGACCGGCCCCACACCCAGACCGAACCGGTGACCGGCATCACCTGGCACGATGCCGTCGTATGGTGCAACGCGCTGTCCGCCTACGAAGGACGCACCCCCTGCTATTACGCGGATGCCGCCTGCACCAACGTTCTGCGCGTCTCCCGTGACGGAACCGATATGGCCAAATCGCTGATTCCTCCGGTCGTTTATGTGAAAGAAGATGCTGACGGATACCGTCTGCCGACTCTGGCTGAGCTGTCTACTCTCAAGCCTGAACCCTCAAATCATACCGTATGGAAATATATCTGGGATCGTTCCGGGGATGTGTGCGACATGACGAAAGATGACACGCGGACCGTGGTCGGTGGCGGCGAGCATGCTCCGGAAGTTGCGGCACTGCCTGCGGGCGAAATACCGTCACGCGGTCATTACGCCATCGGCTTCCGTCCGGTGCGCGGCGCAGGGAAAACTGCTGGCGTCTCTTCGGCTGACCTTCCGTCCTGGACGTTTAAATCGGAGCAAATCATGCCCCCGGCGAAAGCCGTGGATGCCGCCGCGCTCGCGCCGGCCATTGAAATGATCGAAATGACCGACTTTGAAGGTGGAAAGACGGAAGTCACCTACGCACAATGGAAGACCGTATTTCAGTGGGCCGAGGTCAACGGCTACCGCTTCAGCTGGGACGGCGATATGGGCAGCATGGCCTGGGATTCTGAGCCCGAGGTGCATTCACCCAACGAACCCGTCACCTGCGTCGGCGTACTGGATGCGGCCATCTGGTGCAACGCGCTATCGGAGATGCGCGGCCTGAAACCCTGCTACTACGGCGATGCCGCCAAGACCGACGTGTTGCGAATCGCCGACCCCTTCCGGGTGATCAGCTACCAGTGGGCCGACGGTTCGCTACGGGACGGCGGAAAGCATAAAATCTTGCCCAAGTTTCTTTTCTACCGCGATGAGTCGGCCAACGGTTATCGCCTCCCGATGACCGAGGAGTGGACGGCCATGAGTGGCACGGCGGAGTATCCCTCCGGCGCGTCCCTTGATCCGGAGACGGCATGGTTTGCACCGAATGCGCAGGATCGTACGCACGCCGTGGGCACCAAAACAGCCACCGGGGCCGGGTTCCACGACCTTTCCGGCAACGTGTTTGAGTGGGCCGTGGCCCCGGCCAAGGAAGTAGATCCCATTCGGAGACAATTCTTCGATCTGGAGGTACGGGGCGGCAGCTTCCGCTCCGACGACATCATGCCAAAAACACTGGGCCAGAAACCCATGCGTGGCGCCTGGAACTGGATCAGCAACGGATGGGCCGCGCCTGAACTGGGTTTTCGGGTGGTGAGGAATGCCACCCCCTGAAGAAGGTTCACCCGCCCCGCAACAAGGTATAAGATGATCCGGCGAATGGGCGCCGGGCCGATAAGGACAACATGTTTGCTTCGCACCAAAAAGGTATCGCTCTCGTAGCATGGGCTCTGCTGGCCGCAACATCAGCGCAAGCCTGGACCACCAACGACATCCAGCTGATCCTGAACGTCATGCCCACCGGGGTCGTCCACCAGCACCAGATGATCCCCATGCGCGACGGCATCCGCCTTTCCACCCACTGCTTCCTGCCCGCCGGGTTTGCCACCACCTCCTATCCGGTGGTGCTGGTGCGCTCCGCCTACAACGACTGGAACCAACGCAGCACCTACGCCAACGACGTGGTCAACCAGAGCAACCCCACCAACTTCACCTGGATCAACACCAACGGCTACGCCTACGTGTTCCAGGATCTGCGTGGGGATGGTGACTCCGAGACCAATGCCACCTATGAACCGCGTCTCTCCGACAACGAGATCAACGACACCTATGACACGGTGGAAGCCCTGGCCACCAACGCCTGGAGCAACGGCCGGGTGGGCATGTACGGCAGCAGCGGGCATGGAATCGCCGCCTACATGGGCTGGTTCTCGGGCGCGCCGCATCTGGTGGTGGCCGCACCCGGCAACACCGCGCCCAACCTGCATGAACACTGGTCGTTTGAAAACGGGGTGCGACGCTGGATTTACAACTGGCTGCAATACCGCAACCGCAACAACGCAGTCATGCCGGTCTGGCCGAAGCCCACCCTGGGCGTATATTATTCCCACGATCGCTGGCAGCAAATTCTCGCCACCGGCCCGGTCAGCAACCGCGCCATCCTGCTGGCCAGC
>CAYTVN010000311.1:0-3925 GCA_964441655.1 uncultured Verrucomicrobiota bacterium | reverse complement strand
GCGATGGTCTGGCCGATGCTGAGGGACGCGGTGGCGGCGGGCGACGGCGCGTTCAGCACGTGGATCATGCGCTCCGATTCCAGGATGCGGAAGTCGTCCACCAGCGCGCCCTCGCGGGTCACCGCCTGCGCGCGCACCCCGGCGCCGCCCGGTTTCAGGTGCTCGGCCCGGATGGCGGGCATGAGCTTCTGCAGCGCGGTCACGAAGGCATCCTTGCTGAACGAACGATGAAACTCGCCCGCCGCGGTCTTCCAGAATTTACCCGCCATGCGCCAGAAACCGGGGAAGGTGGCCAGGTCCACGCTGTCGCGCAGCGAGAAGTCGAGCTTGTGATACCCTTCGCGCCGGAAAGCCAGCACGGCGTTGGGGCCGGCCTCAATCCCACCTTTGACCATGCGGGTGAAATGCACGCCCAGAAACGGAAAGCGTGGATCGGGCACCGGATAGATCAGGTTGCGCACCAGGTGGTGCTGTGCGGGGGCCAGTTCGTAGTACTCGCCGCGAAACGGAATGATCTGCAGGCCGGGATCCAGGCCGCACATACGCGCCACGCGATCCGATTGCAGCCCGGCGCAATTGACCAGATGACGCCCCCGCACCGGACCGGACACCGTCTCCACCACCAGTTCGGCGCCGTCGCGCTTCACATCCACCACGCGGGCGTTGGTGCGAACTTCGCCTCCTGATTCCACCACCCGCCGGGCATAGGCTTCGGTCACCCCCGGGAAATCCACGATGCCGGTGGTGGGCACCCACAGGGCCTCCAGCCCCGCCACGTGCGGTTCGTACTCCTGCAAGGTGGGGCCCTTCACGCGCAACATCCCTTCCAGGCCATTCGCACGACCGCGTCGCTCCAGTTCGTTGAGGGCCGGGATTTCAGCCTCGGTCACCGCCACCACCAGTTTGCCGCAGCGCTCATGGGCCACCCCGTTTTCGGCACAGAACCGGTACAAGGCCTCCCGACCCTGGGTGCAATTCTGCGCCTTCAGGGAGCCCGGCTTGTAGTAGAGCCCGGAATGAATGACCCCGCTGTTGTGGCCGGTCTGGTGGCGGGCCAATCCGGATTCCGCCTCCAGCACCACCACCCGGCGGCCCGGTTGCTGCATCAGGGTGTAGGCGGTGGCCAATCCCACAATGCCGCCACCAATAATTACGACGTCTGCTGACTGTGCCATAGTTTAGCCTTATCCACCGGCCGGACCGCCCGATAAAAACTGCCACTCCCGCGGCCCGCAGGATTGCCAACCCGCCCGGCCCGCGTACACTTCATGCATGCCTGATCCCAATCCCAATCTGCAAAGCACGCGCACCCAGTATGAACAAGGGCCACGCGAAACCACCTCGCCCGAACTGATCCAGTCCCCCGGCGCGCCCGCCGGCAAGGGCATGCATCAACTGGTGGCCAACTACCGGGCCATCCTGCAAGCGCGGGCCATATACTATCCGGTGGCCTACCGTTTTATCAAAGAATTAGGGAGAGGGCGGCAGGGCGTGGTTTTCCTGGGCCTGCGCCAGGGGGCCCGCGGCTCGGTGACCCGGCACGCCATCAAGGTGTTCGATCCCGGCATTTACCCCAACGCGAAGAAATACTGGACGGATATGGGCCGCATCGCCGCCCAGACCTCCAAGCTGCAGACCGTCAACAGCCCCAACCTGGTGGCCCCGGACATTTACGAGGAATACAACGGCATCGGCTACGTGCAGATGGAGCGGGTGGATGGCGTCGGACTGCGGTATCTGCTGGACGGCACACACCTCGAACGGGTGAAGGCCCGCAGCACGGCCAAGGAATGGAGCACCTTCACGGACGCCCTGTTCCGCCTCGAAAACGGCAAGCTGTCCATCCAGCCCGGAGTGGCCATCTACATCATGCGCCGCATCCTGCGTGCCTTGGAAATCCTGCACGACATGGGTTTCGTTCACAGCGATGTCAAACCCTCCAACATCATGATCGACCGGCTGGGCTACGCCCGTCTCATTGACTATGGCCGGGCCAATGTCATCAATGAACGCATGTCTTTTCTGTTGGGCACCCCGCTCTTCATGGCCCCGGAAATGCACCGCCGCGAATCGGCCCTCACCCAATCGGACCTGTTCTCCGTGGGGTTGGTCGGGCTGGAAATGCTGCGCGGTGAGCCCCTGATCAATAGCCGCTCCTTCAGCGAGTCTGATCTGCTGACCATGAAGATGACGGTAAGCTCCCAACTGCCCCAGTTGCTGCCCCAACATGTGAGCCGCAACGAGCAGTTTGTTCAGGCGATGCGGCGATTCCTGGACCCCGACCCCGCCAAACGCTTCGCCTCCGCCCAGGAAGCCGAATCCGGCAAGGGGGGATTAATTCTTGTGCATAAGCAGCTTGCGTTATTAGGGCAAGATACGGAATATGGACGGGAACTGGAGAACTACCTGGACAAGCTGGTGGATGATCGTACCGGCCAGGTGGAAACGGAGGCGAGCGCCTCCGATCCCATCGTGAAAGACTAGAAGACGCAGAAGGAACGCAGAATGAACGTATTACACGTAATCGCAAATCCCCGCCCCATTGAGGAATCCGTCTCGAAGCAATTGGCTGCGGCCTTCTTCGGTAAACTTCTGGAGCTGAATCCGGACGTAACCGTCAACAATGTGGACCTGTATCAGGAACCGCCGCCCTACCTGAATTACGAAGCCTACAAGCGCTTTTACAAACCGCTGACCGACCCTGCCTACAAGCCGTCCAAAATCGAAGAGGACGCGATCCGCTACGCCAGCCAGCAGGCCGAAGTGCTCCGTCAGGCCGATGTACTGGTGCTGACGATGCCCATGTGGGCGGGCGGTCCCCCGGCCATCATGAAGGCCTGGCTGGACCAGGTCGTCCAACCGGACCTGATGTACACCATGGGCACGGATGGCATTAAGCCGCTCCACCAGCTCCGCAAGGTGATCATGCTGGTCGCGTCCGGCGACGTGTACAAGGAAGGCGATCCTCGCGATGGCCTGGTTCCCTGTATCCGCAACACCTTCGGCTTCATCGGCGTCACCGAATTCGAGATCGCCTGGGCTGACGGCCAGGATGCCAGCATCTGGAGCGATGCCGCGGAGCGCAAGCAGGCCGCGATCGAGATGACGGAAGAGCTGGCGGAAGAAACCGCTGAGCTGCCCTGATTGCGTAATCTGTGATCCGTAATCCGTGATCCGTTTTTCCAGCGGATTACGGATCACGGATCACTTTCCTAACTGCCCGGGTGCCGCGCCGGAATGCCCTGTTTACACAGCGGGCAATCTTCCGGCTTCCAGGTCACCGGTTCCCACTGAAGCAGGCTGATCACCGGGACATCGAATTTGACCTTGCCGCCGCTGCGATCCACCAGGACGCAGATGGAATCCACCACCCCGCCCTGCGCGCGTACGATATCCATCGTTTCCTGAATCCGGCCCCCGCGCGTCATCACATCTTCCGCGACCAGAAAACGTTCGCCGGGCTGAATCTCGAAGCGGCGCATCACCAGCTTGCCATCCTGCTTTTCGGCGAAGATGAAACGCCGGTCGAGATGCCGACCCAATTCCTGCCCGATCACCAGACCACCCATGGCAGGCGCGATCACCGCATCGGCGGAACGAACTTGGGCGAGCCAGATATCGCCCAGCGCAGCGCACAAACGGGCGGCCATGCGTGGATACTGCATCACCGTCGCGCACTGGAAATACTGGTCGCTGTGCAAGCCCGAGCGCAGCTCGAAATGGCCGGACAGCAGCGCCTTGGTATCACGAAAGATCTGAAAGACTTCCTCGGCGTGCATGGTGAAGACGGCCCAGCCTATTTTTCGAAATACGTGTAGCCGCGCAAACCACCCTCGTAGGCGGCCATGATTTCACGCCGTTCCTCAGGGGTGATTTTCCCACTGCGCACCGCCTGCTCGGCCGTGCGGCGCATCATCTCCACCAT
>CAYTVN010000310.1:0-3940 GCA_964441655.1 uncultured Verrucomicrobiota bacterium | reverse complement strand
CCCGGAGCCAACCAGGTGGAAAGCGCGCACGGCATCTACCAGACACTGGAGGAGCTGAAGAAGTTCTTCCCCGCCGACGTGGACTTCGCCATCACCTACGACTCCACGCCCGCGGTGGAAGCCTCCATCGAGGAAATTGTCCACACCCTGTTCGAGGCGGTCATCCTGGTCGTGTTGGTGGTCTTCATCTTTCTGCAGAACGCGCGCGCCACCCTGATCCCGTTGCTGGCCGTGCCGGTTTCCCTCATCGGCACCTTCGCCCTGTTCCCCGCCCTGGGCTTCTCCATCAACACCCTGTCCATGTTCGGCATGGTGCTGGCCATCGGTATCGTGGTGGACGACGCCATCGTGGTGGTGGAAGCGGTGATGCATCACATCGAGCACGGCAAGTCGCCGCGCGAGGCCACCGAGCAGGCCATGAAGGAAGTGTCCGGCCCCATCGTCGGCGTATCACTGGTCATGGCCGCGGTCTTCGTGCCGGTGGCCTTCATCGGCGGCCTGACCAGCCGGCTCTATCAGCAGTTCGCCCTCACCATCGCGGTGTCGGTGCTGATCTCCGCTTTCAACGCGCTGTCCCTGAGCCCCGCGCTGGCCTCGCTCCTGCTCAAGCCGAATGACATCAACCAATCGCCCCTGCGCCTGCTCTACAAGGGCTTCAACGTCATCTTCGGCGCCACCAGCCGCGGCTACCTCGGGGTGACCAGCGCGCTGGTCCGCAAGGCGGCGTTGAGCCTGGTCCTGATCGCGATGGTCGGCGCGGGCGGCGGCGGATTGGCCCGCCTGATTCCCGGCGGCTTCGTGCCCATTGAAGACCAGGGCATCCTGTTGGCCAACATGCAGCTGCCACCGGCCGCTTCCATGGAGCGCACCTCGGTGGTGGCGGAGCGCGTGGAGCAGATTCTGCGCGACACGCCCGGCGTGGAGTCGTTCAACGTCATCGGCGGCATGTCCTTCCTCAGCGGCACCTTCGCCCCCAACGCGGCCTCGTTCTTCATCCGCCTGAAACCGTGGGACGAACGCACCACCCCGGAAACGCGCCTGCGCGGCCTCATGCAAAGCCTGAGCCGCAACCTGCGCGCCATACCGGAAGCCATCGCCTTCCCCTTTGTGCCCCCCACCCTGCCCGGCTTCGGCGCCTCGGGCGGTTTCAACCTGCTGCTGCAGGATCGTAGCGGCAACCTCTCCGTAGCTGAACTAGGCGCTCAGGCGCGCGCCTTCATGACTGAGGCCAGTAAACGTCCCGAGCTGACCCAGCTGTTCACCTCCTTCGATCCCGGGGTGCCGCAGGTCGCGCTCGATGTGGATCGCGAGAAGGCCCGCACCCTGGGCGTGCCCATCACCGACGTGTTCTCCACTCTGCAGGCTTCGCTGGGCGGCGCCTACGTGAATGACTTCAACCGTTTCGGACGCCTCTACCGGGTATTCGTGCAGGCGGAGTCGGACTACCGCCAGAAGCCGGATGACATCGGCCAGTTCTACGTGCGCAGCCGCACCACCGGGGCCATGATCCCGCTCTCCACTCTGGTCACGACCACGCCCGACGCGGGCGCGGAAATGACCGTGCGCTACAATCTGTTGCGCTCGGTAGACATCTCCGGCCAGGCCGGCCCCGGCTACAGTTCCGGTCAGGCCATGCAGGCCATCGAGGAGGTGGCGGCGCAGGTCCTGCCGCGCGAGATGAGCTACGAGTTCACCGGACTGTCCTATCAGGAAAAGACCGCGCCCAATCCCATGCCGACCTTCATCATGGCCGTGGTCTTCGTCTTCCTGCTGCTGGCTGCGCTCTACGAGAGCTGGTCGCTGCCGTGGAGCGTACTGCTGATCACCCCCGCGGTCATCCTGGGCGCCATGCTCGGGGTGTACCTGGGCAAGTTCGACAACAACGTATTCGTGCAAATCGGACTGATCATGCTCATCGGGCTGGCCGCCAAGAACGCCATTCTCATCGTGGAGTTCGCCAAGATGCAGCACGACCAGGGCAAGGACCTGATCACCGCGGCCATCGAATCGGCCCGCCTGCGCTTCCGCCCCATCCTGATGACCGCCTTCTCCTTCATCCTGGGCGTGGTGCCGCTCATGCTGGCCACCGGCTCCGGCGCCAACGCGCGCCGCATGATGGGCCTCGCGGTTTTCTCGGGCATGCTGGTGGCTACCGTCATCGGCGTATTCCTGACCCCGGCCTTTTTCGTGATCGTGGAGCGACTGGCCGGCAAGAAGAAGAAACCGGCCGAACCCGCCACGCCTACGCCGGAAGGAGGCGTGTCATGAAGCTGCGTCACCTGATCGCGCTGCCCCTGCTGGCCGTGGCCGGCTGCGCCACCGGGCCGGATTACCAGCGCCCGGACCTGCCTGTGCCCGCCGCCTGGCGCACCGGGGAACCCGCGACCAACACCCTCACCGATCTGGGCTGGGCCCAACTCTATCGCGACCCGGTGCTGACCAACCTGATCCAGGTCGCGCTGACCAACAACAAGGACCTCCAGGTCGCGGCGGCCCGGGTGGATGAAGCGCTGGCCGCCTACCGTATCCAGCGCGCCGCCCTCTTCCCCGCCGTCAACGCAGCCGGTGACTTCACCACCGCCCGGGCCGGCAACATCCCGCCCGCCCCCGGCGCGGAGGCGGACCAATACAACCTGTTCGGCCAGTTCTCCTATGAATTGGACGTGTGGGGCCGGGTGCGCCGCGTGAAGGAGTCCGCCCTGGCCCAGGCCCTGGCCACTGAGGAAGGCCGCCGCACCGTGCAGATCGGCCTGGTGGCCAGCGTGGCCTCGACCTACTTCAACCTGCGCGCGCTGGATCGGCAACTGGAGATCGCGCAGGATACGCTGGCCTCCCGCAGCAACTCCCTGGCCCTGACCCAGGTCAAATTCGACGGCGGGAACGGCATCGTGTCCGAGCTAGACGTGGCCCAGGCCGAAACCCAGGTGGCTTCCGCGCAATCGGCCATCGCCAGCCTGCAGCGCCAGGTGGCGCTGACCGAACATGCCTTGAGCGTGTTGCTGGGCAATAACCCGGCCCAGATTGAGCGCGGGCAAAGCCTGGCCGAGCAGTGGCAGCCCGCAGATCTTCCCGCGGGCCTGCCCTCTGACCTGCTCCTGCGCCGGCCCGACGTGCGCGCCGCCGAACAACAGCTTATCGCCGCCAACGCCAACATCGGGGCCGCGCGGGCCGCCTATTTTCCGGCCATCTCCCTGACCGGCGCCCTAGGCCTGCAGAGCGAGGACTTGGGCGATCTGTTCGACACCGGCCTGTCCAAGGCCTGGAGCTTCCAGCCCTCCATCACCGCGCCCATCTTCAACGCCGGCCGCATCCGGGCCGGGGTCCGGGTGGCGGAGGCGCAGCGTCAGGGTGCGCTGGCCAGCTACGAAAAGAGCATCCAGAATGCCTTCCGCGAGGTGGACGACGCCCTGGTCAGCATCGCCCGCATTCGCGAGCAACTGGTAGCCGATGAAGCGGTGGTGAAGGCCGAGCGACGCCGACTGGAACTTTCCAACTTGCGCTATGAGGGCGGCGTGGCCAGCTTCAGCGATGTGCTGGATGCCCAGCGTTTTCTATTCAGCGCCGAACTGACCGCGGTGCAGACTCGCAATGCACTGCTCAACACGACCGTCCAGCTCTACAAGGCGCTGGGCGGAGGATGGAACCAGCCATGAAAAGCGGGCAGATCATCAAGCTGTGCAAGAACCTGTCGCGCCCCTATCGCGTCACCAACGGCGACCGTTTCCGGCTCAAGGATTTCGATCCTGGCGCCACGGGCGATTTCAAACGCGAGGACAAACCACGCGCCCAGGCGGCGCTGGCCGACGGCATCGCGACCCTGTCCGAAATGCAGGACAAGCTGTACGCCCAGGACAAGTGGTCGGTCCTGCTGATTTTCCAGGCCATGGATGCGGCGGGCAAGGATGGGGCCATCAAGCACGTGATGTCGGGCATCAACCCG
>CAYTVN010000309.1:0-3958 GCA_964441655.1 uncultured Verrucomicrobiota bacterium | reverse complement strand
TGAGGACCAGTTCATGGTGGGCCCGGCCCTCCTTCAAGCTCCCGTGGTATGGGAAAATTCCACGGCGCGCGACGTGATCCTGCCCGGCGCTACCGCGTGGTGGTCCGCCCTGGATGCGCGCTGGATCCAAGGTCCTCGCCGACTGCGCACCACCACCAAACCCATGCAAACGCCTTTATTTGTGCGCGACGGCCAGATCGTGCCCATGACACCGGGCGAGCCGAAAGACAACCGTTACGACGGATCACGCGTGGAAGCCCACCTTTTCCTCCGCCGGACCCGCGGCGCTTCCGCACACACGGTCTATGCCTGGGACGACGGCGAAACCCTGGCCTACCAATCCGGCACGCGCAGCGAAGTCAGCCTCACCGCCACTGTGCGCGGCCGCACCTTGCAGATCGAATCACGCCAGACAAAATCCGCGTGTGGAAAGGCCCGCCTTCGTTTCGTTCTGTACGACCGATTCGACGCCGTGCTGATCAACGGACGACCGGCCACCCCCCAACGTGGTTCCTGGCTGTTCTGCGGGACAAAGCAGCCGGTGTGGTATGTCGCCTGAGCCACTCCGCATAACGGCCGCGCTGCTGGGCGCCCTTGCGCTGCTGGGCTGCGACGTGCACACCCAATCGCCGCCGCGCGTGTCCGCCCTACCCGAGACGGCAACACCCGCGGCAAACGCGGTAGAAGCGCCTGCGCCCGCTGCGCCCACCAACCGGGTAGCCCGCGCCATTCTCGGATTACCGCAGCACCGCTATACCCTGCCGGGCGCCCCCGCCGAACCAGGCGACGCCACCACCACTGAACTGGGCCGACGTCTGCGCGTCACCACGGCGGACGGCAAAACCGTGGTGCGCATCCCCCTGCATCCGGACGAGGCACTGTGGGGTTTCGGACAACGGCTGGATGCGTTTAATCTGCGCGGCACGGCATTCGATGTGTGGGCACAGGATGGATGGAACCGCACCGACAGCAGCTATTTCGCCGTGCCCTGGTTCATCAGTTCGCAGGGCTATGGTCTGTTCATCAACTGCACCGGCCGCTTAAAGGTGGACCTGGGCCTGACCAACCCGGACTTCATCCAGATTGATATTCCGGAAGAAGGGGTCGAAGTGTGGACGTTCTCCGGAACTCCCGCGGAACAGGTGGCTGCTTACTCCGCCCTGGTGGGCCGCCCGCAGGTCGTGCCCGACTGGACGTTCCGCCCCTGGCTCTCGCGTAACTCCTATCTCAGCTCCTATGAGGTGGACCGTCAACTGGACCTGGCCGAGAAAAACGGGCTGAAGGTGGGAGCGGTTGTTCTCGAGTCATGGGAAAAGCATCTGCACAACTTTGAATTTGATACTAACCGCTATCCCAATCCGGCCGGGTGGCTTCGCAAGTTGCAGCAACGCGACGTGAAGGTGATCTGCTGGACCACGGCCAGCATCTGGACCGGCGATCCCTCCTACGATCAGGCGCGGGATCGCGGCTACCTTGTCCGCAATGCCGATGGATCTGAATACATCACCGCCTGGCTTGAAAACGGGCGCAAAATGGATTTTCGCAATCCCGATGCACGCGCCTGGTGGCGCGATCTGCACCGGCCCCTGATCGCCAGCGGCGTGGGCGGATTCAAGACTGACGGCGGGGAACACATGCCCGACCCGTGGTTCCACAACGAGCACCCGTTCCCCTACCAGCGCGCCACGCTCGACGCCTTCGCAGCGGCAGGCCGCACCGGCATCACCTTCGCGCGCTCCGCCAATCCGCTGTGCGCCGGCAACAGCACGTTCTGGGGTGGTGATCAGCATGCGGAATGGAGCAACCTCGCCGCCGTCGTCCACGGGGGCTTGTCGGCCGCCTGGTCCGGCTTCTTCTACTGGAGCCACGATGTGGGCGGCTACACGGGCACACCCGGCAAGGAACTCTACCTGCGCTGGCTGCAGCTCGGTGCCTTCAGTCCCATGATGCAGTTGCACGGCATCACAGCGCGCGAGCCCTGGCAGTACGACCGCGAGACGCTCGACCTCGCCCGCGGCTATTTCAAGGTCCGCGAACAGTTGCAGCCCTATCTGCTGGAACTTGCCACGGAAGCCCGCGAGCGAGGCCATCCCATGTGGCGCCCGCTGGCTTGGGCCTTTCCGCAAGACCCGCACACATGGTCACTGGGTGATCAATATCTGCTGGGTCCCGACCTGCTGGTCGCCCCGGTGTTATCCACGAACCCGACGCGCACCGTCTACCTTCCCGAAGGTGACTGGGTGGATCTGTGGAACAACGCAACGATCCGCGGCCCGACCCAACTCGTCGCGCAGGTGGAACTCGCCACCCTTCCGGTGTATGCGCGGGCGGCCTCCGCCGAGCGCTGGCGCCACCTGTTCCGAGCCGTGCCACGCCCGTCGTTCAGCCCGTTGCTCATGGAATTGGCCGGCCCGCGCAATGAGCGGGGTCTCGTGCCGGAACAACGGTACGTGGCTGACGGCGGCGTGGAAACAATTGCCTACACGCTTCACAACCATTCGCCCGTGCCCGCCGAAGGCACCTTGACGTTGAAACTGCCCACCGGTTTTCGCTGCGATCCCAGCTATCACAGCTTCACGGTGGAGCCCGGAACGTCAACCGAACTGTCGTTCACCCTCACCACGCCGGCCGGCCTGGAGCCCGGCAGCTACATGATTCAAGGACAATGCCGCATCGGCAATCTGTTGGCCAAAACGCCCAAGGTCCATCTGATCCGGAGCCCGGCCTGGAAAATCCTGGGGCTGTTCCCGCTGGCCATAGGCGCCCCGCATGCGTTGGATGGCAAGCGCCCTGATTTGAACGCGCGCTGGTCCGTTCGCGAAGGTGACCTGCTGTGGCAGGACCTGCCGGCGGACAAGATTGGCGCCGACGGCTGGGTGGATTTGAATTGGTTGACCACCAGCGAATATCTGGCCACCGCGTATGCCTTCAGCACCGTCTCTTCACCCGGCACGAGACGCGCCGTAATCAAATCCGGCAGTGGCGATGCGCTGACCATCTGGCTGAACGGTCAGGAAATTTCCCGGCACGACGTCTGTCGCAACCCGGAACGAGACGAAGACACCGCCGACGTAGTGCTACGCGGCGGTGTCAACACCATCCTGGTTCGTCACTCGCACGGGCTGGCGTCCCGCGGATTTTACTTCCGCCTCGCCGAGCCTGAGCGCTGAGTGAACCCGGCTATTCTGCGGCCGGCTTGGCTGCCACCACTTTCTTGGCCGGGAACTTGCCCTTGACCAGTTCGTTGAAGGTTTTGCCTTTCGACTCCGCCTTGCCCAGCAGATCCACCACTTCCTGGGGAACGCCCGCGTACTCATACACTTCGCCGCTGCCGAACGTCACGGTCAAAACCTTGGTCGCCGCATCATACGCCGTGCCGCTGATGGACGCGCCATCGGCCAGCGCCACACCCGCCATCATCCCCAACGCCAGGACCATCGCCATGAACTTCTTCATCCCTATCTCCTTTGTAATACCGGCATATCGCCGGAAGCCATTAGAGGCACTCTATCAAGGTTGCCCCTCGAAGCAAAGGATGGGTTGGAGCCTGACAAAAAACTTACAATTGGCCTCCAGGGAGTGCTCCAGATGGCAACCCTATCACGGGCCAGAAGTCGGCCGATGTTGATGGTCCAAACGAATACTGGCCGGCGAGATGTGCGGCGGCGGCTCCCGCCGCCTTGGCCCTACGGGCGCTGTCGCTTCTGCTCCAGCCTCTCCGTCCGCCTGCCCTCGGTGGCCGGAGTGAACTCTGCTCGTTCAACTCTCGCCAGCTCTAAACAATTCTGGCCGGCCCGGGTGAAACACCCGAACCGGCCAGTAGATGGTCGGGCCGGCGAGATTTGAACTCGCGACCTCTTGCACCCCAAGACTGTTAAGCCAGCTCATATATTGCATTATTACTAAATATTACTGCGATTTATCGTGCTGAAATACGGCTCCTTTGGTAGTTTCTTTG
>CAYTVN010000308.1:0-3984 GCA_964441655.1 uncultured Verrucomicrobiota bacterium | reverse complement strand
GATGCGGCGCTGCCGGTCGCCCTGTCGTCCGGCCAGCATGTTGAACAGAAAGAAAAAGGAATTCTGGCTGCCATTGGTGATGGCCAGATGTGCGGGTGTGATGGGCCAGCCGAACTCCGCACGAAAGCAGGCGCACAGCGCTTCCAGAAAGGCCGGCCCGCCCTGGGGAGGATCGTAATTGGCCAGGGCGCGATCCAGATCACCCGCCGCGCCCAGCAATTCGGCCACCCGACGTCGCCAGACCTCCTGCACGGCGGGAATATGGGCGGGATTGCCGCCGCCCAGCATGCGCATGTCGCGGCTCACACTGAGGGCCTCGCCCAGATCGTTCATCAACTCGGTGATGCCGGCATGACCGCTGAAGGCCCGGCCAAAATCAGAAAGATCCAGCGTCATCGCCCTAGGCCTCCTGAATCACCATCTTGCGACCGCGCCGGCGGCGGGGGTCGGAGGTGTCATAAATGACAAACTTCACGCCTGGGAATTCGCGGCCCAGCTCGTGGTGAATAAATTCCTGAACCGAATCGACATTTTTCCGGTCGTCATCCGAAAAGCCGATGCTGATGGATTCGTGCCTGCGGCGGCCTTTCACCAGGCTGATGGCGTGCCGCACGAAATCGCGAATGGCAAACTGCTTCGCTTCCTCCGGGCTCTCCGAACCGCCCAGCTTGCGTCCCATCAACTGCTGGAACTCGGGCGAAGTCACCCCGCGGTAGCGGCACAAATCAAGGTACTGTTTCAGCACCTGAGCATCGGTCAAGACATCGGGATCGCCATCAAAATACGCGATGTACCCGCGCAGATGCCGCAGCATGCGGCGTTTCTCGGTGGCGGTCAGCACCTTTTCGATAAAATACTCGACGCCCTTGCGGATGGCGGCCGCGCTGTGCGAACGCGCCGTGATGATGGCGAAGAGACGGCCCTCGACCAGCGCCATGCGAAACTTGGTGAAGCTCGGTGCCCCCTTGGCTTTCTTGCTGATGATCGGTTTCAGCGCCTTGCGCGTGTCGTCCAGAAACGCCTCCACTCCGCGCTTGCCCACGTCATAGAAGTCGGAGAAGGCGCGGTCCCAATCGTTGCCCAGCGGGCGCAGGCCCTTCATTTCCCGACGTACTACCGCAAATTGCGCGGTGGACACCTCGTGCGGCACCCAGCCCCTCGCCGTCTTGCGCTCCAGGTGAATGCGGGTGGGCATGTGCAGGATGTTGTCGTCCCAATCGAACATGTAGTACTTGAGCTGCAACGGCCGGCTCCAGGGCCAGGCGTTCGCGGCTTTCGCGGGGGTGCGGCGGGTGCGTTTCATGGGGTCAGCAGTTTGGCACGTTTTACCAAATTGAGATAGTTCAACGTGCCCCGGGCCAGCCCGAGGGCCAGCGCCTCCCGGTACTCCTCGGTCAGCAATCGTTCCTCTTCCTTGCGATTGGAAACAAATCCGCATTCCACCAGAATCGCCGGACAAGGCGCGTCCTTGAGCACCAGGAAGCGGGACCGTTTCACCCCGCGGTCCGTGGAGGCCACACGCACCGTCACCGCTTTCTGCACCTGGTAGGCCAGTTGGGCATTGGCGCCTTCGAAGCGGTTGCCCGGCTGGGTCAGATTGGATAGCCCGCCCGCAGTGGATGAATAGCCCGCGGCGGCCAGCGCATAGGTCTCCGTGCCGGCGGCGGTCGCGTTGCCGGCGGAGTTAAGATGGATGCTGATAAACGCATCGCCGCCCCAGCGGCCGGCCCGGCGCGCACGCTCGTCGAGTTCGATGAACCGGTCGCTTTCGCGCGTCATATAAACCTTCACCCCCGCCGCCACCAGGTGGGTGCGCAGACGGCGCGCGATATCCAGCACCACGCGCTTCTCCTCCACCCCGCGTTTACCGCGCGCCCCGGAATCCTGGCCGCCATGCCCGGGATCGATCACCACCACCCGGCTGCCCACGGCGCCCAGATAGCGCTCCGGGCGAACCATGGGATCCAGAACCCGCGTCACATCCACTTCATGCAGGGCCCAGCGCCCCCGCACCAGGGTCATCGGCTCGTGCAGCCAGACCAAGGTGCCGTTGACCGTAAGCTCCCGGCTGTCCGCCTTGAACACCAGATTGTTCCACCGGTTCTGAAGGGTGAAACGCTGCACCGAAGGCCCGCTCAGATCCATCTTGTACACGGCGGCCAGGTCGCGCAAAGCCACATACTTTTCCTTGTCCTGCCAGTACACGGGGAAGTCGCCTTCCGCGCCGACCGGACATACGACAGCCAGCAGCACCAGCGCCATCAGCAGAAATCTGGTAAGAAATCGACGCACAACTCTCCTGAAAGGCGGTGAGTGTACGGGGCCGCGTCCAATTTTCCAATCGTTGGAAGTGGCCTGAATGCGTTTTTCCAGGGATTGGAAATCCGAGGCCCTTCCCGTGCCCACGCGAGCTTTACGACCGGCCGGGCGGGGACTTCAGGTGCATGATCACCCGCTGAATGGCCCCGCTGCGCGAGAAAATGGATTTGCTGTCCGCGGCATCGAGCAGCCCATCGGGCACCACCTTGCGGGTGCCATCGCGATACTGAACGATCATGCGGTTTTCGCTGCCACAGGTATAGCACACCGGCACCTGACACACGGTGAAGGCCAGACTGTGCGCCGGCAGGCTCCAGCTGCTCGCGTGTCCACCGACATCGTAGTAGCGGAACACCACCGGCGTGGCCGACAGCTCGTCGCGCCGCAACAGGGTCGGACGGAAGCCCAGACGGCCCGCCTCCACCTGCACGCCCAACTCGCCCCACCTTGTGAAGAGTTCCTCTTTCACCTGCCCGGTCATACCCGGTTGCTGGGCCCCACGGCCCTGCGGGGTGTGCGAATAGGGATCGGTCGGGAACGCGCCGTACTGCACCGGGGTCTTTCGATAGCCCAGCCCCGCCTGGATGTCGTAGTAAGCTTTGGCCAACAAGCGGGCGGCCGGCCGGGCCCCCTGCTGCTGTGCCGATTGATAGTTCTCCTGGGCGGCCAGCATGAGTTTGCTGACCATGTGCCAGTACACACTGCCCAACCCTTCAAACATGAAGAAGGTGGTGCTGCGCCCGGTGAAGGCGCGGTGGTGGAAGATTTCCTCCCACAGCTCCGCCACGGTCTCTCCGTCTCGTTTGACGGCCGCGGCCCACCGCGCATCCTGGGCCAGTTTCTCCAGCCGCTCGTGCAGGTCCGTGGCATTCCGCAGATCGGCCTGGAAATGCAGCGCTCCCTTGCGGTCGCGCACGACCAGCGTGCGATCGCCCGCCCGCACCAGCTCGGCCAGAAGCGGAGCTTTCCGCGGGGCATTTCCTGGCAACGTATTCCGGGCCAGGAAGGTGGGCAGTACGCGGTTCGGGTACAGCAGATAGCTGTGCTGGTCCGCGCGATACAAATCGCTGCGCCGCAGCACGCCCAGCAAATCGGCCGCTTCCGACGGCGCCAGCAGGGTCGAACCCAGCACGGCCACCTGGCCCTCCAGCATGGGCGACAGGTATTCCAGATGCGCCTGCTCTTCCTTCACATGCAGTACATTGTAGCTGTGGAACAGGCCGTCGGAACGACGGTTGGCCCGCAGGGTGTCGTCCACCACCGCGCGCGCGATTTCGGCAAATGCCGGGAACGACGCCGCCGGCACGTCCACCCGCTTCTCGAAGCGACCGTCGTACACGGCCCGGCGATGGCGTTCCCCGGCGCGGCCCAGGGCGAGCATGGACGCGTAGCGCTGGCGCGCGGTCCAGCCCCGGCTCGGGGCCTTTTGTAGACGGGTCAGTTCGGCGGTGACATCGGCCAGCAGTTGCGCGGTCGGCGCGGTCAGCGGCACCGCTCCCTCGCCCGCGCGTCGGGCCACACCGGCCAGAAAATCAAGGTAGCGCCGCAGATGGGCCACCGTGACCACGGAGAGGCCCCAGCCGGCCAGCGCGTTGTTGGCGTCGTTCCATTCCGGACGCTGGGTATTGAGCCAGATGCCGCCCTCCGGCACCAGGTTGGTCAGCT
>CAYTVN010000307.1:0-4023 GCA_964441655.1 uncultured Verrucomicrobiota bacterium | reverse complement strand
GGGACGCCGAGAAAACGGGCAAACTGAAGCCGGGCATGGAAATCGTGGAGCCGACCAGCGGCAACACCGGCATCGCGCTGGCCTTCGTGGCTGCGGCCAAGGGTTACAAGCTGACCCTGACCATGCCGGAAACCATGAGCATTGAGCGCCGTCGCGTGCTGGCCGCGTTCGGGGCCACGCTGGTGCTGACGCCGGGACCGGAAGGCATGAAGGGCGCCATCAAACGCGCGGAAGAAATCGCCGCCTCCGAACCGGGCAAATATTTCCTGCCCCAGCAGTTCAAGAACCCGGCCAACCCGGCCATCCACGAGAAGACCACCGGCCCGGAAATCTGGAACGACACCGACGGCGGCATCGACGTGCTGGTCTCCGGCGTGGGCACGGGCGGCACCATCTCCGGCGTGTCCCGCTTCATCAAGAAACAGAAGGGCAAGCAGATCCTGTCCGTGGCCGTGGAGCCGCGCGAGAGCCCGGTCATCACCCAGAAACTGGCCGGCCAGGACTTGAAACCCGGCCCCCACAAAATCCAGGGCATCGGCGCCGGGTTCATTCCCGATACGCTCGACCTGAGCATCGTGGACCGCGTGGAGCAGGTCTCCAGCGAGGAAGCGGTCGAAATGGCCCGCCGTCTCGGCAAGGAAGAAGGCCTGCTGGTCGGCATCTCCTGCGGCGCCGCCATGCACGTGGCCAACAAGCTGGCCCAGAGTGACGAGTTCGCGGGCAAGACCATCGTGGTCGTGTTGCCTGACGCGGGCGAGCGCTACCTGTCCACCGTCCTCTTCCAGGGCGTGGGCGTGTAAGCAGAAAGTAATTCGCAAACGAAGAGGCCTGGCCGAAAGGTCAGGCCTCTTTTTTGTCCAGTTCCAGCGATTCCGGCGTGCGTGTGATCAGCACCTTGTCCACGCGGTGCATGTCCATATCGATGACCTCAAGAATATAGCGTTCCGTATGCACGAGGTCGCCCTCCCGCGGCAGGCGGCCCAGACGCTTGGCCACGAAGCCGGCCAGGGTTTCGTAATCGCGCTCCTGCGCATCATCGGCCTTGAAACCCGGCAGCACCTCCTCGGCGCGGCCGATATCCACTAGCGCGTCGGCCAGCCACGTGCCGTCGGGGCGCAGCCGGATATCCGGCTTGAGCCGGTCGTCCCGCGAGGGCAGTTCACCGACCACCGCTTCCATCACATCGATCAACGTGACCATGCCCACGATGGTACCGAACTCGTTGCTGGCCAGGGCCACATGGGTGCCGGTCTGGCGGAAGGAATCGAGCAACTTGGGCACCGGCTGGGTTTCCGGCACGATCAGGGGCTGCGTCATCAGATCACCGAGATGGATGGGTACGCCCGCCGCCAGGTTGGCGTAGATGGCCTTCACCGACACCACGCCCACCACGTTGTCGCGCGAGCCCTCGTAGACAGGGAATTGCGAGTGCCGGCTGACCACGATCTTGTGCCAGATGCCTTCGTGGGTGTCCTGCTTGCTGAGCCAGATGATTTTCGGACGCGGGGTCATAATGTCGCGCACCACCAGGCGGTCGAGGTCCAGCACGTTGGACACCATCTCGCTTTCCACCCGGTTGAACGCGCCTGCCCGCATGCCCTCCCGCATCAGCCCCTTGATCTCGTCCTCCGAAACATTCTCATCGGGGCGCACGCGCAGCGGAATCAGGCGCAACAGACCGTCGGTGGACCAGCTGAGCACCCGGACCAGAGGATGAGCAAGGCGCGAAAGACCATTCATAAAGCGCGCGGAGTGGCAGGCGATAAACTCCGCATAGCCCAAACCGATCCGCTTGGGCACCAACTCGCCCACGACCAGGGAGAGGTAGGTGATAGCGCCCACCACGATGACCAGGGCCAGCTGCTGGCTGTAGGGTTGCAGCACCGCCAGCTGGTCGAACCAGCGGGCCAGATCCTCGGCCAGCGTGGCGCCGCCGAATACGCCCGCCACCACCCCGACGAGCGTGATGCCGATTTGCACGGTGCTCAGGAAGCGATTGGGGGATTCCGCCAGTTCCAAGGCCGCCTTGGCCTGCGCATCGCCCCTCTCCGCCCGCATGCGAAGGCGCTCGCGCCGCACCGATACCATGGCGATTTCTGACATGGCGAAGAACCCATTGGCCAGAATCAGCGCCAGCAGAAACAGAATCTCCATCGGAAATGAATCCATAAATAAAGTATACCAGCTCAAACAGCCGTCCGCCACCACGACCGCCCGACTTGGGATTGACTTGCGAACCATCTCGATTAAATCTATCGGCACAAACATGATTTCAAACAAATGCCATTATGCGTTGCGCGCCATGCTCGAACTGGCGCTCCGGCAGGGACGCGGACCGGTGACTATCGGCGAAATCGCGGCCGCCCAGAGCATTCCGGTCAGGTTCCTCGAAGCGATCCTTCGCCAGCTCCGCCAGGCCGGCCTGTGCGACTCCGTACGTGGGAAGTCGGGCGGCTACACCTTGTCCAAAGACGCAGAATCCATCACGGTCAGCGAAGTCCTGCGCCTGTTCGAGGGTCCTCTTATTGCCCCGGCGGACCGACAGCGGGAACCAGGCGCAGTCTTCCAACCCGTCTGGCTGGAAGCCGAAAAGGCTTTGGATGCAGTTTTCAGCACCTACTCCTTCGGCCGCCTGGCCGAACATGAGCAACTACGCGCCTTCGAAAAGGCCTCCAACTACTCGATTTAATATTCTTGTTGCTTAATCTCTACTAAATCGGTAGAGATGGTGTATATGAGCAGTATCGAGATAGCGTCTCTTTTGGAGGGGGTGGATCCCAAGGATCCGCGCGCGGTATTGGCCCGGGTGCTGGATCGCCTGCATCCACACGTCGCACTCGCCTCCAGTTTCAGCCTGGAAGATGCCGTGGTACTGGATCTGCTCATGAGCATTCGCCCGGACGCCCGGGTATTTGCCCTGGACACCGGGCGGCTCAATCCCGAGACCTACGAATGCGCCGAAGCATTGCGACGACGGTATGGCGTAAAGATCGAGTGGTACTTTCCGAAACACGAACCCGTCGAACAGCTGGAACGCACCAAAGGTCTCTTCTCCTTCAAGGAAAGCGTGGAGAACCGCAAGGAGTGCTGCGGCATCCGCAAGGTGGAACCGCTGAACCGCGCCCTGTCCGGCTTAAATGGCTGGATCACAGGCCTGCGCCGTGAGCAAAGCGTGACCCGAACCGAACTGGCCGTGGTGGAAACCGATGCCAGCCACGGCGGTATCGCCAAGGTCAATCCGCTGGCCGATTGGACGCTCGACGACCTGTGGACCTACGCGCGCGAGAAGAAAATTCCCTATAACCGGCTCTACGATATCGGTTATACCTCGATCGGTTGCGCCCCCTGCACGCGCGCCATTGAGCCGGGCGAGGACCAACGCGCGGGTCGCTGGTGGTGGGAAAATCCCGAGCACAAGGAGTGCGGATTGCACCTCAATATGAAATCGTGGACGCCCACGATTTAAGAAGTTATCAGTCTTCAGTGTTAAGTGATTTTTAAAGAGAATTTATGAGCTACCGCCTATCCCATCTCGAAGCCCTCGAGGCCGAATCCGTTTTCATCCTGCGCGAGGTGGCGGCGGAGTTTCAGCGCCCGGTGCTGCTGTTCTCCGGCGGCAAGGATTCCATCTGTATGCTGCGTCTGGCCGAGAAGGCGTTCCGCCCCGCCAAATTCCCCTTCCCCCTCCTGCACGTTGACACCGGGCACAATTTCCCGGAGTTGATTGCCTTCCGCGATCACCGGGCCCACCAGTTGGGCGAGAAGCTGATTGTACGCACGGTGGAAGACGCCCTGAAACAGGGCATCGCGCGCGAAGTGCCGGGCGAAACCAGCCGCAACCGGCTGCAAACCCCCACCCTGCTGGCCGCGCTGGAGGAATTCAAATTCGACTGCGCCATCGGGGGCGCCCGCCGCGACGAAGAAAAAGCCCGGGCCAAGGAACGCATCTTCTCCTTCCGTGACGCCTTCGGCCAGTGGGACCCCAAAAACCAGCGTCCCGAATTGTGGTCGCTCTACAACGCC
>CAYTVN010000306.1:0-4029 GCA_964441655.1 uncultured Verrucomicrobiota bacterium | reverse complement strand
AGTTTTTAGTGACGGATAACGAGGACATCTGAGGCTGGCCCGGATGCTCTCTGTAGGATGCCTTGAAAAGCGTGTATCCACGATCGCGGAAAGGCTTGTTCATCGAAATGGTGAGGGCCCGGTCCACGCCATCGGAACTGATTTCGACGTCACTCGAAAAAGCCTTGGCCATGGCGGTGCCCGGATGCATCTCGCGTACAAAATCCTTCAAGGTCACCACAAACGGCAGCGGCGTGCGGACCCTTCGCAGGGCCAGATGCCACTCGTCCGCCCCCTGCATAAACGTAGTGGCGGAAACATCCTCACCGAACAGCAAAACGCGAACCGGCCCCACCCCGGGGGTCTCCACCACAAAGATGCCACCCGCCACATTTTCGGCCGGCTCCTTGGCCGGGCGCGCACCGCGCAGCGACGTGATGCCCAGCGCATTGAGCGGGGCATTCGTGGCCGAGGCCACGGACTGGAAGGCTCGCGCGTTACGATGATAGGCCTCCACGGTCACGGAAAAGCCCGCGGCATCGAAGGCCAGCCGATCGCCCGGGCGCAGCTGGTCGGCATCCCGGGCGATGACGTCCCGCACCAGGCCATTCTGCTTCCACGCCGCGACCTCCCACCGATGGTAGGACGCGGACACGTTGGAGGCTTCGCCTTCCATCAGGGTCAGCTGCGATTCTTCCGCGAAATAATGGGTCACCGCGCCGCCCAGCAACAGCATGAGTAATCCGGCGTGGGTGAGCAGGATGCCGAAGGAGGATTTGCCGATCATGGTGACCAGGTAGGCGGTCAGGTTGATGGTCAGCACGGTCAGCACCAGTTGCGTGCCGGGAAACGGAACGAAGCCACCCAGCAGGATCAGCCAGGAATTGTAGAATCGTTCCTGAGCGGCAAAGAGGCCGTTTTCCACCTGGTACACCGTGCCCCAGAAGGTCAGGACAAACAGGAAGGCCAGGCAATAGACGGTCAGGCGGGGGCCGATGAGCCAGCCGATCAATCGCTCTAGGCGACCTGGGTTGGTGGCGTTCATGGCTGGAGCGAGCGGCACAAGGCGCGGAAGTTTTCCTTTTCCGCGTCCAGCAGGGTTTTGGAGGCGCCGAATTTCACGAAGGCTGTGCTGCCCTCCAGCGGCACCACGGCGGCCAGCAACGAGTCCGCCCGGTCGGCGGGCAGCAGGGCGCTGAAATCATAGACCAGGCAGGGCAGGCCGCCCTCGCTCTGGAACGTCTCCGGTGCCCGCGCAAAACGCGCCACCTCAGCGTCCTCCACCGTGACCTGCAACTGGCCCAGCCAGCGCCGCAAGTTGGCTTCGAGCCCGCCCACGTCGCCGGGAAAGATGGTGATAACGCACTCGGCGCCATCTGGACCCACTTTAAATGTGACCAGCCGCATCTGGCTCCCGCCCTGCTCGGTCCAACCCGGCGGCACGGTCCAATGCAACCGGGCGGTGGAGGTCTGCACTGGGGTGGACGCCATGGCATCGGCGGGAGCTGACGCCACCGGGGCCTCCGCCGGGGCGGACGGGCGTTCGGGCTGAACCGATACTTCCTGATAGGTGCGCACCGCGTCACCGGGGCGGTCACAGCCGCCCGCCGCAGCCAGCATCAACGTAAGCATCAGGAAACGAAAGGTCATGAGTCGGCAAACCTAACGCGGGAGCCCGCCAAGTCAAGACCGACGGGAAGATTCAGCACCCGGGCCTGGTGACCAGCGGCAAGGCCGCTGATCACCAAACACCGGATGGCAATGAAAGGCGCTTACGGCTTCAATTCGACACGATAGAACAGGGTGGTCGCCGTGCTCATCACATCGTCCACCGACTGGGTGCCGCCCAGCGCGGTGCCGAAGTAGACGTTTTGCCAGGTACCCGGCAGGCTGCCGCTCTTCTGCAGGCGGTAGTTCTTATTGACCACGGAATCCCAGCTGATGCGAGCCTGGGTGCCGGTGCCAACAATGGAGGTGATTTCCAGCACCGATCCACCCTGCCCCGGATGCGTACCCGCGAGGTATTCGTCCAGGTTGTTCGCGCCATCGTTGTCACCATCCGCCCCGGGGCTCAGGTTGCCGTACAGCGATTCCCACCAATCGGGCAGGCCATCGTTGTCATCGTCCGGATCCGAGTAATCGGGGATGCCGTCGCCATCCGAATCCGGATAGGTGGCGGCAATATCCACCAGCTTGAGGTACTGGGCCTGCTGACCCAGGAACGGATTTCCGGTAAGGCCCACCGTGATGCCGTTGTTGATGATGTCGGTGCCGGTGCGCGAAACGCCCCACACATAATTGGTGGAACCGGAAGCCAGATCAATCAAGTTGTAGGTCTTGGCCGGCTGGATGCCGAACCAGTTCACGCCAGGCGAAACCTCCGCCTTGACCTGGTAGGATTCCCAGCGATTGGTGCTGGTCTGGTAGTTGTTATTCACGAACACAAACACCACGTCCTGCGAGGAGGCGCTGGCCCCTGCGGTTTCGTATTTGGCCACACCATAAATATCCGCATTCCAATTCGTCGCGGACACATTGGGCAGCATGTAGTTGTTCTGGCTGCGCAAGGCGGGCGAACTCAACCGGGCGCGCAGGATGCGCTGATACGTTGACTTCAGACCATCCGCCCAGCCGCCGTTGATGTTGTTCCACACGTTGGTCAGGTGGTTGTAGCGCTTGAAGTGCGGGATGCCCTTGCCGAAGTTCACCTCGTAGCGAGCGTAGTTGTTGCCCGCATCGATGCCACGGTTGGTATACACGGAGGCCGAATTCTGGGCTCCCGCTTCCTGGCCGGCCAGCAGCATGGGCGCGCCGTCCACCGCGGACAACGTGGCGAAGGCATATACCAGACGCCACTGCGCGTCGTGCGGCAACAGTTCGTCGTGCCCGGAGAGGTTCAACAGAATCGGCACGGTGTCATACGCATTGCGGCGGTTGTCAAAGGCCTGCCAGGTCGGGAAGGTGGTGGAGTTGGCTTCCGAGAACGGCGTGCCGCCGAACGGCTTATAATCGAAGAACTGGTCGCGCCAGTAGAACACCAGGTTTTCATTCAGGATGTCGAAGTGACGCGCCGAGCGGAAGCTGAGCCCGTTCCGCTTGCTGCCGTTCACTTCGCGGTAGCCATCCAGCGATTCCGCCATGAAGAGGAAGTCCCACTTCACGCTGCGGGTCTTGTTGATGGTGTACTCCCAGAACAGACTGGGCAGGCCCTGGGCGAAGTCGCAGCGCAGTCCGTCAATACCCTTGTTGGACTCGCTCTTGGGTGTGCCCTCGGGATGTCCGGTCTCCCGCAGCCAGTACAGCGGATACTCCGCGAAGTACTGCCACAACTCGCGCGTGGCGTTGGTGGTGAAGCCGTCGAAGCGATCCTCCTGCAGCAGGTAGCGATCGCGCCACGAGTCATCCGGACCCTGGACCAACGCGTCGTAGGTGCCGAAGAAGAAGTCTGCCACATCGCTCCACTTGCCGAAGTCCGTGCGATCCGGCGCAGTGGCAATATCGGTGTCGGCCGACGACTGGTAGTAGGACGCGGGCTTGCCGTAATCGCCCTTCTTGGAATACCAGGCCGGACGGGCGCTGCGGATCAGGTCCGAAGCGTTGGTCAGACCGGGGAACATATCCAGCGCGGGCTGGCCCACTTCGCAGTCCCACGCACTGTGATTGAAGGTGCCGTCCAGCATGACGCCGATCTTGTTGTCGTCCATGGCAGCCACGAATTCCTTGAATTCGATCAACGCCTGGCTGCCGTCCGCCACGAACGGATCACCCAGCACGCCGTTAACCTTGAAGTAGTTCCGCACCGCGTAGGGGCTGCCCGGATCATAATCCGAACCCGTGCTCGGATCCTGTTCGCGGTTGTCGAAGCCAATGGGATGGATCGGCTGCAACCACAGCATGTTCACACCCAGCTGCTTGAAGTAGTTGGTGCTGAGGATGTCGAGCCCGTCGCCCGTGTCCTGCTGATAGATGTCGCGGAACGTGCTGCGCCCGCTGAACTGGTCGCTCGTGGCCTCCGCGGTCATCGGGTTCAGTTCGTACATGGTGATATCG
>CAYTVN010000305.1:0-4032 GCA_964441655.1 uncultured Verrucomicrobiota bacterium | reverse complement strand
CATCCAGGCCCGCCGCGCCCAGATGACCGGACCGCAGTGCGTTCAACAAAGCCACTTCGTCCACCAAGCCGCCGCGGCTGGTATTTATGAGTATCGCGCCAGGTTTCATGCGGGCCAGCGCAGACTCGTTGATGATCTTCTCTGTGACCGGAACCAGCGGGCAATGCAGACTGACCACATCGCTACCGGCCAGTAATTCGTCCATGGAAACGGAGCGCACCCCCGCCGGCAGTTCCTTGGGTGGATGCGAGGTGTGAATCAGCACGTTCATGCCGAATCCACGTGCAATCTGGGCCACCGCTTGTCCAATCTGGCCATAGCCAACCAGACCCATGGTCAGGCCGGATAGTTCCAGCATGGGATGAAGCCAGTAGCAGAAATCCGGATGCTTTGACCAGCGGCCCTGTCGCACGGTATGGGCATGGTGTCCGGTTTGGCTGGCCAGTTCCAGCAGCAGGGCAAAGGTGTGTTGAGCGACCGAAGCGGTGCCGTAGGCGGGCACATTGGTGACCACCACCCCACGTTTGCGCGCCGCCTCCACATTGACCACATTGTGGCCCGTGGCCAGCACCCCGATGTATTTCAAGGCGGTCAGGTGGCGAATGGTCTCGCGGTTGAGCGGAGTTTTGTTGGTCAGCACGATTTCCGCATGCTGGGCCCGCGGGACGATCTCTTCCAGCACGGTGCGCGGGTACACTTTTAGCGTCCCCAACGCTTCCAGAGGTGCCCATGAAAGATCGCCTGGATTCAAGGTCGCGCCATCCAGTACCACCATCTTCATGCCGACACCTTAGTCTGTTCGGTCATTTTGTGCCACACCAACCGGGCCAGCGGGGCCAGGTTCCGGATGTCTTCTTCGTTGTAGGCTAGCAATTGGTGGCCCGCCTGATCATCGCCCCGCTGCCAACGATGCCACAGATGCACGGCAGCCCAGCCGTCCAGGCCCTGGGTTTCCTCACTGCGTTGAATGCCCACCTGATGCTCGATGCGCTTGAGTCCCCCCTTGAAACCGAGCCGATGGAGCGGATAGCGCAAATCCAGATGCACATGATTGAAACGATGATTGCGAAATCGTTTTCGAATGATCGGCAGATCAAATAACGCACCATTATAGGTGACGATCAGCGGGTGGCTTTCGAGGTGGGCGCAGGCCTCGTCCAGATCGCGACCCGCCACATACAGACGGGATTGTTGCCCATCAAAGGCACCGATCACGGTAATGAAGTCGGTGCCATCGGTCTCGATGTCCACATAGAGTGCACGGTCCTGAAAGTCGGCAAAGGCGCGCCACTTCTCCGAGGCCGGCAAACGCTGGTCAAAATAGTTCCAATCGCACGCATCCCAGCGTCGACAGGATTCCCGCGCCTCCTCGCCCGCCAGCGAATCCGGCTCGCGCGCCGCCAACGCCTCCCAGGAAGTCACGCCCTCCGCCCACAGCCTCCGCTCACGCACCGGACCGATGCCAGGTAAATGCAGGAGGGTGGATCTCAGCATGGGCGACGTCCAAGGTTACAATCGCGCGTCCATCAGGGCGCAGCGATCTGGACGTCGTGTTTCTTTTCAAAGACGGTGATATCAGCGGTATGCTGCAAGGTCATGCCGATATCATCAAGCCCGTGCAGCAGAATGTGTTTCACGCCGGGATCGATGGCGAAATGGTACGAGACTTCCTCGTCCATGTGCACCACCACACGCTGTTCTTCCAGATTAACCGTCGCTTCCAAACCAGGAAACCGCGCCACCAACTGGAACAGCTGTTCCACTTCCGCATCGGTAAGCTCAATGGTCAGCACCCCGTTTTTGACACAGTTGTTGGCGAAGATGTCGGCAAAGGCGGGCAAACTCGCACCCCCCACCTCCTTGCGCGGCGCGATGATGGCGCGGAAGCCATATTGGGCCACCGCCCAGACTGCGTGTTCGCGGCTGGACCCGCAGCCAAAATTATTCCGCACCAGCAGGATGGATGCGCCTTTGTAGCGGGGCTGATTCAGTGAAAATGCCGGATCATCCGAACCATCCGCCTGATAGCGCCAGTCGAAAAATAGACTGGGCCCAAACCCGGTGCGCTTGATGGACTTCAAAAACTGCTTCGGGATGATGGCATCCGTGTCCACGTTGGCGCGATCCAGCGGGGCAATCAGACCGTGATGAGTGGTAAAGGCATCCATATTACTTCCAGCTCCGAATATCCACGAAATGACCCTCTATGGCCGCCGCCGCCGCCATCTCCGGGCTCACCAGGTGCGTGCGCCCGCCCTTCCCCTGACGTCCTTCAAAGTTGCGGTTCGAGGTGGAGGCCGCCCGCTCGCCCGGCTTCAACTGATCCGGGTTCATGGCCAGGCACATACTACAGCCCGCGTAACGCCATTCGGCGCCAAAATCCAGGAAGATGCGGTCCAGGCCTTCTTTTTCCGCCTGCCGCCGAACCGCCATGGAGCCGGGCACAACCATGACCCGCAGGGAGGACGCCTTTTTGCGTCCTTTGATGATGGCAGCGACTTTGCGCAAGTCCTCGATACGGGCATTGGTGCAACTGCCGATGAAGATGGTGTCGGGACGGATGTCCGTGATCGGGGTACCCGCGGTCAATCCCATATACTCCAACGCCTGTTCCACATCCTTGCGGCTGTAGCCGGGCACGGCGTCCGGCTGCGGGACCGTACCACTGACATCCACCACCATGCCGGGACTGGTACCCCAGGTGACCTGGGGGGCAATCTGGCTGGCATCGATGGTTAACTCGCGGTCGAATTTGGCATCCGGATCGGACGGCAGCGTGCGCCAGTAGGCAATGGCCTTCTCCAGCGCCGCGCCCTTGGGGGCATACGGCCGGTCGCCGGACCGCACATAGTTGATGGTCGTTTCGTCGGGCGCAATGAGGCCCGCCCGTGCACCGCCCTCAATGGTCATATTGCAGATGGTCATGCGCGCTTCCATGGACAGGGCGCGGATGGCCTCGCCGCAATATTCGATGACATAACCGGTGCCGCCTGCGGTCCCGATCAACCCGATCATTTTGAGCACCATGTCCTTGGAGGAGGCCCCCGGCTGCAACCGGCCGGTGAATTCAACCTTGAAGGTCTTGGGTTTGCTCTGACGCAAGGTCTGGGTGGCCAGCACGTGCTCCACTTCGGACGTACCAATGCCGAACGCCAGCGTGCCGAACGCCCCGTGGGTGGAGGTGTGCGAATCGCCGCACACCATGGTCAAACCGGGAACGGTGATGCCCATTTCCGGACCGATGGTGTGAACGATGCCCTGATGGCCACTCTTGAAATCAAACAGGGTGACCCCGAAATCCTTGCAATTCTGGGTCAGGGCCTGCACCTGGGCCAGCGAGATGGGATCCTTGATGTTGTGTGGGTCGTCGGTCGGAATGTTGTGGTCCAGCGTGGAGAACGTCAGATCTGGCCTGCGACAGGTCCGCTTGGACATGCGCAATCCTTCGAACGCCTGCGGGCTGGTGACTTCATGCACCAGATGCCGGTCGATATACAACAAAACGGTTCCATCCGGCAGGGTCTTCACCACGTGCCGGTCCCATATCTTCTCAAAAAGTGTCTTGCCCATAAGAGTTCGAATATAGGGTAACCGGCGGCTCAACGCAAGGCGGTGAATAGCGGGCGAACGCGCACCGCACGTCCTTTACGACCAAGTCGGCGACCTGCCGTATGCGCAGCCGCAGCTTAGGTCAGGCCATCGCCGCGCGCCATCAGCACCTTGCCGGTGCGCACCAGTTCAATGATGCGGAATTTGCGCAGCATATCGATAAGGGCATCCACCTTCTCGCTGTTGCCCGTGCATTGCAGGATCATGGAGCTCTCGGTGAGGTCCACGGTCTTGCAGCCAAAATGCTCGGCGATCTGCAGGGCCTCGGCGCGGGCGGAGGCGTCCACCCCCACTTTGATCAGGGCCAGCTCCTTTATGACAGCCTCGTCGTCCGAGTGGTCCACGCAACGCAACACATCAATCAACTTGCTGGTCTGCTTGATGATCTGCTCCAGGCCGTCCGGACTTCCGCTCAGGCCGATG
>CAYTVN010000304.1:0-4077 GCA_964441655.1 uncultured Verrucomicrobiota bacterium | reverse complement strand
CTTCGGCGGCGTGGGTGAATGCCGCGGTCACGGTTGGCTCTCAATTTCCCAGCCTGGCCGCGCATACCCCGGGCAGCCGCGTGCCGGAGACCAAGGGCAAGGTGGTGCTGGTGGACTTCTGGGCGTCCTGGTGTGCACCCTGCAAGGCTTCTTTCCCGGCATTGCAGCGCTTGCAGGACAGGTTCCGCAAGGACGGTGTGGAAGTGATCGCCGTCAATGTGGATACGAAGCGGGAGGCCATGGAGCGGTTCCTGCAAGAGCATCCGGTGACCTTTTTCGTGGTGCGCGATGTGAACAATCACCTAGTGGAACTGGTGGAACCGCAGGCCATGCCCACCTCGCTGGTCATCGACCGGCAGGGGCGGGTGGTGGCCATACACACCGGATTTCAGGGAGAAGAAACGGAAAAGGCACTCGCCGAGGAGATCGAAAAATGCCTGCGTTCAAAATGACCTGGGTGCGAATCGGCTTGTTGGCGGGACTATCCCTGCTCGGACTGGCCTCCGGTTGTGCGGTGGTGCAACCGTGGGAGCGTGGCGAACTGGCTGATTACACCATGCGCCCGGACCGTGACCCCTTGTCTGATCTGTTCGAGGAACACGTCTACTTCACGCGCGAAGGAGCCGCGGGTGGCCGCGGGGTGGGCGGCGGCGGTTGCGGCTGCAATTAAACGTGACCGTAATCAGTGACCGGGGAAACGGTTCACTGATTACGAATCACGGATCATTCGCTTAGTTCGCGTACTTCACACCGCAACCATAAGGCTTGGTCTGGCCCGTGGTGACAGGCTTTCCCGCCAGCACTTCGTCCAGCGCGGCCTTCACATAGTTCTTCGCGCCAGGAATATCGTCGCTGTCGGTGGACGGCTTGTCATCAATGGCGCCCTGGTACACCAGCGTACCTTCGGCGTTGATCACATACATGTGCGGGGTGGTTTTGGCCCCGTACAGCTTGCCCACCGTGCCCTCTGGATCGAGCAGGATGGCGGTGGCTTTCCCGCCTTTTTCTGTATTGAGCTTCTGCCAGCCTTCCGCCGTGTTGTAGCCCTGCTTGCCTTCTGCCGAGGAGCAGATGGAGAGCCACACCACGCCCTTGCCGGTGTAGTCCGCCTGTAAGCCCTGCATGTTGCCTTTGCTGTAGTGCTTCACCACAAACGGGCAGCCGTGGTTGACCCATTCCAGCACCACAGTTTTGCCTTTGAAGTCGGACAGTTTGTGACTGGCGCCGCTGGTGTCGGTGAGGGTGAAATCCGGGGCGGTCGCGCCCGTGGTAACTTCAGCCCGCACGCCCGCGACCAGCACCGCGGACAAAATTCCTGCCATCACTATCTGCTTGATCATGGTGTTCCTCCAGTTGGTCGGGAAACGTACGACAGAACGAAATTATTGCAACTGGGCCAACGCCTCCAGCACCAGGCCGGGGGTCAATACCTCGGGCAGCAACACGGGTTCCGCACCCGGCCGGTAGAGCACATAGAGCGGCACGCCACTGCGGCCGAATTCACTCAACGCGCGTGAGATGGTTTCGTTGCGATCCGTCCAGTCCGCCTTGAGGGTCACGACCCCTTTGTCCAGAAAGGCCGCCTCCACCGTCCGCTGGTGCAGGGCGACCCGCTTGTTGACCTGGCAGGTCAGGCACCACGCCGCGGTGAAATCCACGAACACATTCTTTCCCGCCGCGCGCAACTCGGCCACGCGCTCCGGCGACCATACCTCCCAGGTTACACCGCCCTCGGTCACGACCGCGCCTGCCGCGGGGGCGGCCCGCCCATCGCGGGCGGAACGGATGGCGGGCAGCACGGACGCCAGCACGAGCAGCAGTGCGATGATGCGGGCGAGCAACCGGGTTCCGGGCGCGCGATGCAGGGCCGCCCAGCGGCCGAGAATCCACGCCGCCATGCCGAGTCCGATCAGGCCGCCCATCAGGGCGATGACGGTCCCGCTGCCCGTCTGTACGCTGAGCACCCAGGCCAGCCACACCACGGTGGCCATCATCAGGAATCCCATCAGTTGCTTCAGGGTTTCCATCCACGGACCGGGCCGCGGGATACGCTGTATCAATCCGGGCGAGGCCGACAGGATGAGGTAGGGCAGGGCCATGCCCAGGCCCAGCATGGTGAAGACCAACAGGGCGGACCCGGTGGGTAAAGCCAGCGCATAGCCGAGGGCCGCGCCCATGAAGGGGGCCGTGCAGGGGGTGGCGACCACGGTGGCCAGCAGGCCGCTGAAGAACGATCCGGCAAATCCGGATTTGGCCTGAACACCCGCCCCGGCCGTGGTCAGCGACAGCCCGATTTCAAAGATGCCAAACAAGCTGAGGCCCAGCAGGAAGAAGATGGCCGCCAGCGCAATGACCACGATGGGTTGCTGCAACTGAAAGCCCCAGCCGATTTCGGATCCGCTGGCCCGCAAGGCCATCAACGTGCCGGCCAGGACCCAGAAGCAAACCAGTACGCCCAGGGCGAAGACCAGGCCGTGCGAAAAAAGCCGGGCGCGTGATTCCCCGGCCTGCTCAACAAAGCCCAGGATTTTGATCGAGATGACCGGGAACACACAGGGCATCAAGTTGAGGATGAGGCCGCCGGCAAAGGCGAAGATCAGCGCCCAACCCAAACTCATGGTGCGCTTCGGGGTAACCCCGGTAGTCGGGGATGTGGCAACCGCCGGTGCTCCCACAGGTGCGGAAATTTCCCAGGCGGGTGTCGTGCCGTCTGCCCGCCAGCCATCCTTCCGGACCAACACGCCGTTCAGTTGCTCGGGAACCGATTTACTCAGCGGCGAGCGCGGCATCCGCAGTACAAAGGCATCACCTTCGGCGGTGAGCTTTTGCTCGGCGGCATGATCAATGATGTCGTCGGAATAAGGAAAGAAAGCGGCGGTCCAGTCGGCATCTTTGGTTTCGGGCCCCGGGGTCAGGGTCAGCACGACCTCCTTATCGGTCACCTGCGCACGGACTTTCCAACCGGTGTCGCGCACGGGCAGTTGAGCTCGATTGCTCGCCAGTAGGGCGGTCCAGCGTGCGTCGGCCACCGGCGTTTCTGAGCGTACGGGGAGGGTGAGGGCCAGCGTGGCGTTGCCGGGAATGCAAACCTCATCGCACATCAGCCAGGCTGCCTTGGCGCGAATGGTCAGCGCGGTGACGCTAACGTTCGGGGGCGGCGTGACCAGCGTAAACAGGGCCACCTCATTCTCATAGCCATAACTGACGAGCGGGCCGGATACGATGTTCTCCGGGTGGGGCCACACCAGCGGGCCCGCCTGATAGCCTTCAGGCAGTTCCCAGTCCACGGTGGTACCCAAGCCGGAGTCGCCGGGATTGCGCCAATAGGTGTGCCAATGCGGGTCCATGTTCAGTTTGACGGCCAGCCAGAACGGCTGACCGGGTTGGACATGGGTGTTTTCGGCGATCAGTTCCGCCGCCACATGCTTGTCGCGGACCGGTTCCGCCCGGAGCCCGCCCGCCAACAGTCCAAGAAAGAGGAAACCTAGTTGTAGCTTCATGATGCTCCATCAGACCCCTATTGTGGGCCTGTGTTCAACCTTTCGTCGCTGAAGAGTGCTTCAGCTTACACCGCGTTCCACTTCGCCGCCCTTGCGCAGCTCACGCTTCATTATTTTCCCGGCGGCGTTCTTGGGCAGGGCGGGCAGCAGGTGGATGTGCCGCGGAATTTCGTGCCGGCCCAGGTTGTCGCGGCAAAATGCGCGCAACTCTTCCGCGGTGGCGGTGGGGTCTTCCTTGAGGGCTACATACGCCACCGGCACTTCGCCGTGCAGCGGGTCGGGCTGTCCGACCACCGCGACTTCGCGCACGGCCGGGTGCTGATAGAGCACCTCCTCGATGACCCGCGGGTAGACGTTCATGCCGTTGACGATGACAAGATCCTTCTTGCGATCCACGATACAGAAATAGCCGTCGTCATCCTCCGTGCCCAGATCGCCGGTGCGGAACCACTCGCCGAAGAAGGAGGCCGCGGTTTCCTCCGGATGATTCCAATAGCCCTTCATCACGTTGGGCCCGCGCACGACGATCTCGCCCACCGTGCCATGCGGTACTTCCTGTCCGTGGTCATCCACAATC
>CAYTVN010000303.1:0-4106 GCA_964441655.1 uncultured Verrucomicrobiota bacterium | reverse complement strand
GGTCAAGGTGGATGGCCAGCCCGGCTTCTATCGGCTGGTGGGCATGCGGGGCGTCGCGTGAGTGCGATTTCAACGGCGGCCAAACCGTGGGTCCAGTTGCTGGGCACGTATCAGCCCGGCCGTCCCATCGAGGAGGTGGCGCGCGAGCTGGGGCTCGGTGATCCGAGCACCATCATCAAGCTGGCCTCCAACGAGAATGCCCTGGGGCCCTCGCCGCGGGCGGTCGAGGCCATGCGGGCGGTGGCGGACCGGATGCATATTTATCCGGATGGCGACACCTTCTATCTGCGTCAGGCCCTGGCGGCCAAGCTGGGCATGCCGGAGAGCCATCTGTTTTTCGGACACGGCAGCAATGAAATCATTGCCCTGCTGGGGCATGTCTATCTGGGCAAGGGCACCAGTGTGGTCGCGTCGGCCCAGGCGTTTGTGGTCTATAAGCTGGTAGCGGCGCTGTACGAGGCGGAGACCATTGAAGTGCCCATGCGGAATTTCACTCACGATCTGGAGGCCATGCGGGCGGCCATTCGCCCTGACACCCGGCTGGTCTTTATCGCCAATCCCAACAACCCGACCGGCACCCGGGTTTCGAATGCGGAGTTGGATCGGTTCCTGAGCCAGTTGCCGCCGCACGTGGTGGCCGTGGTGGATGAGGCTTATGTTGAGCTGTTACCCGATGGCGAGGCGCCTGATACCTTGCGGCACGTACGGGAGGGGCGGAGCGTTTTCGTGCTGCGCACCTTTTCCAAGGCGTATGGGTTGGCCGGACTGCGGATCGGCTATGCGGTGGCGCCGCCGGAGGGCATCCAGTTGCTGCACAAGGTGCGCCAGCCGTTTAATGTGAATGCCATGGCCCAGGCCGCCACGCTGGCCGCCCTGCAGGATGACGAGCATGTGCGTCGCACCCGGGCGATGGTGGTGGAGGGGTTGGCACAGCTCACGGAAGGGTTGCGGCAGCGCGGCCTGGCCTATGTTCCGTCCGAGGTAAATTTTATCCTTGTGAAAGTAGGGAGGGGCCGGGAAATATCTCAAGCCCTGCAACGCCAGCGGGTCATTGTGCGCCCGGTGGATGCCTATGCCTTGCCCGACTATATCCGGGTGACCGTGGGCACGCGGGACGAGAATGAACGATTTTTGGCGGCGCTGGACCGCGTGTTGGAGAAGGGATCGGCGTGATGATCATTGTGTTGAAAAAAGAGGCCACCGAAGAGCAGGTGAGCCACATCGTCCAGAGCATCCACAGCTGGGGTCTGCGCACCAACATCAGCCGTGGCATTGAGCGCACGGTGGTGGGGGTTATCGGCGATGAGGCGTTGATTGCCACCAAGCCGCTGGATGCCTTTCCCGGTGTGGATTCGGTGGTCCAGGTGCAAAAGCCCTACAAGCTGGCCAGCCGTGAATTTCAAAAGGCCAACACGCTGATCAAGCTGCCCGCCGCCCGTCCGGGCGACCAGCCGGTGGTATTCGGCGGGTCCCGCGTGGTCGTGGTGGCCGGGCCGTGCTCGGTGGAAACCCCGGAGATCATGCTGGAGATCGCCCGCTACATGAAGGCGGCGGGCGCCACCGTGTTGCGCGCCGGCGCCTTCAAGCCTCGCACATCGCCCTATGCCTTTCAGGGTTTGGGGGTGGAGGGCTTGCGTATCCTCAGTGAAATACGGGCCGAGACGGGCCTTCCGTTTGTGACGGAAGTCATGGATACGCGCGACGTGGAAATGGTGGCGGAGGTCGCGGATATGATCCAGATCGGCGCCCGCAACACCCAGAATTTCAGCCTGCTCAAGGCGGTGGGCCGGGTGCACAAGCCGGTCCTGCTGAAGCGCGGCATCTCCGGGACCATCGAAGAGTTGCTGATGAGCGCGGAGTATATTTTGAGCCAGGGCAACCAGCAGGTGGTGCTGTGCGAGCGCGGCATCCGCACCTACGAAAAGGCCACCCGGAACACCCTGGATCTGAATGCCCTTCCCGTGCTGCACAAGCTGTCCCACCTGCCGGTGGCGGCCGACCCCAGCCACGGCACCGGTTATGCGGACCTGGTGACGCCCATGGCGCGCGCGTCGGTGGCGGCCGGGGCGGATGCCATCATGGTGGAAACGCATCCCGAGCCCGCCAAGGCCACTTCGGATGGGGCCCAGACCATCAATGCGGTTCAATTTGCAGGCATGATGGATGAATTACGTGCCATCGCGCGGGCGATGGGCCGGGATATCTGACACAGCGCATGAAGCGGGTGGCCATACTCGGATTGGGTTTGATGGGCGGCTCACTGGGGCTGGCCATCAAGGCGCGCAACTTGGGCTGGCATGTGGCCGGCCATACGCGCACTGCTGAACGGGGCCGCCGTGCCCTCAAGCGGGGTGCCGTGGACTCCCTGCACACCTCGCCGCTGGATGCGGTCAAGGATGCCGATCTGATCGTATTGTGTGGGCCGGTGCTGGCCCTGGTCCGGCAAGCGCTGTCCTGCCGGGCGGGTCTCAAGCCGGGCGCGGTGGTGACCGATGTGGGCAGCACGAAGACCGTGGTGGAGCAGGAGCTGGCGGACGCCCTTTCCGGCACTGGAGCATTTTTTGTGGGCAGCCATCCCTTGTGCGGATCTGAGCAGCAGGGAATCGAGGCTGCGCGGCCCGACCTGTATGAAGGGGCTTTAGTCTTCGTCTGTCCCGCGGCCAAGGTTCCGGTGCGGGCGGTCAAGCTGGTAAATGGATTCTGGAAGCGCGTGGGCGGACGGGTGGTGGACTGCGATGCCCGCGAACACGACCGCATCGTGAGCCGCACCAGCCACTTGCCTCACATGGTAGCCAGCCTGCTGGCGGTGACGGTGGCCCGGACGGGCGCGGAGAAGGTCGGGGCCTATTGCGGCTCGGGTTTTGCGGACACCTCGCGGGTGGCCGAAGGTTCGCCAGAAGTGTGGCATGACATTGTGCGCACAAACTGGTCCAATCTGGCCGAAGAGCTTCGTGCGTACAAGAATCAGACAGAACGCTTGATCAAGTTGCTCGATGATGGTGATTTTGAAGGTGTGCAGCGCTTCCTGGCCCAGGGTCAGGCGGCCCGCCGGACATTGTTAAAGGGAAAACCACGGAAAGACGTATGAGCCAAATCCCCCAGTCGGTCATTGTTCATCCCAGCAAGCAACTCGGCGGCACGATCGAGGTGCCCGGCGACAAAAGCATCTCGCATCGGGTAGCCATGATGGCGGCCCTGGCCTCCGGCGCCACCAAGGTCACCAACTTCCTGCAGAGCGAGGATTGCGTGAATACCTTGCGCGCCATGGAAGCCCTGGGCGCCCGCTCCTTTTTCTCCGAAGATGGCGAACTGACCATCCAGGGCACCGGCGGAAACCTGATGGAGCCGGCCGGACCGCTGAACGTCGGCAACTCCGGCACCACCATCCGCCTCTTGTCCGGTATTCTGGCCGGACAGCACGGCACGTACGAAATCACCGGTGACGAATCCCTATGCTCCCGGCCGATGACCCGGATCAAGGACCCGCTGGAACGCATGGGGGCCAAGGTGGAATTGACGGGCGAAAAAGGAACGGCCCCCATCAAGATTACCGGCGGCAAGCTCAAGGCCATCAACTACACCCTGCCGGTGGCCTCTGCGCAGGTGAAGTCCTGCCTGCTCCTGGCCAGCCTGTTTGCTGAAGGCAACATGTCGGTCACGGAGCCCATTCCCACCCGTGATCACACCGAGCGTCTGTTCCGAACCCTGGGGCTGCCCATCCAGGTGGATGGACTGACGGTCCAGATCAAGGGCTTGGGCGAGAAGGGGCCGTCGCTGAAGGCCCGGCCTTTTCGCATCCCGGGCGATTTCTCTTCCGCTGCCTTCTGGCTGGTGGCGGCGGCGGCACGCAAGAAGTCCGAGGTTACCATCAACGGAGTGGGATTGAATCCCCGCCGCATCGCCCTGCTGGATGTGTTGCGGCGCGCGGGCGCCCAGGTGGAAGTCAACCTGTCGTCGGCCAATGCGGATGCGGAACCGGTGGGCGACATTCACATTGTGGGCGGGAGTCTGAAGGCCGTCGAAGTGGGCGGGGCGGACATTCCCAATCTGATTGATGAGTTGCCGCTGGTCGCCGTGCTGGGCGCCCTGGCGGAAGGCACCACGGT
>CAYTVN010000302.1:0-4143 GCA_964441655.1 uncultured Verrucomicrobiota bacterium | reverse complement strand
CCATCGTGACCCATAACATGCAGCAGGCGGCGCGCGTCTCCGAATGGACCGCCTTTTTCTATCTGGGCGAGCTGATCGAGTTCGGCGTCACCTCCGTCATGTTCACCAAGCCCACCAAGAAACAAACGGAAGACTACATCACCGGCCGCTTTGGATGACCGCCGAGGAGAACCCCCATGCCCGTACATCTGATCCGTGAAATTGACCACCTGAAGAAGCTCATTCTTTCCCTGGCCGCCGAGGTGGAGGAAAATCTGCGCCTGGCCGTCAAGGCGGTACAGCAACGCGACAGCAAGCTGGCCCTGCAAGCCATCGAGACCGACCATGTGATTGATGAGCACGAGGTGCTGGTGGAGGAAGAATGTCTCAAGATCCTGGCCCTGCACCAGCCGGTGGCCCACGACCTGCGGTTCATCGTGGCCATCCTCAAGATCAACCACGATCTCGAGCGCGTGGGTGACCTGGCCGTGAACATCGGGGAGCGCGCCCTGGTGCTGGCCCAGCATCCGCCCGTACAGCGCGACTTTGCCTTGCAGCGGCTGGCCGACAAGGCCCAGACCGCGGTGGCGCGCAGCCTGGACGCCCTCATCAACCGGGACCTGAAGTTGGCCCGGGAAATCTGGCTGTCCGATGACGATGCCGATCAGTTCAACCGCGATCTGCTCAACCAGGTGGAAGAGGAAATCAAGAAGCACCCGGAGCAGTTGCCCAGCCTGCTCGCCCTCACATCCGTATCACGCACCCTGGAACGCGTGGCCGACCACGCCACCAACATTTCCAAGGATGTGATTTACCTCATCGAGGGCGACATCGTGCGCCACCGTTCCAGCCAGTACCGCGAAAAGCTGGCCCAGGCGGGCGAAGCGCCGACCGCCTGACCCGGATCGAACGCCGGAACTGTTTTCTGGAGCCGGGACGCCCTCGTCCCGCAATTCCCTGTGCGGCGGCGTGTGGGCACGCCGTCTCCACCGGCGCACGCCGGGGTCAGGTGTCGGTCGGATTCTGCAACTCGCGCAGGATGTCCAATACCTGCGCATCGTGATCGCCCGTCTTCACGTCATCCAGAATACGCACCACCTTGCCCTCGGGGCTGATGATGAAGGTCAGCCGCTTGGCCATGAATCCGCCGAATCCCAGGGCGTCGTAGGCCTTGGCCACCGCGGCATTTTCATCGCTCAGCAAATCGAAGGGCAGATTGTGCTCGGCCTTGAATTTCTGCTGCGTCTCCAGGTTGTCCAGGCTGACCCCCAGGATGGTGGCGCCTACAGACTGGATGTCCTGATAGCCATCGCGCAGGGAGCAGGACTCAGCCGTGCAACCGGGGGTGAAGGATTTGGGATAGAAATAGAGCACCAACCATTTCCCGGCAAAGTCGCCTAACGTCAACTCGCGTCCCGCGGTGGACGCCGCCTTGAAATCAGGCGCGGGCTCGCCCGATTGCACCGCCCATGCCGACATTCCCTGCACTACGATACTTAATAGAACGAGCCACTTCTTCATGATCATCCCTTTCCAGCCAGCGAACTGGCGCATACGGTTTTGGCACTCACCTTCTGCACATCAATGCACTCCACCGGACAAACATCCTTGCAGGCGCCGCAGCGGATGCACTGGCTCTGGTCAATGTAGAGCAGGTTGTAATCCTTCGCTCCCGTGGCCGGGTGATAACCCGTGATGCGGCCCTCCGCGTCGTAGATCATCTCCCGGACCTTGACGATGCAGCCTTCCACCGGCTTCACCTTGAGACAGCGATCGCAATAGATGCACAGCTCGTTGTCTATTTCGAACTTGTAGTGGCAAAGATAACAACGTTTCGCTTCCGTCCGCGCGATTTCCTCCGGATAGCCCGTCTCCACCTCCACGGCCAATCCCCGCTCGGTCAGCGGCCGGACCGGCATGGCCTGCCGGGGCAGGGCGTCCAGGTCGCGGGTCCGCCCCGTTCCCTCGGCATCCGCCACCTGCACCACCGCCTGCAACCGCTTCTCGCCCATCAGGACCGCGTCCAATTCGCGGGCACAACGACGCCCGTCTGCGATGGCTTCAATCAGGGAACGCGCGCCGGCGGCGAAGTCACCGGTCTTGACCACCACGGCGTCCGAGGTCGCCTCCACCCAGCCCGTCTCGGCGGTCTGGCCGGTGCCCAGCAACACGGCGTCCGCCTTCACCTCGATCGCGGAACCCGGCACGGGCTGAAAACTACGCCGACCCCCGGCCTCTGCCTGGCTCGGCTGCGTACGCACGAAGCGCACCCCGGTGACCACGCCATCCGCCGTCAGGATCGCCTCCGGGCTGGCCTGAGTTTGGAAGTGGATGCCTTCGTGCGCCATTTCCTCCACTTCGCCTGGCGTGATGTACATCTCGTCGGCGGTGCGGCGGTAGTAAACCGCCACCTCTTCGGCGCCCAGGCGCTTGGCCGTGCGCGCGCAATCCACCGCGGTAAACCCGCCACCGATCACCACCACCCGCCGGCCCAAGTTGATGCGTTCGCCCGCATGCACCGCGCGCAAGAATTCCAGGCCATGGCGCACCCCGCGCGCATCCACGCCCGGCAGGTCCGGGCGGTGCGGCCGGGTGGTGCCAGCCGCCAGCACCACGGCGTCGTACTGCCCGGCCAGGTGCGATAGTTTTTCGTGCTGGCCCACCGACACGCCACAGCGGATGTCCACGCCCAGGGCGCGGATCTGATCAATCTCACGCTTCACCAGATCGCGGGGCAGGCGGAAGGGCGGTATGCCCTGCACCATCATGCCGCCGGGCTCGGCCTGCTGCTCCAGCACGGTGACGGCGTGGCCATAGCGGGCCAGATCGCGGGCCGCGGCCAGGCCGGAGGCGCCCGCCCCCACCACGACCACGCGCTTGCCGGAGGCCGGAAAAAGTTTGTCCAACACCACGGGCGCGGAATGAGCCTGGAAATCGGCCGCAGAGCGTTTGGAGAAACAGATGGCCACCGGCTCGCCCAGCCCCTTCCACCCGTGACGACAGGCCGGTTCGCAGGGACGCGTACACACGCGGCCGAGCACGGCGGGAAACACATTGTCTTCCAGATTGATGCGGTACGCCCGGGCATAGTCGCCCTGGGCAATGGCCTCCAGATAGCCGGGAATATCAGTGCCAGCCGGACAGGCGGCCTGGCAGGGAATATTGACCCGGATCCACTCAAAATCCTTGGGCGCGGTGGCGGTGCCGCGGGCCACCGACAGCGCGGAATGCAGGGCTCGTGCGGGCACTTTGCGGGCGGCGGGCGGGAGGCTGGAAGGCACCTTGCTGGACGTCTTGCTGAACGACTTGAAATTCATGGAGTCAGGATAGCACAGGTGCCGGTGGTTGAAAAAGAGGTCCTTCGTCGTGTATGGTGCCCCGATGCCGCCGGCCTGGGCGGACGCATTACCGATGAACGCACCACGCACCTATCACGTTTGGACGACCGGCTGCCAGATGAACGAGGCGGATTCGCGCCGCTTGGCCCAGCAGATCGAATTTGTCGGCTATGTCCCGGCCGCCTCCGCGGAAACCGCGGATCTGGTGGTGCTCAACACCTGCGTCATCCGCCAGCAGGCTGAGGACAAGGCGGTGGGCCGACTCACCACCCTGAAGGCCTGCAAGGATGCCCGGCCCGACATGGTCATCGGGCTGATGGGCTGCATGGTCGGCATGCGCGAGGCGCCTGCGTTGCAGGCCCGCTTCCCCTATGTGGACGTTTTTATGCCGCCGTCCGACACCGCGCCGCTGCTGGATTTCCTGCAAAGCCGCGGCGGGGTGGAAGGCCTGCGCAGCGCCGAACGCGAGGAGCGGGCCTGGCGCGATGCGGTGCAGGACGAGGATCTGCCCCTGCCCGCCCTTCAGCAGGGCGCAGTGACCGCCCAGGTGCCGGTGGTCCTCGGCTGTTCGCACGCCTGTAGTTTCTGCGTGATCCCCTACCGGCGCGGCGCCGAACGCAGCCGACCCATGGCGGACATTATCACCGAGGTTCGCTCGCTGGCCCGTCAGGGCGTGCGCGAGATCATGCTGCTGGGCCAGATTGTGGACCGCTACGGGGTGGACTTCAGCGACGGCACCGATTTGAGCGGGTTGCTGGGCGCGGTGGCGCGGGTGGACGGAGTGGAACGCATCCGCTTCCTGACCAGCCATCCCAACTACATGACC
>CAYTVN010000301.1:0-4217 GCA_964441655.1 uncultured Verrucomicrobiota bacterium | reverse complement strand
CAGGGGCATGACGGAGGCGTGGCAGTGCAGGCAGGAGCCGGACTGGGGCTTGGTCAGGCGCTGGGTAGCCTCCTGGTCGTCCAGCATGTAGGCGTGGCCGCGTCGGTCGCGGTAATCAATGGAGAAGGCATAGCCGAGAAACATGCGTTTCAGCCAGGGGTCGCGCTCGATCTTCTCCGCCGGCATGGCCTCGCTGCCGCCGTGCCCGCCGAAACGGGTGCGGGTGGCCAGCGCGGTCCGCTTGTAGGAATCGTATTGCTTGGGCCAGTTGCGCCCCCAGACCGCGGGATCGGTGTCGTTCTCGGTGACTTCCTGCACCCGCACATAACGGTGCCCGGCCTCCACTTTGCGCTCGGCGATATTGGCCAGCAGCATAAACACACCCGCGGTAAAGCCCGCCACCGCGATGGCCACCATGAGGTAGGGAAGTATGGCTCCGTGTTTTGACGTGTGATCTGTTTTCATGCGGTGTCTCCTGGCTCCGGGTTGGGAGTCCCCGGTATTTTCGAGTTTCGAATTTCGCGTTTCGATTTTCATCGTCGTGCTCCGTGTCCCACGTCGGCATGACAGCGAATACAATCCATGGGTTCCGCGCCGCCGCCCCCGTGTGCGACCAGGTTTTCCACCATGGGGGCGTGGCAGTGCAGGCAGCTCGCTTTCAGGATGCGCGCGTTTTTTTTCCGGATGCGGATGACGTCCGGGAAGTCCTGCAGGGTGAACGCCTTGGAATGGTGGTAGCCGTTCTCCATCTTGGTCAGGTACTTGCCCACCAGGTCGTGCGGGGTATGGCAGTCATTGCAGGTGGCGACCGCGTGGTGGCTGGACTTCTGCCAGCTGTCCAGGTGGCCCTGCATGACGTGGCAATTGGCGCAGGCCTGGGGATCGTTGGACAGGTACGATCCGCCCCGGGCGTAATAGAAGGTGTAGCCCGCCGACCCCGCGCACAGGCCCGCCATCAACGCGAGAACCAGCCCGAACCGTTCCCGGCCCCGGCGCGTGGGTGGTGACCATGCCGTCATGGGGTAATTAATCCTTTTATGTCTTAAATAGACAAGCGTAAAAGTGGCGATTCCCATCAGGGAAACACTGAACTTGATGGTGCGAGGCGGTACGGACTTGCATTCCGGCGTCGAAAGCGGGAAGGGTCAGCCAGACAATTAACTGTCCTGTTTCTTTAGAAACGACCATGAAGAACATCAAGCCGCTGTTCCTTCCCGCTCTCTACCAGGAGTCCGCCGCCCAGGGCCGGGTGATCCTGCGCGACGGGTCCACCGCTACGGTCCGGCTGGCCCAAGCCTCGGATGCCCCGGCCATGGCCGCTTTTTTCCAGGCCCTGTCGCCCGAGTCGCGCCGCCGCCGCTTCTTTTCCGAGAGCAAGCCCGGCATGGACATGATTGAATCCCTGTGTGATTCCTCCGATCCCCGCAAATCCATGACCCTGCTGGTCAGCCGTGTTTCGGACGGGGCGGACCGCATCATTGCCACCGGCTCGTACATCGCGCACAACGAGACCTCGGCCGAATACGCGGTGGCGGTGGACGACGCCTTTCAGGGCAAGGGCATGGGCGCCCTGTTGCTGGAGCGCCTGTCCGTACTGGCGGTAAACAACGGTTTCGTGCACTTCCTCGCCATCACCAACCCCAATAATCAGGCCATGCTGGAGACCTTCCGCACCTCGGGGTTCGAGATCAAGGAGCAGTACAAGGACGGCATGGTGCTGGTGGACCTGTCCGTGATGCCGCGCGAAAAAAGCGTGGCCATATCGGAAATGCGCGACCGGCTTTCCACCGCCGCCGCCAAGCGGCCGTTTTTCAAGCCCAACGCGGTGGCCGTGGTGGGGGCCTCGCGCGAGGCGGGCAGCATCGGCTATCGCATCATGGAGCAACTGGTCTCCAACCATTTCAACGGGCCGGTCTATCCCATCAACCCCAAGGGGGGTGTCATTTTCTCCATCCGCGCCTACACCTCGGTGCGGGAAATACCCGAGCAGGTGGACCTGGCCATTATCGTGGTGCCCAAGAAGGCGGTGCTGGGCGTGGTGGACGATTGTGCGGCGCGTGGCGTGAAGGCGGTGGTGGTGATTTCGGCCGGCTTCGCCGAGACGGAGGGCGACGGCCGGGAGCTGCAGCGCCAGCTGGTGGAAAAGGTGCGCGGCTACGGCATGCGCATGGTGGGGCCCAACTGTCTGGGCCTGATCAACACCGAACCCGCAGTGCAGCTGGGCGGTTCGTTTTCGCCCACCTATCCGCGGCACGGCAGCATCGCCATGTCGTCCCAAAGCGGCGCCCTCGGCATCGCCGTGCTGGAGCTGGCCACCAAGCTGAACCTCGGCCTGTCCAACTTCGTCAGCGTGGGCAACAAGGCGGATGTCACCGGCAACGACCTGCTGCAGTACTGGGAGGACGATCCGCTCACCAACGTGATTCTGCTTTACCTCGAATCCTTCGGCAATCCGCGCCGCTTCGCACGCATCGCGCGCCGGGTCAGCCGCACCAAGCCCATCGTGTGCGTGAAGTCCGGGCGCACCAACGCGGGCACCCGGGCCGCCAGCTCCCATACCGCCGCCCTGGCCGCCAGCGATGTGGCCACGGAGGCGCTGTTTCAGCAGACGGGGGTGATTCGCGCGGAGACCCTGGAGGAAATGTTTGATCTCGCGGCCACCCTGGCCCACCAGCCCCTGCCGCGCGGCAAACGGGTGGGTATCGTGACCAACGCCGGCGGGCCCGGCATCCTCTGCACCGACGCGTGCGAGGCGGGCGGCCTGGAAATCCCGGTGGTCACGGAACAGACCCGGGCCCAGCTCAAGGCGTTCCTGCCCGCGGCGGCCGCCCTGAACAACCCCATCGACATGATTGCCTCCGCGCCGCCCGAGCATTTTTCCAAGACCATTGAGATTGCCCTGCAGGATCCCAACCTGGATTCCATTATCGTGATCTACATTCCGGTGGGCACGGCCGACAACAAGGCCATCATGGAGGCCGTGGCCCAGGGCGTGGCGGCGGGCCGGGCGGCGGGGGCCAGGGAAAAGCCGGTCATGGCGGTCATGATGACGGAAGCCCACGCCAATGTGCCCATGAAGGTGGATGGCGAGACCCTGCCGCGTTACCTGTTCCCCGAATCCGCCGCCCGCGTGCTGAGCAAGGTGGTGCGCTACACCGAATGGCGCAATGCCCCGCCCGCTGTTTATACGGATTTTGATGACCTCGATGCCCACCGGGCCCGCGAGATCTGCCGCCGGGTGGTGGCCACGCGCGGGGGTGGCTGGCTGCTGACCGAGGAGGTGCGCGAAGTGCTGAAGGCGTTCAAACTGCCCCAGCCTGCGGGCGGGGTGGCCAAATCGGCGGAAGAAGCGGCGCAGATTGCCACGGCGGTCGGTTATCCCGTGGCGGTCAAGCTCGACTCCATCAAGCTGGTGCACAAGACCGAAATCGGCGGCGTGCTGCTAAACCTCAAATCCGAGGAGGCGGTGCGCAAGGCGTTCGAAGCCATCAAGAATCGCGTGGAAGCCACCGGCCAGAAGGACGCCATGAACGGGGTGCTGGTCCAGCCCATGCTGGCCGGCGGAGTGGAAGTCATGGTGGGGGTCACGGAGGATCCGCTGTTCGGTCCCCTGATTGCATTCGGGCTGGGCGGAATTTATGTGGAAATTTTGAAGGACGTTAATTTCCGCATCACGCCGCTGTCCGCCGCCGACGCCAAGGAGATGGTCAAATCTATCCGTGGCTACCGACTGTTGCAGGGTTACCGCGGCCATAGTCCGGCCGACGTCGACGCCTTGGAGGAGTTGCTGGTGCGGACCTCCACCCTGGTGGAGGAAATTCCTGAAATCACGGAATTGGACATGAATCCGGTGTTCGCGCTGGAGCCGGGCCGGGGCGCGTGCATCGTGGACTGCCGCATCCGGGTCACCGCCCAAGCCAAGTCCCAGCCCACACGCTATACCCTGTCGTCCGCAGGCTGAATGCCCCCGTCCAGTTGCACTTGCGGTAAACAAGTTCCGCGTTATGGTTCCCCCTCGTTAATCACTGTCAACTCGTGGAGGCTGGTTTGCTTGCGATTACCGGATTGATTCTTGTCGGATTGGTTTTGCTCTGTCTGGGTGCGGAGGGCCTGGTACGCGGAAGCGCCAGCCTGGCGTTGCGGGCGGGTGTCACGCCGCTGGTGGTGGGCCTGACCGTGGTGGCCTTTGGCACCAGTTCTCCGGAGATGGTGGTCAG
>CAYTVN010000300.1:0-4227 GCA_964441655.1 uncultured Verrucomicrobiota bacterium | reverse complement strand
TTGAGCACGGTGAAGGCGGGAAATGCGGTCTGAACATCCGTGCGCGAAAGCCAGTTGCCGGAATCATTCAAGGCCACCAGCAGCAGGCCTTCGCCGGAGGTCGGCGTCGTGCTGTTGTCCTTGTCGTCGTAGCGCTCGAAGCAGTAGAAGTCGCCATCGGCCCAGCGCTCCCACTCGCGACCGCGGGCAAAATTCTGGTTGATGTAAACCAAGTTGGGTACGGCTCCCCAGTTGTAGTCGCCGAGAGCCGATCCGTAACCGGTCTTCATCCAGGTCTTCACGTTAACATCGCCGCCGGCCAAGTTGTTGCCGGTGAAGAACACCACGGGCAGACCCACATGGGTCAGGGCATAGGCATAGGCCATGTCCAGCTTGCCGGGCGGATTTTCATCATGGCTCTGGCAGAACACCACGCCTTCTTCGGGTGAGAAGCCGGCGAATCCGCTCAGCGCGGACAAATCACCGCCGCCAAAAGCAGCGCCAATCATCGAGGATTTGCGGGGGAAGTCGAGGTAGCGCAGCTTGTTGTTCGCGGTCTGCCAGTAACTGATTTCGCTCTGCGAACCGATGAAGAACTCGGAGAAGATCAACGCGTCGTCGCGATCCACGTAGTTTTGATAGAGGGTTTCGTAACTGGTGGCGTTGTTGGTGTAGTCGGTGAAACCGCGGCGGGTGTCGAAGTTGTATTGAATATTATGCAGGAATCCACCCTGGTCACCAGGGGTGCCGAAGAAATCGGCCACCACGTGTTTCGGTGCGTCGAGGCGCACACCGTCAAAATCCATGGCGTTGCCCAGCCAGGTAATCCAGCGACTGAGGAAGGCGGTGGTGCTCTCGTTGGTGACGTAGCCGTAGGGATAATATTCCGGGCGGCCGGGCTGGCGGAAGAAGGACGGCGGGGCGGTGAAGTTGGGCGCGTTGGCCGTGAAGCGATTGTCGCGCTCGGTCTGAAAATCAATCAGGCTGACCAGCTCCTCCTGAAAGGTGCGCCCGTATCCGTTGTTGATCTCGCCGTAGTTACTCATGCGAGGCGCGCGCTTGAAGCCGCCGGGCTGGGCGCCGTCGTTCCAGCCGTGGAAGTCGGTGGGCAGGGTGCCGGGATAGGTGCGATAGTCCGGCCCATTGCCGGTGTGGTTCATGACAATGTCCGGGTAATTCTTGATACCGGTCTGGTGCGCGTTGTCGGTGAGGTTGCGCAGCGAACCACGGGTGCCATAACGGGTGGCGAGAGAGCCGCGCTGAGGTATATCGCCGATGTCGAACTTGTCGAAGTGGCTGTAGCCCACATTGCCACCGCCGGCGAACTGGCCGCCCGCGTGAGGCGATTTGGAGGGTGGCGGCAACCATAAGCCGTCGTAGCCGATTTCCGCGATTTCGGGGAGACGCTGGTACATTTCATCATACGACGTCTCGAAATATTGGAGCAAAACTTCAGCGCGCGTCGGCGTGATCAACCACGGACACACCGCCACCAACGCCAGCACAATCGGCAACCACGTACGCTTCGTCATAACCCAGCCTCCAAGTAACTCTGCCCTAAAAACACCCTAACCCAACCCAGTATCAGTAAAACGATTTAATAGCCTAGAGAACGCCGCTCTTCATGTTAAGCAAATTCGAAAAAAATATTCAGCTAAAAGAGACCCCCGAGCCCACCACCCGCAGCGTATAAATGGAGGGGTCGAGTCTTGACATTTGACATTATCTCTTAATATGTTTATTTCCAGTTAGTTATGATTAAATATTAATGGCATAAAAAAATCCATCGAGAGCTTTTGCGCGTTCGTAATGTTTCCGGATGAGCCCCGAGCCATGTTGAGCGCCTATAATCTGCTCACGTTGGCAAAGCAGTAAGGATTCTGCCGGAATGGGGCTTGCTTCTTCGTACTTCGCACGTAGCCTTGCCTTTCGGCGCGTGTCAGCGTTCACGCCACATAGGCTCGACAGTCTGGCGGATTTCATCCGCTCGGGGGGGACGTTTTGTGCCTTGCCACCCCCGGGCGCTGCGTCCGCTCACTTGGCCTGGAGCCTGTGGCAGCACTTTCGAGTCCCTTTTGTATGGGTGGCCGACGGGCCCCGCTCGCTGGACCAATTCCACCGCGATCTGCTGTCCTTCGCCGGTGAACGCGCCGCCGAAATCGGCTACTACCCGGCTTGGGAAGCCCTTCCCGGACACGGCGCCCCACCCCACGCGGATCTGATCGGCGACCGCTTCGATGCCCTGCAACGTTTGCTCGCTCTGGGAGATCACGCCACTCCGCCGGCCACCGGGATCATCGTCACCTGCATCCAGGCCCTCATGCAGCGAACCGTGACTCCAGCCCAACTGCGCGGGCAGGCGGATGAATTGCGCGCCGGGCTTGAAATTGATCTCGATGAGCTGATGGCGAAGCTGGAACACGCGGGCTTCTCCATCCAGGTCGAAGTCCACAGCAAAGGCGAGGCGGCGCGGCGCGGCGGCATCCTCGACCTGTGGCCCGCCACCGCGGACTGGCCGGTCCGCCTGGAATTTTTCGGCTCCACCATCGAGTCCCTGCGGACCTTCGATCCCGCCACCCAATCCTCCCATCTGCCCATCGCCTCCGTGCAACTCGCGCCCGCGGAGGAAAAGCCGGACGACCTGAAGGGCACCTTCACCGACTTCGTGCCCGCGCATACAGGCTGGGGCTGGCTGGAGCGGGAAAGCATCGAACACCACGCCGCGCTCTACGAGGAAGTCATCCGCGAAGCTGCTTCCGCCGGGAGGGACGGCATCGGCTCCGCTGAGGAGACGTGCCGTCCGGGCATGCCTCAAACCTCGGACCGAACCGCGGCGGATTCGGTCCCTCCCGACGAGGAGCCCGATGCTTCCTCCTGCACGGTGAACTATGCCGATGTCCTAACCTCGGCCCGCGGCCTGCAGTTGGCCCTGGTGGTCACCGAGGCTTCTCAGGGCGCGGCGCATCGCCTCGGCTATGAGCCTTTCGAGGGTACGCCCGAGGTGCGCGGTTCCGCCCTGCAGCCCGATCTGCTGGAGGAACAGCGGCGCAAGACCATGGCCGATCTGTGCCAGAAGGCGAAGGACGGCTGGGCCATCGAAATCTATTTCGGTACGGCGGGTGCGCGCGATCGCTTCGCGGAAAGCTACGGCACGCAACTGGAGCCGCGGGATCGCTTTGCCCTTCGCGAGGGCGCGTTGTCGGAAGGTTTCGTTTACCCGCCGGCCCGCCTGCTGGTGGTATCCGAGGAGGATTTCTACGGGCGTCGCAAGGAAATGCGCGGGCGCTACGACCTGCACGCCACCCGGCCCGGCCCGCGGCGTCGGCGCGGGGAGCGCATCGCGGAATGGACCGACCTCCAGCCCGGCGACTTCGTGGTCCATGTGGATCACGGCATCGGAAAATACCTCGGCCTGCACGAAATCGAATTCGGCGGCCAGCGCCAGGAAGTGCTGTCGCTGGAATACGCCGACAAGGCGCGCCTGCACATCCCCGTCACCCAGGCCCACCTGCTCAGCCGCTATACCGGCATGGGCGGCGGACGTCCCGAACTGCACACGCTGGGCGGCAAACGCTGGGAGCGCGACAAGGACGCCGCGCAGCAGGCGGTACAGGACCTGGCCGCGCAACTGCTCCAAACCCAGGCCTCGCGCGATGCCCTGCCCGGGCACGCGTTCAAAGAGGATTCCACGTGGCAGCACGAATTCGAGGCCTCGTTCCCCTACCAGGAAACGCCCGACCAGGAACGCGCCATCCACGACGTGAAGCGCGATCTGGAAAGCACGCGACCCATGGACCGGCTGGTCTGCGGCGACGTGGGCTACGGCAAAACCGAAGTGGCCATGCGGGCCGCCTTCAAGTGCATCATGGACGGCAAGCAGGTGGCCCTGCTGGTACCCACCACCATCCTGGCCCAGCAGCACTTCGACAGCTTCAGCGCGCGCATGGCGGCGTACCCGGTGCGCATCGAGATGCTGACCCGCTTCCAGACCCGCCGCGAGCAGATCACCATCGCGGAACGCGTCAACGCGGGCGAGGTGGACCTGGTCATCGGCACCCACCGCCTGCTGCAGGGCGATCTGACGTTCAAGGACCTCGGGCTGCTCATTGTGGACGAGGAACAGCGTTTCGGGGTGGCCCACAAGGAGCATTTCAAAGGCAAGCGGAGCATGATCGACGTGCTGACGCTGACCGCCACGCCCATCCCGCGCACCCTCTACATGAGCCTCACCGGGGCCAAGGACCTGAG
>CAYTVN010000299.1:0-4242 GCA_964441655.1 uncultured Verrucomicrobiota bacterium | reverse complement strand
AGGGAGTTGATGACGGTGGCGAGCATGCCCATGTAGTCGCCCGCAGCCCGTTCCACCCCGCAGCGCTGGCCGGTGGAGCCGCGGAAGATGTTGCCTCCGCCGATCACGATGGCCACTTCCGTGCCCAGGTCGCGCACGCGTTTGATCTGGCCCGCGATGGAGGTCAGGATGGTGGGGTCCAGGCTTTCCCCGGTCTTGGCGTTCTGGAAGGCTTCCCCGCTCAGCTTGAGCATCACCCGCTTGTACTTCGATTTACCGGTGGTTGCGGACATATGCACTCCTGGGAAAGTTTCTGGTGGTATCGGTGATGCATGATACGGATTTCGACCGTCCAAAGTAAAGCGTGCTCCGAATGGCACGCTGCTTGCGCGGGCGGCCCGCACGTTATACCTTCGGCGGCGGAGAACCACGCATGTCCAGCAGCACTTTCGGAACCCTGTTCACAGTGTCCACTTTCGGCGAATCCCACGGCAAAGGGGTGGGGGCCGTGGTGGATGGCTGTCCCCCCAGCCTTCCCCTGACCGAGGCCGATATTCAGCCGCAGCTGGATCGCCGGCGGCCCGGGCAAAGCGCGGTCAGCACGCCTCGTCAGGAAAGCGATACCGTGACCATTTTGTCCGGCACGGAGAACGGGCTTACCCTGGGTACGCCCATCGGTTTGCTGGTGCCCAACAAGGACCAGCGCCCGGGCGACTATGGCGAGATGTCGACCATCCCGCGTCCTTCCCATGCGGATTTTACCTATCAAATGAAGTACGGGGTGCGGGCCTCCAGCGGGGGCGGTCGCTCCAGCGCCCGCGAAACCATCGCCCGGGTCGCCGCGGGTGCCATTGCGGAAAAGTGGTTGCGGGTAACCTACGGGGTGGACCTCGTGGCCTGGGTCAGCGCGGTGGGCGAGGTGGATGCCGGGGTGGTGGATCTGGATCGTGTATCGCGGACCGACGTGGATCGCACCATCATGCGCTGTCCTGATGTGACGGCGGCCGAGCGCATGATCGAGATGGTGAAGCGTGCCCGGGAGGCCGGTGATTCCTGGGGCGGCGTGGTGACCTGCGTGTGTCGTAACGTTCCGGCGGGCTGGGGCGAACCCGTGTTCGACAAACTGGAGGCCAGGCTGGCGCAAGCCATGCTGTCGCTGCCCGCAACCAAAGGCTTTGAAATCGGCTCCGGTTTTGCCGGGTCACGTCAGCAAGGCAGCCAGCACAACGATCCCTTCGTGCAAAAAGGTGCCCGGTTGGGCACCCGTACCAACAATAGCGGTGGTATTCAGGGCGGCATCAGCAACGGTGAACCGCTGGTCATGCGGATTGCCTTCAAGCCGCCGGCCACCATCAGCCAGGCGCAGCAGACCGCCACCTTTGCCGGGCAGCCTGCAGTTCTGGAAGCCAAGGGTCGCCATGATCCCTGCGTGGTGAACCGTGCGGTGCCCATTGTGGAAGCCATGGCCGCCCTGGTCCTCGCCGATGCCGCCTTGATCCAGCGCGCCCGGCACGCCTAGAAGCGCAGGTCCACGGCGAGCTCTTTGGTGCTCGGCCACGTCACCGACTCCGTCCCATAAACCAGGGTCGCCTGGCCCTGGGTTTGGTGCAGGTGGAACTTCTGGTCCGCATGCCGCGCCTTCAGGATGGTGGCCAAACAGAGCGCCCGCTCCAGGCCGTCACCCCGGCCATAATTCCAGACTTCATCCGGTTGCGCCACGCGTGTGCCATCATAGATGGAGTCGGCAGGTAGGGCTTCCAGGGCTTGCCGCACCTGCGCATCGTTCAAATCCTGGGTGGCCCGAATACACACCGGGCTTCGCTCCAGAGCAGCTTTCAGCACCGGACCCCAGTCCGCCCGGGCCATGTCGCGGGCGGCGTAAAAGGCGAGGTCTGCGATGGGATGTCCGGCCCGCTGGCGTTCCAGATATTGAATCATTTCTTCCCTCGACCAGGTCGCATCCAGTTCGATGGGTTGCTGAGGGATAAAGCGGGTGTGACCTTCCCGGCCGGGCAGGCGGGGCTCCAGGCGGGCGAAGGCCACCAGCTGATTCACCACATCGCGCGATTTGCTGCACTGGCAATCCAGCGCTGCGGCCAGCCGCTCGATGTCCGCCGGCTTGGAAATGTCCACATGCCCGGTCTTGAAGAAATCATCGAACTTGTTGAGCAACAGGCGACCTTCCAGCGGCTCCGGATAAAATTCGTCCTCGTCGATCTCCTCCATCAGCTTGTCGCGGGTGGCGTCACTGACCTTGAAGGCGCTGTTGTGTTCGTAGGCATAGACGCGTTCGGCCGGGATGTAGCGGGCCTTCCCGTGCGCGTCGTGGCGAACCTGGAAGCACTTCTGCAGGGCGCTGCTGTCGCGCAGGAAGTTGGCCATGATCTCCATGGTGATATCGGTGCTGAGATAGCGTCGCAGGGAGCCCACAAACCGGTCATAGGCGGCGGGGTCCATGCTGGCTTCCGGGTAGACGCAGTGCAGGTAGCCGGTGTGATGGGCCACGATGGTGACCTGCTCGTGGCGGAGGGCGCGCGCGGCCTTGGCCGACTGTTCGGTACCGTTGAACCACATGTTCTTGGTCACAATACGGCGGTTGTTGGTGATGACGCCATCGCCCAGATCCAGGAAGTTCTGAGAATGGAGCGGGGTGGCCATCAGGTAAATATCGCGCAGCGGGATGCCGCACACTACGAATAGGGCGGCCGCATAAAGGGTGGAGAGGGACACGCATTCGCCGGCGCCGCGGGTGAAGCCCGCCTTATGGCGGAAGGCATCCATGGCCTCCACGGTCTCCGTCTTCCAGTAAGGGATGACTTCCGACGTGTATTTATCGAGGCCGAAATGGCGGCGGATATCGAGGGTGAAGTAGTACTGGTCGCCTTCGTACCCGAACAGGGCATTGCTCTGGCTGATGGTGGCCTCGTCCATCCACGGGGCAAATCGCGCCAGCTCGCGCGGTTTGGTGGTCAGGCCCCAGGTGTCGAGGTCCAGGTTGAACTCGTAGTGATCGATAATGAACTGCTTCAACCGCAGCACCCGGCGGTAGGGCTTCAGCTTGTGGATGTCCTTGAACCACGCATGCTCCCGCCAGGCCCACACCCGGGGCGACATGATGTTGGCCAGCACCAGGCTGTATAGGAGTTCCGGGAAGACGAATATCTCCATGTCCGACAAAGTGACGGCGGATGAATATTTTTCCAACTGATCCGGGGCGGGGCGAGGGGTGATGGATGAGGTCATGATAGCAGTACCAACGTTTCTCCCAAGATACGACGTGGGAGTAGGTCGCGCCAGTCTTCGCTTCCTTTCACCTCGCAACGTTCTGCGTAAGCTAGCTTGAATTAGCCGGGCGGCTTCTCTACGCTCCGCCCCTATGCCCACCGATGCACACGTTCCGGATGATACGCCCGAGGTGGCCGCGCCCCGTGACGTGAATGATTTTGTACTCCAATTGGATTTCGTTCCCACCTGGGCGCGCAAGCCGGCGGACAATCCGTATGGCGCGCCCGGGGCACCGGCCTTCCGTGAGGAACGTCCGGGCCGGTCGGACCGTAATGATCGCCGGGGCGGTGAGCGCCGCGGTCCGGGCGGTGGTGGCGGCGGTGGTGGTCCCGGCAAGGGACCGGGTGGACGTCGGCCTGCTGCGCGTGGTCCGGCCGGACGCGATCAACGCGATGCGCGTGGATCCTCCGAGCGGCGTAGTTTTGCCCCCGCGCCCCGTCTGTATCTGCCGTTGGAAATATCCTTTATTCCTGAGCGCCAGCAGTTGAGCGCAGTGGTGCGGCAGTTGCATGCCGCGCAAAAGGCCTTCCCGCTGGCCTATCTGGCCGGCCTGTTCCTTAGCCGTTCCGAAGGACATCTGATCAAGGTCGAAGTGCGGCCGGGCCGGGATGGCCAGCCGCCGGTGAAGTTGTACCAATGCACCAGTGATGGCGCGGTGTTTCTGGATGCCGAAGCCCTGAAGAGCCACGCCATCACACACCACCTCCAGGACTTTTTCGAGGAGAGCGACGTGGAGCTGGAAGCCCCGTCCGGCCAGTTCGCCTGCGTGGGGCGCTGCCGATTGAGCGGCCAGTTGCTGGGCCCGCCGAATTATCACGGCGATCAGGAACGGCTTCTCGATCTGTACCGACAGCGCTTTACCCATCTGAGCATTGATGAGTATCGCAACCAGGTGGAGATGGTGCGTGATCCGGCGGTGGTGGAGCAGTGGAAGGATAGCTGCCGTCGCCAGAAGGTGTACCGGCCCAAGGGCCAGAC
>CAYTVN010000298.1:0-4299 GCA_964441655.1 uncultured Verrucomicrobiota bacterium | reverse complement strand
CACGGTCGAGTACTTGATCTGGGCCTGGTCGAGCGCGATCAGCTCCACCACGGCGGCGTGCAGTTGGTTGGTGTCGCGCATGGGCGCGGTGCAACCCTCGATGTAGGAGACCGAGGCACCTTCCTCGGCCACGATGAGCGTGCGCTCAAACTGGCCGGTGTCGCGGGCATTGATGCGGAAGTAGGTGGACAGGTCCATGGGACACTTCACGCCCTTGGGGATGAAGCAGAAGGATCCGTCGCTGAACACCGCGGCATTGAGTGCGGCAAAGAAGTTGTCGCCCGGCGGCACCACCGTACCCAGGTACTTTTTGACCAGGTCGGGGTGATGCTGGATGGCCTCCGACATGGAGCAGAACACGATGCCCTTCTCGGCCAGTTGCTCGCGATGCGTGGTGGCTACGGACACACTGTCAAATACCGCGTCCACCGCCACCCCGGCCAGCCGGTCGCGTTCGTAAAGAGGCACGCCCAGCTTCTCGAAGGTCTTGGCCAGCTCGGGATCCATTTCCGCGCCACCTTCGCCCGCCTGCTTGGGAGCCGAGTAGTAACGGATGTTCTGGTAGTCGATGGGCGGATAGTCACAGCGCGACCACGTCGGCTCCTTCATCTTAAGCCAGCGGCGGTAAGCCTTCAAACGCCACTCCGTCATCCAGTCCGGCTCATTTTTCTTTTTGGAGATGGCGCGCACCACGTCTTCGCTCAACCCTTTGGGCAGCTCATCGGTGGCCAGATCGGTGACAAAGCCAAACTGGTACTCCTGCACCAGCTTGCTGTCGGTCTCGAGTTTATGGGTGGTTGCTTCAGTCATAAGAATTTCAAATGGCAGATTTCAGTCTAGGCGATAACTTCCTGGCCGAACTGTTCGCGAATCCAGTCGTAGCCGCGATTCTCCACTTCTTTGACCAGCTCCGGACCGCCGGACAGCGCGATCTTGCCGTCGATCAGCACGTGCATGTGGTCCGGCTTGATGTGAGTCAGGATGCGTTCGTAGTGGGTGATCACCAGCAGGCCGAAATTCGGACCGGCCAGCCGGTTGACGCCCTTGGACACCACGTTCAAGGCATCGATATCCAGCCCGGAGTCCGTCTCATCCATCACGGCAAACTTCGGTTTCAGCGTCAGCATCTGCAGGATTTCCATGCGCTTCTTTTCGCCACCGGAGAAGCCTTCATTCAGGAAGCGATTCAGAAACACCTCGTTCATCTCGAGGAATTTCATGTTCGCCCGCATCTCCTTGATGAACTCGGCCGGCTTGACCACACCCTGCCCGAACCGCGCATCGGCCGCGCTCTTCAGGAACTTGGCCACGCTGACCCCGGGGATGGCCACCGGGTACTGAAACGCCAGGAACAGTCCCAGCCGGGCCCGCTCGTCCGTCTCCAGCTCCAGGATGTTTTGTCCCTCGAAGAGGATCTCGCCCGCCGTCACCTCGTAAGCCGGATGGCCCATGATCACGTTGGCCAGCGTGCTCTTGCCGGAGCCGTTGGGCCCCATCAGGGCGTGGTTCTCGCCGTAATTGATCTTCAGGTTCACCCCTTTGAGGATGCTCTTTTCCTCGCAGCGGGCGTGCAGGTTGCGGATTTCAAAGTGCGCGATTGAATTGCTCATGTTGCTGCTCATTTCGGTTGATCAAGTTCCAGCTTACAAATCAAAGCCCAGCTCCAGCCGGACTTCTTCCGTCATTTTATCCGGACCCCACGGCGGGTCCCACACCACTTCCACCTGGGCCGTTTGAATGCCCTTCAAACTCTGCACCGTGTCCTTCACCTGATGGATCAAATACGGGCCGTACGGACAGCCGGGAGAGGTCAGGGTCATCCGCACCTTGGCCTGATCGCGGTCGACCGTCACCTCATAAATCAGGCCCAGATCCACGATATTCATGTGCAACTCGGGATCGAAAACGCCGCGCAGCACTTCGCGCACCTGATCCGGGGTCCAGATGACCGCAGGCGCTTCCGCCATCGGTTCAGATCCCGCCGGGGGAACCGCGGGGTCGGTGGAATCCGTGCTCATATCACCTTCTCCAGTTGAGTAATCTCGGGCACGGCGGGACTCTGGAAAGCTCCCAGCGAGATGCCGTGGACGTAGCGGACCAGTTGCTCGTGAATCTGATGGATCGGCTCCTTGATGGTGCAGGCATGAAATTGCCCACACTGGCTGGGATCCTCCTGGCACCGGGTGAGCATGACCGGACCTTCCACCGCCTCGATGACTTCCCCCAGCGTAATAGTTTGCAGCGGACGCTGGACCTGATACCCCCCCCGCGCGCCGTGGGTGGAGCTGATCAACTTGCCCCGGGCCAGGGACTGCAGGACCTTGCCCAACAGCTCGGACGGAATCGCATAACGGTCGGCCATCTCCTTGGCGGTGGCCAAATCCAACGCCGGCTTGCGCGCCATGTGAAGGAGCGCAATCAGGGCATATTCAACCTTTTTACTGAGCGTTAGCACGATATATCCGACCAAATTGGTCGCCTTTAATGACAAAAAGAAAGCGGGCAAAATGCACGCTGCAAAAGAAACTAATTCACCCGGCACGCCTTGTCAACCGAACGGACCCGACAATTCGGAACTTGCAGAGGCGCGGTCTCCCGGAACATGTTCCCACATGCCTTTCCAAGCTGCCATCGCCCTGATCTTCGGCCTGCTACTCATGTCCGCCTTGATCCGTTTTCTCTGTCGCCTGGTGGCGCGCATTGACCTGCCGTGGGGGCGCGCCTTCGGTTTGTCCGCGCTGATGTGTTTCGTGTATCGCGGGCAGTTGCTGTTGGTATCGCCACCGGACGCTCCACCTCCGCTCCCGATGTTTATCGGAGTCGTTTTACTGACCCTGGCGGCTTCGGCAGGATTGATCGGATGGATCGCCCGCGACGAACAGCAAGCCCCCATCGGTCTGGTCAAGGGCGGTATGGTGGCCGGCTTGTTGGTTTTATTTCTCGGCCTATTGGCGGGTCTGCTCATTTTTACCATGCCGGCCGCTCCGCATGGTTCGCCGTGACGGGTGGAAGCTGGAAAATACATGGCTGTCGTAGTACGGTAAATGGAACGTTCACGCCACGAGGAATGCTTTATGCTTAACCGCCGCGCTGCTTTGAAGAATATCACCCTTACCTCCGCCGCCGCTCTGGCCGGTTCCTGGCTGGGTTCCGCGCGGGCTGAAACCAACAGCGTGTCCACGGTCACCGCCGAACCGTATGTGCTGCCCCCGCTCTCGTTTGCCCCCGAGGCGCTGGAACCGCATGTGGATGCCATGACCATGCAGATTCACCATGGCAAGCATCACGCCGCATACATCAAGAATCTGAACCAGGCCCTGGATGCTCATCCGGAATTGAAAACCCGGTCGCTGGAGAATCTCCTGCAAAATTTGAATGACCTGCCCCGGGACATCTTCACTGCCGTTCGCAACAACGGCGGGGGCCACTTCAACCATTCGCTCTTCTGGCAGTGTCTGAGCCCCAAGGGCGGCGGGCGACCCCAGGGCGAATTGCTGGAGCAGATGGCGGCCAGCTTTGGTTCCTTTGAGGCGATGCAGGAAAAGCTCACCGCCGCGGCCCTGGGTTGCTTTGGCAGCGGGTGGGCCTGGTTATCCCTGAACGACGACCACACCCTGGCGGTGGAAAGTCTGCCCAACCAGGATAGTCCCTTGATGTATGGCCGCCAGCCCCTGTTCGGCATCGACGTTTGGGAACACGCCTATTATCTGCATTATCAGAACCGCCGGGCGGATTACGTGAAGGCACTGTGGAATGTGGTGGACTGGCAATTTGTGGCCGGCCGCTATGTCGAATTGATCGAAGCCTGAGCGAAAGGTCGCCCCGTGTGTGGACGCATGACCATCACGCTCACCAAGGAATTGGCGGCGGCCGCCTTGCCGGGCGTTCTCATCAAGGAGTGGTTCGGACCACGCTACAATGTCGCCCCCACGCAACCGGTTGCGACCATCCGCAACGATGACCCGACCGTCCTGGCCTGGATGCGCTGGGACCTGCGTAACGCGGGTTCCGGAGCCCCCCTGATTAACGCCCGGGCCGAAACCCTGGGCGAACGTCCGACCTTCCAGCAGGCATTGGCCCGGCAGCGCTGTCTGGTGCTGGCCGATGGATTTTACGAGTGGCCGCAGCTGGGCGGACGCCGGGAAAAGGGCCCCTACTATTTTCAACTGCGGGACGAACCCTTGATGATGCTGGCTGGCTTGTGGGACCGGGTACGCGGGCCGGACGGACGCGAGCAACTGGCCTGCGCCATCGTTACCACTGCGGCCAATGACCTGCTCCGTCCGCTACACGACCGCA
>CAYTVN010000297.1:0-4347 GCA_964441655.1 uncultured Verrucomicrobiota bacterium | reverse complement strand
GGTAACCTGGAATGATTTTAATGAGGGAACCACCATCGAACCGGCCCGGTCCTACGGCTTTACGTACGTAAATATGACGGAACAGGAGGTCGCGCGTTACCTCGGCCGGCCGGCTTGGCTGGAGGACAATGCCTGGCCCTACCGGGTTTATCGGCTGCGCAAGACGTTGGCCGCTTGCCCGGAGGCCGCGCGGCGCGAAAAGGGCGAAGCCGCCCTTGCTTCGTGGCTTTCCACCTGGCGGTCTGGGCATCGCTTCCTGCTGGACTGGCGGTTGCATCGCTTGGAGAAAAACATCGGCGTGAAGGAGATTCCATAATGCGCGCGTTCCCTGCTCTATTCCTCAACTTGGCACTAACCCTGAGCTTACAAGCCGGTGAACCACTGGAACTTTTTCGCGCATCCCACACATCGGTGGACGCCTGGGGTTGGGGTGCCGCGCGGGTGGAACCTTCGGCCCAGGGATTCGTGGTCCGGGCGCGCGCCCCCGCGGCCGACTACGGCGACGTTTTCGTGGACCAGTCGTACCCGCTTCTGGCCGGCGCGGAGATTGAACTCGATGTTGCCGCCATAACCTACGGGGCTTACACCCTTCAGATATTGGCCATGAAGGGCGACACCGTGCTCACGTTTGCCGAACCGATCAAAGATGCCACAAGCACGGGATCAACCGTGGTAAAAATCGATTCGCTCGGGTTGCCCGCCGAGGCGGATGCGATACGATTCAAGGTGTGGGTCACGCAGGGCGCTGGCGCACAAACAACCCTCCGTGATCTGGTGTACCGACTTCCAGAGCAGGACTCCGGTTGGGTCCTGGACGCAACGTTCGCCGCACCCGCCAACTGGCTACACGAAAACGTGCAGATCGTTGGGCAGGAGAAGGGGCTATCCCTCCTTCTGGGTGATGGCCCGGCCTTTGGTTCGGTGGTCCTGCCCGAGAAAGCCAGGTACAAAGCCGGGCAACAGCTACTGATTCACGTGGACACCTTGACCGGAGGAACGCTGGCTGTGCAGGCCCTGGCCTACGGGATGGACGGATCGTTCCTTGACGCAGTGTCCCTGGGGCGTTTGGCTTCGCCTGGTTGGCATAGGCTTCCGATGGATGCGGGAACCTGGCCGAGCGGCACCGCAGAAGCCGGGGTTAAACTGTGGTTGGAGGGCCCGTCGGGAACCACCGCCTCCATCGACCGCTTGGTTGTTTTAGGCCCGCGCTAGGGAACCCTTGGCCTTCCGAGTCGGATGGGCGCGCGCCTCGCTTACCGAATTTCTCACCACCAGATCGCTGTTCAATCTGATATGAAAGGCGGGTCGATGATGCTCGATCATCTCGATCAGCCCGGCTACCGCATGTTCGGCAATTTGATCCAGAGGTTGTCGAACCGTCGTCATGGGCGGCAACAGGTTTTCGCTGATGCCTTCGTGATCAAGACCAACCACCGACACATCCTGGGGTATTCGTAAGCCGGCTTTGTACTGCAAACAGCCGAGCACCCGAAGACCTTCGTTATCCGTGAAGTTAACCAAGGCTGTGCAAGCCTGGGCCTTCACTTGTCTCACCACCTCATCGATTGACGTGTCCTGCACCGAAAAGACCAGCGGCTCCACGCCGCTTCCGCGCACTTTCGCCAGCGCGGATAAATAGCCTTTGGTCCGGTGGTCCGCCGACCAACCTTCGGCTTCATCCAACACCAGGGCAATTCGCGTATGCCCGTGGGCGATGAGATGCTCCACCGCCATCTCGGCCTCCGCTTTGTGATCGGAAACCACCGTGCTCCAGCGGGGCCGCGCCGAAACCTCCTTGTTGATCAGCAGGGTCGGGATATTGGGCAGCAAATCCAGCGCATCCAACTCGCGGCTGGTAAGCCCGAACTCCATCACCCCTTCCACCGCGCGCTGAACGACCAGATCGACGCGCTCGGCCGGTACAAAATCCAGGCCATAGCCCCGCTCGGCCGCGCACCCGATCATTCGCATAAGCAGGTGGGCCTTATAGTTCCCGCCATGCAGGCGATCGAGGTGACCGATTACCACGGCCAACCGATTCGGGCGGGCCACCAATTTGGGGGCAAAGCCCAGCTTGCGGGCGGCTTCCAGCACGCGGGTGCGCATGCGTTTGCTTACGTGCGGATAATCGTTAAGCACACGCGAGACCGTCACGCTTGAGACCTGGGCCTGTTCGGCCACATCGTAGATCGTGGGCTTCTTTCCTCGGACCAGCAAGGGTTTGGTGTTTACTACAGACATATTGGGCCGAATCTTGTCACCCCCGCGAATTGGCAGCAAGTGACAATCCTGCCCCGCGCGACAATTGACATAATCCGGCCTTTGGGTCATTATTGATAACAGTCATCAAATTGGGGGCTGTCATGATCAAGCGCATCCTGCTGGCGGGACTTTGGGTTGGCTCTCTGGCCCACGCCGACTTCATTGATTCCCTGGATACCACAGACAACTTTTTTAACAGCTTTGGCGGTACCTATGCCACCAACAATCTGGATGGTACGGTAACCCTGATTCGCGGACAGGCCAATCAGGACGCCGGCATCGACTGGCGCAACGGCGACCAAAACCTGGATCTGAACACGGAGTTCCAGCTGACCATCGTGCCAACAGCCGCCTATAACGGGGGGTATTGGAGCGCCAACATCCTGTTCTTCTATAACGGCTCGTTTGTGGCAGAAAAAACGTGGATACCGGACACCAATCTCACCGACCCGCAGACGACGAACGTGGCCCAGTTTGCCGACAACACAGGCGTTGGGGCGGCCAACGCCACCGACTATTACGTACGCCTCCGCGTGCAGCCCTTTGACGACCAGGATGTCGGGTTTGCTTTCTCGGACATTGGTGTGGTGCCGGAGCCCTCCTCCCTGGCCCTGCTGGTGCTGGGGGGAGCGGCGTGGTGGGCGCGCAAAGCGCGCACGCGGATTTAATCGGTTCGCCCTGGCCGGGCTCCGCAGCGCGTAGAATCAGGCCTTCCGTGTAGCGTGGCGGCGGTGGCGCATATACCCCAGGGCGGCAAAGCCGCCGCTCATCAGAAGGAAAACGGAAGGTTCCGGAATCATCACAACACCCATCGAATCAAAGCTAACCGTCTGTCCACCGTCCCCCGTAAAAACATAAACTTTCGGGGTGATAAAATGGGTGTTCAGGCCATAGCCAAACTGGCCAAGGTTCACACTGTACGATCCGGTTTGGGCAGTCTGGCTCACCACATTCCAGGTGGTCCCCAGGTAGTTGGTGGCGACATCGAACAAATCCAGGGAAATCATGTAACTGGCCGACCACGTCACACTGTCCACATCTATGGAAAAGATATATCCGCCCGCCCTCGTCGGATCAAACTCGGTAAGGGTCGACATGGAGACGGGTGGAATGAAGACGGCGAAGGAATTAGGCGCATCCACATAAAAATGACCGAGCGCGCCATCGCTGGACACGGAGGACCCCCCGCCAGGATCAAAGGAAACCGCCCAGTCAGAGGTATCGGAAAAGTCCTCTTGAAAGACCGCGGCATAGAGCGGCATCGCCCCCGCCGCAACAACCACACCTAACGCCCTGGCCACACAACCCCTCATGCGAGTAGACTTACCCATTTTGATAAGTTACATCAATATTAAATTTACCTCTTTTTAATCCCTCCCCCACGCGGGGACCTCGGGTGGTGCTACCGTTTAGCCAGCATGGTGCAGATGGGGCAGGATTGGCCGGTGCAGCCGCGGGCGGTGCAGTAGGCGCGGCCGTAGAAGATGATTTGCAGGTGGAGTTTGTTCCACGCTTCGCGCGGGAAAAGCTTCTTCAGGTCGCGTTCGGTTTCTACCACGTTGCGGCCGCGGGTAAGTTTCCAGCGCTTGGCCAGCCGGTGAATGTGCGTGTCCACCGGAAACGCGGGAACACCAAACGTCTGCGCCATCACCACCGACGCCGTTTTATGGCCGACTCCGGGCAGCGCCTCCAACTCCGCGAACGTACGCGGCACCTGGCCCCCGTGTTGCTCCACCAGCAGGCGCGCCGTCTCTTTGATGGCTTTCGACTTCGCGGGGGCCAGCCCGCAGGGCCGGATGATGCGCGCAATTGTAGTCACGGGCAACGCGGCCATCTTCTGCGGCGTGTCGGCCAGCGCAAAAAGGGCGGGGGTGATTTCATTAACCCGCTTGTCGGTACACTGGGCGGACAGAATCACCGCCACCAACAGCGTGAAGGGATCAGCGTGGGCGAGAGGAACCTCCACCGTCGGGAAAAAGGCATCCAGCCGGCGGCGCACATGATCGGCTCGTTGTTGACGCGTCATAAAGTTCCAACGATGTGGATTCTAAACTGAAGTGCAACAGAGGTCGCATCGTCGTAGAC
>CAYTVN010000296.1:0-4350 GCA_964441655.1 uncultured Verrucomicrobiota bacterium | reverse complement strand
GCCCCGGAAGATGGCGGTCTTGAGCCCGAAGTAACGCCCGTATTCCTGCACCATGAGGTCGGCCGCCGCCTTGGAAGCTCCGAAGATCGAATGCTTGGTCTGGTCGATGGACATGCTTTCGTCAATGCCGCGGGCAAAGTAGGGGTGGGCCTCGTCCAGTTCCCAGCGGGTTTCCCGTTCCACCAGAGGCAGGCGGTTGGGGGTGTCGCCATACACCTTGTTGGTGGAGGTAAAAATGAATACGGCGTCCGGGCAGTGCTGACGGGCCGCCTCCAGCAGATGGAGCGTGCCCAGCGCGTTGACACCGAAATCGGTCAGCGGCTCGCGGGCCGCCCAGTCGTGCGAGGGCTGGGCCGCGGTGTGAATGATCAGGGAAATGGCGCGGCCATGCTGGCGGAACAGTTCATTGACGGCCCCGGCGTCGCGGATGTCGCACGCGTGCAGGCGGAAGCCCGGACAATCACGCTGGAGGGCATCGGAGACGGGCTGGGTGGAAGCCTCGGGACCGAAGAAATAACGCCGCATGTCGTTGTCCACGCCCACCACGTCCAGACCACGCGCGGTCAGGTAGCGTACCGATTCCGAACCGATTAATCCTCCCGAGCCGGTGACAAGTGCAAGCGACACGATGGTCTTCCTTTTCTGTTCAATGACAGGACAGGCACCACGATAGCGGGCGCGCCATCACCCGCAACGTTTTCTTTCAAAGCCGCGCATTGAGCCGCGTTGATCCGCATGTTAGCCTGATACCCATGTATCAAGGTGGAACCATCTGGAAGGGGCTGCGTCAGCTGGCTTCCGGCACCAGCTTCCATCGGCGGTGGTCCGCCGTCGCCCTGTTGGTATTTTTGCTGCTGATGCTGCTGATCCCGCTCTCCCTGCCATGGGATGGGCGTCTGATGGAAGCCGTGGAGAATGCCGCCCATTTCCCGGTTTTCCTGCTGGGCGCCCTGGCTGCGCTCGTGCTGCTGCGACCGCGCATCAACTGGACTACCCTGCGGTTCCTGGCCGCGGGAGTGGTGGTGACGGTCAGCGCAGTCGAAGTCCTCCAATATTTTACCCACCGCGATCCGGATTGGCGGGACGCCATCTACGGCATGCTGGGCGGCTGGTCCGGTGTGCTGCTGTGGTACTCATTGCACAGTGCCCGCCGCGTTCTCATCCTCGGCGCCTGGGCGCTGTGCCTGCTGTTTACGCTGCCCATCGTGGTGCCGCCCATGCTGATCCTCGCCGACCGGGCCCACGCCCGACTGTCCTTCCCGCTGCTGGCCTCTTTTGAGGGTCGCTCTGAAGTGGGGCGCTGGTGGAGCCATGCCTGCCGGCTCTCCCGCGTGAATGCCCAGGTCACCCACGGCCAGAAGTCCCTGCGCGTGGCCCTGTACAAACCGCGTGTGAACTATCCCGGACTATTCATGACCGACGGCGTGCGTGATTGGACCGGCTACCGCCAGCTTTGCTTCGACCTCTACCTGACCGGCGGCGCAGAGCGTTCCATCTGGTTGCGCGCCGATGACCGGACCGGGAATCCACCCTATCAGGAGCGCGCCCAGACGCTGATCGCCCTGGTGCCCGGCGCCAACAGCATCTGCCTGGACCTGGATTCTTTCCTGGTGACGCCCAGCGGCAGTTCCCTGCAACGGAACCACATCGTGCAATGGGGCCTGTTTTTTGACTCCGCCCAGGGCGGTGAATCGTTTTTTCTGGATCATGTGCGCCTGATGCGCTGATCGTATTTGCTTCCGCGTCGTCGGCGCGTACACTGGAGTCCTTTTACCGATCATGGTATCCGGACCCTCAAGCATCCGATTCCGCGCCTTCGTTGCCTCGCGATGGCCGCTCATTCTCTTGTTCATCACGGTGTTGTCCTTCTTCTTTGTGCCGGCGTGGGGTGGGGTGTCCACGCGGGTGACCGCGTACAGCAAAGACTGGGCTCATTTCCCACTCTTTGCCGCCCTGGCTTCGCTCCTGCTCTATCTGTGGCCGCGTCGCAAACAATCGGCCTGGCTCAAGGCCAGCCGGGTGGCGGGGGCGGCTTTCGTGCTGGCGGTGATGGTGGAAATCATCCAGCCCCTGGCAGGCCGTTCCGCGGCGGTGTCCGATGTCCTCATCGGCGCGGCGGGTAGTCTGGCTGCGGTTTCAGTTTATATGGGACTGCGCGTGGCCTCACCCCAGGCCCGTCGTCGCTTGGTCATGGCCGCCGGTCTGCTGCTGCTCGCCGCTACCACGCCGCTGCTGCTGATGTTGATGGACCGGGTATCCGCCTGGCGCGCATTTCCGCTGCTCGACTCCTTTGAGCGTCCGGTCGAAAGCAGTCGCTGGCGTGCCGACGGCTTCGTGCTGGAGCGCGTGGAGGAACACGCCACCCATGGCCGGTACGCGCTCCGCCTGTCCGTGCCGCAGCAGCCCGATCAGCTCCCGGGTTCGTTCCTGAACGATGGTTCCATGGACTGGAGCGGCTATCGACAGCTGAACCTCGATGTCTTTCTCGAGGGCGATGCCGCTCGCAACCTGTTGATTCGCCTGCAGGACCGGATGCAGTCGCCCGCCTCGGAGCGGGCCATGCTGACCATCGAACTGAAACCCGGACCCAACCGGGTTGCCGTGGATCTCGCCGCCTTTGCCGTCACGTCGGACAGACGCCCGCTGAACTTGAGTAAAATGGCCAGCATCGGCCTGTTTCTGGAGGGTGCCCGCGCGGGCGACGCCCTCTACCTGGATCAGTTGCGGCTCAGTGGGCCTTTGGAGGCCTTTCAGCGTTGACCCGTTGGGGCTCATTTCCTAGTCTGCGCCTGCGTGTCACCAGCCGTGGCCAATCGCAACGCGGTGCTTTCCAACGGAGCCTCACCGCTCCAGTAACTTGATGAGGATTTCATGCCGAATACCGTCTTGATCGGAGCGCAGTGGGGGGATGAGGGCAAGGGCAAGATCATTGATGTCCTGACCGAGGAGTCCGACTGGGTGGTCCGCTACCAGGGCGGCAACAACGCCGGCCACACGGTGGAAATCGGCGCCGATCGCTACGTCCTTCACCTGGTTCCCTCCGGCATGCTGCACCCCGGCAAAATGTGCGTAATCGGTCACGGCGTGGTGGTGGATCCATTGGCCCTGATGGCCGAGCTGAAGGGGCTGGAAGAACGCGGCATATCCGGAGAAGGCCGCTTCTTTCTGAGCGACCGCGCCCACCTGGTGTTTCCCTATCACAAGTTGATTGACGAATACCGCGAGCGGAAGCCGTCCACCGGTGATCGTATCGGCACCACCAAGCGCGGCATCGGCCCCTGCTACGCCGACAAGGCCGCCCGGGTGGGCCTGCGGGTGGGCGATCTGCTCGACCCGACCTTTCCCGAACTGCTGGCCGCTCGCGTGGAAGCCGCCAATCGCGTGCTGGCCGCCCACGGCGCGCCTCTGGTGGATGGCGCGGTCATCCTGAAGGACTATCAGTCCGCGGCTCGCTATCTGGCGCCGTTTATCACCGACACCATCCCCCTGGTGCATGGCGCCATCGCCAGCGGCAAGTCGGTCCTGCTCGAGGGTGCCCAGGGCACCATGCTGGATATCGATTACGGAACCTATCCATTTGTCACGTCCTCCAACGCCACCGCGGGCGGTGCCTGCACCGGCGCCGGCGTAGCGCCGCATCGCGTGGACCAGGTGGTGGGCGTGGTCAAAGGCTATTCCACCCGCGTGGGCGAAGGGCCGTTCCCCACCGAGCTGAAGGATGAAATGGGCGAGCGCATCCGCCAGGTCGGACACGAATTTGGCGCCACCACCGGCCGGCCCCGCCGCTGCGGGTGGTTTGACGTGGTGGTGGCCCGCTACTCGGTGATGATCAACGGCATCGACTGGTGGGCCATGACCAAGCTCGATGTCTTGGACGGGCTGGAGACGCTGAAGGTGTGCGTGGCCTATGAACACCAAGGCCGTCGCTACGAAACCGTGCCCGCCAACATCCGCGTGCTGGAGCAGTGCCGCCCCGTGTACCAGGAGTTTCCCGGCTGGATGACCTCCACCCGCGACGTAAAACGGGTCGAGGATATTCCGCCCAACGCGCTGGCCTACATCAAGGCCCTGGCCCGCCTGACCGGTGCGCCGGTGGGCATGTTGTCCTTTGGCCCGCAACGCGAACGAACCTTGCGTCTGGATCGCACCCAATCCCTGATTCGAGGCTAACCCATGTCCCAAGGCTCCAGCACCATTCCACGCCATGTGGCCATCATCATGGATGGCAACGGGCGATGGGCCAAGGCGCGCGGCCTGCCGCGCATCCGCGGCCATCATGTGGGAGCCGACTCGGTGCGGGCTATCCTGCTGGCCTGCCGGAAGATCGGGGTGGAATACCTCACCCTGTAT
>CAYTVN010000295.1:0-4352 GCA_964441655.1 uncultured Verrucomicrobiota bacterium | reverse complement strand
ACTTCAGAAATACGTCCGAAGCGGGCAACCCATGGGAACACGTGGCGGTCCCCGGAGATTGCCCGCGGACAACGCGCCACCTAAAGGCCCAGGTAACCGTGCTGGAAAATGGCCCCGTCAGCGCGGCCTTGAAGGTGAGTCTGAGCTGGTCCATCCCGCGCGGCTTGACGGATGACCGCAGCCAGCGCAGTGCGGACGAAGTGCCGATGGAAATCGTCAACATCGTGCGGCTGTCGCGCGGCGAACGCTGGGTGGCCGTGGAAACCCAGCTGGACAACCAGGCCTCGAACCACTACCTGCAGGTCTGCTTCCCCACCGGCATCCAGACGCCGCGCATTCACGTGCAAACGCCCTTTGATGTGGTGGAGCGCGCGTGCCGCATGTCGGATCCCGAATCCTACGCCGAGGTGCCGCAAAACGAGCACCCCATGAATTCCTTTATCGATCGCACCGACGGGCGTACCGGTCTGGCCCTGCTCAACGAGGGCCTGAAGGCTTACCAGGCCGAGGAGGACGAAGAGGCCACGGTCAGCCTCAGCCTGCTGCGCTGCTTCTCCCTGCTGATCTGGCAGACCTGGAAAGTGTCGGACTACAGCGCCTTCGATCCCGGATCCCAATGCCCCGGTCCTCATCGTTTCCGCTACGCTATCCTGCCCCACGCCGGCAACTGGGAATCGGCCGGGCTGTGGCAGGCGGCCGAGGATTTCAACCTGGATCTGCGCACCGCCCAGATGAGTCCCGCGGGGGCCGGCCCCTTGAAGCGCAGCCACAGTTTCATGGACGTATCCCCGAACACCGTACACGTCAGCGCCATCAAGCGGAGCGAGTCGGGGCAGGGCTGGGTGGTCCGACTGTTTAACCCCGGCAGCACTGTGGTGCACGCACGCCTGCGGCTGAATGGCGGATTCGCACCGCCGGTCAACACCGGCTCTCCCGTTGAACGCATTCAGTCATCCTACCGGGCCACCACTTTCGATGCCGCGCCATGGAGCGCCGTGCGCCTGGTGACCCTGGAAGAAGTGCCCGAACAGGATCTGGATCTACAGCCCGACGGCTCCATTGAGGTGACGCTGAATCCGCGTCAGCTCAAGACCGTTGAATTCCAGTCCTGAGCCCATTAAAAGGATGGTTCCATGCTTTATCCGCAAGAGAACGAACACCGCGAAGTTAAAGACCTGTCCGGTCTGTGGAAATTCAAGCTGGATGGCAAGGGCCTGGGTTTGTCCGAAAAATGGTATGCCGCCCCGCTGGTCGATGCCATCGACATGCCGGTGCCCTCCAGCTTCAACGACATCACGCCGGACAAGGCCGTGCGCGACCACGTCGGCGAAGTCTGGTACGAGCGCCATCTTTTTATTCCCGAACGCCTGCACGGGCGACGGATTTGCCTGCGCTTCGGCAGCGCGGAACACACCGCCTCGGTCTGGGTAAACGGCAAACCCGTGGCCCATCATGCGGGCGGATTTCTCCCGTTTGAGGCGGATATCAGCGAGGCCGCCCGGTTCGGCGAAAACAACCGGATTTCGGTGATGGTGGACAACGTGCTGACCTGGGACCGCCTGCCCTCCGGATTCATCAAAACCTACGACGACAGCAATCACCCCCCCGGATTTCGCATCCAACAACACCAGTTTGATTTCTATAACTACGCCGGCCTCAATCGCCCGGTGTTGCTCACCGCCACCGCCAGAATCCATATCAGCAACATCCTGGTCCGCACGGATCGGGACGGCGCGGACGGCGTCGTCCACTACCGACTCGACCTGAACCCGCCCTCCCCGAAATGCACCGCAAAAGTCAGCCTGCTCGACGAAGAAGGCCACCACGTGGCCGGGACCTCGGGTCTGGACGGCCGCATGAAGATCCCCGGGGTTCGCCTCTGGCAGCCGGGCAAGCCTTACCTCTACGAAGCGGTCTTCGAAATCTTTGACGAAGCGGGCGCCCGGGTGGACCTCTATCGGCTCCCGGTTGGAGTGCGCACGGTCCGGGTCACGGAAACCGAGTTCCTCATCAATGACGAGCCGTTCTATTTCCAGGGCTGCTGCAAACACGAAGACATGGACATCAAGGGCCGTGGGTTCGATCACGCCATGCTGCTCAAGGATTTCTACCTGATGGCGTGGATCGGTGCGAACTCCGTGCGCACATCGCACTACCCCTACTCCGAAGAGTTCATGCAGCTGTGCGACCGCAAGGGCATTGTGGTCATCGACGAAATCCAGGCCGTGGGCATGCGCAACGAGGAAAACGACCAGCCGACGTACAGCGAGGAGCGCATCTCATCCCGCACCCTGGCTCACCACCAGCAACTCATGACGGAACTGGTTCAACGCGACCAGAATCACCCCTGCGTCGTGATGTGGAATATCGGCAACGAGCCGATCGTGAACGAGAAAAAGGGCGGGGACTATTTTGGCGCGGTGGCCGCCCACACGCGCAAGCTCGACCCCACGCGCCCGGTATCCCTGGTGACGGGCGATGTGGTCAAACCCGAGGAATGTTATCCCTTCGAGCATGTCGACGTGATGCTCATCAACCGCTATCACAGCTGGTACTCCGACCCCGGGCACACGGAGCTTATTGAGATGCAGATCGTCAACGAGCTGACCCCGTGGCACGAGAAGTGGCACAAGCCCCTGATCGTGAGCGAATACGGTACGGACACCGTCGCGGGCATGCATGCGCTGCCCGCCGTCATGTTCACGGAAGAGTATCAATGCGAGGCCCTGGAAGCCTTTCACCGGGGTTTCGACCGGCTGCCTTTCGTGATCGGTGAGCACGTGTGGAACTTCGCCGACTTCGCCACCAAGCAAGGCGTCAAGCGGGTGGTGGGCAACAAAAAAGGTGTGTTCACCCGCCAACGGCAGCCCAAGGCGGCCGCGTTTCTACTTCAGAAGCGTTGGGCCGATTCCAGCTCCGGGTAGCCCGACGATTCGGCGCGAGCGCCCACCCTTACCAGTACACCTTCCAGTCGGTGGTGAGCCGGATCAGTGCCTCCATATAGTAGTAGTCACCCCAGATCGTACACTCGTCGACCCCGAACTTCGCAGGCTTGTTATACACCGCGTGCAGAAGAACGCCGTTGGAGGTCGGCTGTGAAGCAGAGGTGTAGTGATCCGCCAGTAAACGCACCATATAACGGGCGGCTTGTTCATACGGCCGACGCAGCACATCCGCCGGGGCGAGATGACCCGCCAGCTCCAGCAACCCGCACGCGGTGATGGCCGCGGCGGAACTGTCGCGCTCTTCCGGCCCACGGGTGAAAACAAGGTCCCAATAGCAGATCCCGTCCTCCGGAAGCCGGTTGAGAAAATAATTGGCAACCTTCTTGCCGAGCGCCAGCAGGGCCGGATCGCGCGTGTAGCGATAACTCAACGCAAGACCATAAATCGCCCAGGCCTGGCCGCGGGCCCAGCAGGAATCGTCGGCGTAGCCCTGGGCGGTTTTTCCATGGCGGGGCGCCCCCGTAGCTACATCCATGAAATAAGTGTGATAAGTGGACGCATCCGGGCGAACCAGGTAACGCGCGGACTGCACCACATGGCTGCGCGCGGCCGAGGCATACGCGGGATCGCCGGTGACCTCGGTCGCCCAATACAGCAGGGGAAGGTTCATGCAGCAATCAATGATCATCCGACCGCGCTGCGCCATATCGGTCAGGTCGCCCCAGGCCTGGATGATACCCGCGACGGCCAGGTATCGCTCCAGCAACAGGTCCGCGGCCAGTACGGCCACGCGTTTGGCCTCTGCATTTCCGGTCAACCGCCAGGCCGCCACGCAGGACAGGGTGTACAGAAAGCCCAAATCGTGGGTTTCGGTGGCGATGCGCTTTTCCACGCGCTCCCGGTAGCTGGCCAGCTGGTGCTCCGCGGATTCCCGATACTTCGGATCACCCGTGCGCTCATAGGCCAGCCACACCATGCCGGTCCAGAAGGAGGAGGTCCAATCGGTATTGGGCAGCGCCGGGTACACCAGCCCGATGCTGGCCGGGGCGGGAAAGGTGTTGCGAAAGTGCAGAAGATTTTGATCGATCTTCTTCAACACAAAGTCCAGCGCCGCATTCCAGTCCTGGGGTGACGTGTGCGCCGCAGCGGCAAAGCGTTCCGCATCACGCAACCCCTCGTCGCGCACGGTCGTCCCGAATTCCATGTCTCCGCGCATACGGCCGCCTCCCGATTGCCCTAGCGGGCCAGCCACCCGCCGTCCACGGCCAGGGTATACCCATTCACATAATCAGATGCGGACGAGGCCAGAAACACCGCCGCCCCCTGCAGGTCCAGCGGCGTACCCCATCGCCCGGCCGGAATGCGCGCAAGGATTTCCGCGCTGCGCGTCTCGTCCTGACGCAACTG
>CAYTVN010000294.1:0-4371 GCA_964441655.1 uncultured Verrucomicrobiota bacterium | reverse complement strand
GACTCCGGGATGTAGAACCCGGCCAGGCAGCGCAGCAGGGTGGTCTTGCCGCACCCGCTGGGGCCGAGCAGAAAGAACAGTTCGCCCGGCTGGATGGTGACGGAAATGTGATCCACCACCCGGTTTGTACCGAAGGATTTGCAGACCTGATCGAGGTGTACGGCAACCGCCATGAGCGTCTCCCACAGAGAATTAAGCGACAACACTGTCGCGGTCCGCCGGGCCTTCGTCAAACGCGAAGGCGGCGCTCATCGTTTTCTAACCGGAGCGATTTACCACGCAGAAAAGCACAAAATCTCCAGGGCAGTTTTCTGAATTTTTTGACGGGATACACAGGATGATCAGGATGAGAAGATCTGATGTCTGTGAGCCGATCCTGCTCATCCCGTAATCCCGTCCGGAATTTCTATGGGATGGCTGCGGAATTAATCCGAAATTCCTTATCCCGAGACCAGCGCCATGCGCTTCTGCTTGCGCATGACCAGCAGCATGGCGATGCCGCCCAACACGCCGAAGCCCGACATGATGACGTACCAGAAGGTCCAGCCGTACTGGGCCTGGGTCGCTTCCAGCACGCGGCCGGTGATAAAGAGGGAGATGGCTCCGCCGTAGTACTGGAAGGAGTCGATCACCCCGGCTGCGAAGCCGGCCATCTTCTTGCCGCCGATGTCCATGGGGGCGGCCGCGCCCACGATGGAGTGGGTCGAGTTCGCGGTGAAGGCGATGAGGATCAGGATGGTGCACCCGAGGATAATGCCGGACCGGGTGGGACCCACGTGGCCGCCCAGCAGCACCAGCGCGGCGCTGGCAATGACCGCGGCCTCGATGAAGTAGAGCGACATGGCCACCGGCGAACGGTGCCCCTTGAAGAACCGGTCGGACACCCAGCCGGAAAGGAAGGAGCCGCCCACCGCCATCAGCGGCATGGCGGACAGGGTCCAGATGGCGGCCCTGGGAATGTTGACCTTCATGTCGAAGCCGAGCGCTTCCGCGAAATAGAGGATGGCCAGCTGATCCGCGCTCTGCCGTACCGCGCCCGTGCAGGCGTAGGCCGCGGCGTAGAACCAGACCAGGGGATGGGTGAAGATGGTGCGGAACGATTCCTTCAGGCTGACCTTCACTCCCGCCGAGTTGTCCAACTCGTCCGGCACCGCGCCCGGATAGCCCGCTTCCTCCGGCGTTTCCTTGGCGGCCAGCCACATGAAGATGGCCGCGATGGCGGTGATGATGGGGGGCAGGCGGAACAGCCAGCGCCACTCGCCGGGCTGGATCACCAGGGGGCCAAGTACGAATCCCGCCAGAATGACCGGGGCCAGCTTGCTGATGGCCACCTGGCCGGCCTGGATCATCAGCCCGAAGATACCGGCGAAGGTGCCGCGCTCCGTGCGCTGGAACCAGGCCGCATTGATCTTCACCATGCCCGGCGCGCCGAAGGACTGCATATAGCCGTTCATCAGCCAGATCAGGGTCAGGGTGGAAAAATCGCCCGCGAAGGAGCCGAAGCCGAAGGTGAGGTTCAGGATCACCGTGCCCACCGCGCCGATGAACATGGAGAGCTTGCCGCCGATGCGGTCGCTGATCAGGCCGTTCACCAGCTGGCCCGTGCCATAAGCCAGGTTCCAGATGGCCAGCATGTCGGCGATCTGGCTCTTGGTGAAGTCGAACTCCGCCATCATGCCGCCGGAGGCAAAGCGGAAGTTGTAGCGGCACATGTAGTAAGCGCCGTACAGCAACCCCAGCGAGAACCAGTTGAGGCCGCGGCGGGGACGAAACCCCTTCGGATATACGGGCCGCTTGGCAACTCCTACCGCTTGTTCGTCAGACATACGGACACTATAGCGGAGGCGCTAACCGATTGCTAACAGAATTCAGCGACTGGGAAGAAGTGATCAGTGTTCAGTAATCAGTTTTCAGTAAGCGTCCCTACTGGCCACTGATCACTGACTACTGATCACTGATTACTGATCACTTCCCGTCAGCGGCCGGCCGCTCGAAATAAACCAGCTTGCCGCGGAAGTCGAAGGTGACCTTGTAGCGGCTCAGCAGTTTGCGGCCGACGCGGGGATGGATGGTGTTGCCCAGGCCCTGGTCCATGCTGGCTGCTATGTTGACGTTGGGCGGGAAAACCAGATCGCCGAGGGACAGCCGCCGCACGGTGGCGTCGGGCGGTTCGTTCATCACCAGCTCAAAGTCGCCCGCCACATCCAGCAGGATGGTCATGGGATCTCCGTCCAGCGAGCCTTCGACGGCCAGGGCGCCGGAGACGTCTTTCATGGGCAGGGCGGCGACCAGTGTTTCCGGGGGGGGCGGCGAAAAACGCGCGGTGGCGCTGAAGTTGGCCAGGCGTTTCGTATAATCAATCTGCACATAGCTGAAGGCGCGCAGGAAGGCCGTGCCCAGGACCACGATGGGATCCGGCTTTTTCACCCAACGGGCCAGCGAACCCAGGGGGCCGGTTGCCGCGCGCAAATGAAACACCACGTTTTCAGCCGAAAGTGTGTCCAGCTTCACCTGCTGCGCCACCCCCGCCAGGCCGCCGATCTCGTCGTACACATGTTGGGGCATGGATTGATAGGGGCCCGGTCCGGTCAACATGATCAGGCCCACCTGCTGGGCCGCGCCCGCGGTCACCCAGTTGTCCTTGGCCGTGGTGTCCAGCAGGGCGGGCAACCCGACCGCCCCGCGACCGCCCAGCGCAACCAGCGGCGCGGTGGCGTCCGTTTCGGTCAGAAACGGCATCTCCGCCTTCTCGCCCTGGTGCAAGCGACCCGCGCCCGCAAAAAACGGGCCGTTATCCGAGTTGTACACCGTGAGGCCGAACACCTGGGGCGGCCGGGCCTTGGCATACAGGGTCTTGGTCTGCTCCGCATTAAATGGAATCACCGTCTCGTCCGGCGGCGTGGCGCAGCCGGCGAGGACGAGCAGCGGAAGGGCGAGGAGAATGCGTTTCATGGGCGGCAGAGTAGCAGGTATCAGTGATCCGTCATCAGTAATCAGTTATCCGTAATCCGAACTTCGGACAACGGATCACGGATGACGGATCACTTCTTCACAAACCGGCTCTCCGTCCCGTTCAACAGCCGCTTGATGTTCGCGTGGTGGCGCGCGATGACCAGCAGGCCCAGGATGGTCATGGCCACCGGCAGTACCACGCTGCCGCCGCGGTACAACACCCAGCCCGCAATGACCGCGGTCAGAGCTCCCACGATGGAGGCCAGCGAAACGTAGCGCGTGCTATAGAACGTGATGATCCACACGGCCAGCCCGATCAGGATGGCCACCGGCGCCAGCCCCAGCACCGCGCCCGCGCTCGTGGCCACGCCTTTGCCGCCCTTGAAGCTCAGATAAATCGGGAAATTATGGCCGAGGATCGCGCAGACACCGCCCGCCAGTCCTGCGATTTCCAACGATTGGAAATTCGCCCCCAGCCGATTTCCAACCATTGGAAAAATCAGCGCCGGCAGGAAACCTTTCAGCGCGTCCAGAAAGAACGTCGCGATGCCCCACGGCTTGCCCACTGACCGCAGCACGTTGGTGGCCCCGATGTTCTTGCTGCCCACCGTGCGGATATCCACCCCGCGCGAAAACCCGATCAACAGGCCAAACGGAATGGCCCCCACCAGGTAGGAAACCACCGCCAGCGCCGCCCAATTCATCACATCTGGTTGCATGGGCGGGATGATGCCGTCCGGCGGGGCCGGTTGCAAGTTGCAGGTTCCTTGGTCCAAGTCCAAAGTCCCAGGTCGGCGGAGCGCCCAGACGTGGAACTTGGAACCTAGAACTTGGAACTCCCCCCCTGCTGTGGTTAAATGAACCCATGCAAGTTTCCATCATCGGCGACGGCGGCTGGGGTACCGCCCTGGGTTTGGTCCTACATCGCAACGGGCATAAGGTCACGGTCTGGGGGCCTTTTCCGGACTACCTCGACGAGGTGCGGCGCACCGGGGAGAACCGTAAGTTCCTGCCCGGCGTCAAGCTGCCCGCGGACCTCACCTGGACCTCCGATCGCGCTGCCGCGGTGGCGGGGGCGGAGGTCATCGTGCTGGCCATGCCCTCGCGTTTCTACAAGCAGGTGCTGACTTCGTTTGCGCCCTTGCTGGCCGGGAAACCCCATATCGTCAGCGTCTCCAAGGGACTCGACAAGGAGACGCATCGCCGTCTGACCGAGGTGGCGGAGGAAGTGCTGAACCGCCGCCCCGTGGCCGCACTTTCCGGTCCCAGCCACGCCGAGGAAGTGGCGCGCGGCATTCCCACCGCGGTCGCCATCGCCTGCGCCGACCACGCCGTGGCCACCGCTCTGCAACAGGTGTTCAACAACCCGACCTTCCGCGTCTACACCACGGACGATGTCGTCGGCGTCGAGTTGGGCGG
>CAYTVN010000293.1:0-4371 GCA_964441655.1 uncultured Verrucomicrobiota bacterium | reverse complement strand
CGACGTTGGCTGAAAAGAATGAACTTATCCAACAGCTTTATGGCAACAGTGATATTGCTTTCATGTATAGCCTGTTCTGGAGATCCCGAGCAACGGCTACACACCCGTTTTCTGGAGTGTATCGGGATATCGTCGACCGAATGCAACATCGTCTCTTGGAATAAACAGGCTGTTGGTTGGAATGATTCGGAAGTTGAGGGGATAATCAACGTACCAAGCGACGAGGTAATAGCGAAATTACTCATGAGAAGCGTAAGCACGGCATGCGATAACATGATTGTCTCCAAACCGCCGTTCCTAGCCACAAAAGAAACTGAACAAAACAAAATTCACTTAATTCAGTCCACCTCTAATCCCGGTGATTCAATCTTTTTTGTCGTGGATGGGAGCAAGGTCTTTTTTGTTTATTGGAAATATTGATATATAAAACAGCTAACATGTACCGCCAGGAGAACGCGGCGAAGCGCTGCGCCCCTGCGGTTGGTCGTTGGCGTCAGATTACGAAATGAAACCCGATGACGATTATCGCTTAAAAATAACCCATCAATAATGGGGAGACATGGATTCGTGGCAACAAGCAGGGATTGGAATACCTGAGCAAAGCCAGCGCTAAGATTATCGGCAAGACAGATCCCTCTGGGCATATTCACATCATACCTAAAGCGGGCAATGCAACGATTGGATCGAAGAAGGCGAGAATCGAGTACTCAGATGATCCCAACGACCATAAATGAAGAGGACGCCAACAAGGCAGTTGTGGGTAAATCGTCCCGCGGCGGGCCGATTCCCCACACCGCTGACGTTGGGTTGAATAAACATCCATGAAGTGGACTGCAATAATCTGCGCATTGATCCTGATCATAGCGGCCATTCTGACCCATAATCGAATTCGTGTAGGTATTCAGTTTATTCAATCACGCATAGTCGGCCAGAAGACGATTTCGGACAGAATCAAAGAATACGGGCCATCGGTAACAAGCAGACTTGCACCACACTTCGCCAATGCAGGAATCCAGTATCCACCCAAGAAAATCACGCTCTTGGCGATAAAGAGCGAGAAACGCCTGGAGGTTTATGCTGACAGGGCGGACGGAACCCTCATCAAGGTAATTTCCTATCCAATTCTCGCTGCAAGTGGTGAGCTTGGGCCAAAATTGCGAGAAGGCGACAGACAGGTACCCGAAGGTATATACGAGGTTGAACTACTAAACCCCAACAGTCTTTACCACCTATCGATTCGGTTGAATTATCCCAATGAATTCGACCAGCAAATGGCGAGGGAAGACAATCGCATCAATCTTGGCGGGGACATCATGATCCATGGATCAAACATGTCCATCGGCTGTTTGGCGATGGGCGATGAAGCAGCAGAAGACCTATTTGTACTGACAGAAATGGTCGGAATATCCAATGTCCGAGTCATCATAACGCCAGTGGACCTGCGGAATGAGGGGGTGGCAGCGCCCAATCAAAACAGTCCAAAATGGATCCCCCAGTTGTACAACCAGATCAAAGAGAGCATGAAGGATTTGCAACCCAACAAGGCAGTTGAGGGTATGGCTCCCCGCTGACGGGTCGCCATCCCCTCACCGCCGACGTTGGGGCATGACATGCAACACCTAGCAATAATTCTTGGCTCAATAATGGTCGGATGCAGCATGACACTGCGGATAGTGTCAGCTGCTGAGCCGATTGCACGCCACTTGCCCATACCAATAGTCTCCAATGAATTGACCACTCACACTGCTGATCCGTTGGAAGAGAATGCGATACCAATCATTGCAATATGGGAGGATTCGCCCGGATACGCTACTGACACGAATTACCCCTATTTACGAGTGGCCGTATGGCAGGATGGAAGAGTTGTCTTTGCTCGCGATCCCAATGCATGGGATCACGATCTTCTGATCGGGCAATTATCCGCGAAGGCGCTGACCACACTCGAACAAAGCATTCGGCAGACTGGTGTGTTTGAGCTCAAAGGTTACTGCTATCTCGTCCCAGATGCACCGGTTGATTGCGTCATGCTCTCTTTTGGTGGTTCACAGCAGATACTATATTGGGATGAAGTCGAGAACACCTCATACGGGATCAACATCAACCCGAAGCGTCACCACATAGCCTTTAAGAAAGCATGGTGGGAAGTCAATCGGCTTGTCCTGTCGGCATTACCTCATCAAGCCGATAAGCTGGAGTCTCGATTCCGGCGACCGCCAAAGAATTGGTATCCAAAGAGAACAATTCAGTCAGAATGAAAAAGCAGCCCCAACAAGTGCTTTCACGCCGTACGGCTCACCCGTGGCACGCCTCTTGCAAGGCAAGAGACGCGCCAGGATTCGCCGCCGGGTGAAGCATGACGTTCGGCTGAATAGATAAAGCCGGTTGACGCGTATACAACTATCGTATACATATTCCCTATGACAACGGACTCATTACCGCAGTTTGATGGATTCGACTGGAGCGGAGGTAATGCAGACAAGAACTGGGATAAACATCAGGTATCGCCCCTTGAAGCAGAACAAATATTTTTCAACCGACCCCTCATCTGTGCGAGAGACGACCAACACTCCAAAACAGAATCAAGGCTTTACGCACTTGGACAAACGGATGAGGGCAGGCGCCTTTTTATATCCTTTACGATGAGAGCAGCGCGAATCCGGGTGATATCAGCCCGGGACATGAGCCGGAAAGAACGGGAGATTTATCAATCATGAATAAGAAGCAGATACCCCAATTTAAGAGCGAGGATGCCGAGCGGGAATTCTGGTCCAAGGAGGACTCTACCCAGTACCTCGACTGGACAAAGGCGAAGCGGACCAATTTCCCGAATTTGAAGCCCTCGACCAAGACCATCTCTTTGCGGCTGCCTGAATCAACCATTGAGGCATTGAAAGTCTTGGCGAATAAGCGAGATGTGCCTTACCAGTCACTTCTGAAGGTGTTTCTTTCCGAGAAGATTGAGGAACAATTCGGAGCACGCCATCGCAAAACGGCATGAGCCGAACCAGGCAGTTGTGGGTACGTTGCCCCGCTGCGGGTCAACGCCCCACACCGCTGACGTTCGGCATGAGACGAAGATGAAACTCAGAAGAACACTTACCCTGCTCATCATCATCGTTCTTCATTTCGCCTTAAGCCTTGGAATGGCCATCCACACAATGGGTATCGCCATGGCACATGACGACTACGACGCGCCGCCGTGGTCGACGAAGGAGAAGGCCGTCACGACGTTTACGGCCATGCTGAATCTCCCCCTTGTCACCTTGCGAGAGCGCGGAGCGTTTGAGTTTCCCTCTGGCGCGTGGTTGTATTTCCTCTTTGCAGCTGACAGCTTCCTCTGGGCGATCACGCTTGGCCTGGTGGCACCGTGGCTCTGGGGAAAGATCAGAAGAAATGAACTGCCGAACAAGGCCTTTCAGGCTATCGGCGGCCCGCGGCCGCCTCAGCCTGAAGGCTGACGTTGGGATCAAATATAATCATCCAAGCAGCCGGCAGGCCGGAGAACAGGTCAGGCATCGTAGACTCAAAGAATAGCATCAAGACTATAACCCATTATGGCCTGCCGGTCGTTCAGACCCAGGCAATAACTCTCAAACAGGTTTGAATTCTGGGGAAAGAAGATCAGAATCCCAACAAGAGGTTGGGCACGTACGGCGAGCCCGGAGCGAGCAGACCAAAGAGGTTGTCCTCACTGCCGTCGGCCACCCTCGACGTTCGGCCAATGAATATGAAGACATCTATCGCGATACTGCTTGCCTGCGCTATCAGCACCACGGTTGTCGCCCAAACCAATCGACAGATCGAACAGGTCATTCGTGATGAAGGGGCGATATCTTTCAGCGATGGATCATCCATCTTCACGTTCAAGGACTCCGGGGAATTCACGCTCCAGCCGATCGGCATGAGCGGCCGCACAATCTCCGGGACATGGACCAATGACGGCAGCAGTATTCTTGTCATCACCGGACAATGGGGCTGGATCAACGGGATATCTCGCGACAACGACCATCGGGAAATGAGACTGATTGCATCCCTGAAGAATGACTCGCCAATCTCCCAGTCAAGCCTTGGACCCGTCTGGAGATGGAAACTTTACGACGTATATTTCACAATTGAGGACATTCATCCTGCCGAGGGAGAATCACTGAAGAAGAAAGAAAAGGCCGAACCAGCGGGTTGAGCGTACGTCCCGCCCGAGGCGGGCGCGCCGTCCGCTCACCCATAACGTTCTGCTGAATAGGACATACGGAAATAACGGATGCCCTATTCACCAGAACGGCTCACCAAGTAAAATGGATACGGAAAGAATCGGACAGCCCGATGCGCGGCAATGAGGTACACCGAGTTCGATCAGCTTCTGGCCAACACGCG
>CAYTVN010000292.1:0-4406 GCA_964441655.1 uncultured Verrucomicrobiota bacterium | reverse complement strand
GTTGCAGCGCTTCCAGGAAGCACACCGCCTTGGCCGCGATGATATGCATGAGCGGTCCGCCCTGAATGCCGGGGAAAACCTGCTTGTCGATATCCTGGGCGAATTTCTCGCGGCACAAAATGATGCCGCCGCGCGGCCCGCGCAGGGTCTTGTGCGTGGTGGAGGTGACAAAATCAGCATACGGCACCGGGCTCGGATGCACCCCCGCCGCCACCAGGCCCGCGATGTGGGCCATGTCGACCATGAGCAGCGCCCCGACCTGATCCGCGATCGCGCGCAGGCGCGGGAAATCGATCACCCGCGAATAGGCGCTGGCCCCGGCGCAGATCAGCTTGGGCTTGTTTTGGACGGCCAGCTGCTCCAACTCGTCATAGTTGATGAGCTCGGATTTGGGGTCCACGCCGTAGGGCACGATGTTGTAGTAGCGGCCGGAGAAATTCATCTTGTGGCCGTGGGTCAGATGCCCGCCGTGGGCCAGATTCATGGCCATCACGGTGTCGCCCGGCTGCAAAACAGAGAAGTACACCGCCATGTTGGCCGAACTGCCGCAGTGCGGCTGCACGTTCACATGGTCGGCTCCGAACAACTGCTTGGCCCGTGCTATGGCCAGCGACTCCGCCACATCCACGCACTCACACCCGCCATACCAGCGTTTGCCCGGATAGCCTTCGGCGTACTTGTTGGTCATCACGGAACCGCTGGCCTGACGCACGGCCCGGCTGGCGTAGTTCTCGGAGGCAATCAGCTCGAGGTTCTGGCGCTGCCGCACCGTCTCCTCCTCCATGGCCTTGAAAATCTCGGGGTCGCCCGCCGCCAGGGCTTCCGTCTCGGCCACGTCCTGCTCGGCCTGGCTGATCTTGCCCACCCGGCGCTCGTGCCGCTCGCCTCCGTCAAATGTGGCGCTCAACCAGGCATCCAGCACCGCCGGTACATCTTTTTCGCCGGTGAGCTTGGAGCCCAGCACCAGGATGTTGGCGTCGTTGTGGGACCGGGCCATACGGGCCGACTCGGGATTATGCACCAGGGCGGCACGCACGCGCGGAAACTTGTTGGCGGTGATGCTCATGCCGATGCCGGACGTGCAGATCAGCACCCCCTGATCCACCACCCCGTCGGAAACCTGCCGGGAAACCGCGGCGGCGAAATCAGGATAGTCCACCGATTCCAGGCCCAGATGGCTGCCCATATCGACCACGGTGTGCCCGCGCGACTCCAACTGCTTGCGGATCAATTCCTTCATCGCGAATCCGCCGTGATCTGCTCCAATGGCCAACTTCATGCTTTTCTGCCTTTCTGATGCCGGTCCCGCCCTGCGGGTGGCCTGCTCGCGTAAATACAAAACCAAATCCGCCACCGCACTTTCAATACGATCACGCGTGCGGCGATACACATCCAGCGAAAGCCCGATGGGGTCCGGAATCCCTTCCGGCTGACGCCCCGTACCGAACGAGGTCAGCAGCTTGACCTTGCCCCGCGCCTCCGGGAACTGGGTCACCACCGCCTGCGCATGGTTCGCGGTCATCACCACGATCAAGGCCGCTTCGTCCACCAGTCGCCGGGTCAGGGGCTGGCTGCGATGCCCCTTCAGGTCGAGTTTCCGCTCGGCCAGGGCGAGAACGGCCTCTTCGCTGGCGGGAATCCCGTTCGGCGCCGCCACCCCGGCGGACTTGACCACCCAGGTGGAATCCCGGCCCAACCTATCGCGCAGCAACACCTCCGCCATGGGGCTGCGGCAAATGTTGCCGGTACACACACAAAGAATTGTCGTTCTCGGTCCCATCATCTCCACTGCATTGCCACGCCGTCAGCCCGGATCACTTCGACGATACGCCGTCAGCCCGGATGTTCAAGGCTTTCAAACCTAGTAGCAAATCCACCGCCTGGCGCAAGGCCGGATCACCGCGCCAGCGATCACGCATGGCCCGATCCTCCCCTTCCTGTGGCAACGTGGCGCGCCGGTCCGGCATGGCCTCCGGCTCGTAGTAATCAGCGTCGGCGGCAATCCGTGGCGCCACCACGTCGGGTGACAAACCGGCATGCCCGTCGTAAACCGCGCCGTCGGCGGTTACCAGGCGACGGGTGGCCAGATAGATGTTCCGCTGGTTGGGCAGGCTCACCACATCGCGGATCAGGGGATCGCCCGCGGTGGCCTCGCCGATCACCAGGGCCCCGCGCACGCTGTCCGCCAGCACCGCGGCCAGTACTTCCGCCGCGCCCGAAGTCGCTTCGTCCACCAGGACCACCACCGGCGTCTTGAGCGGATCACCGGACAGCGCCTTGAAAGTGGAAACATCCTGGTCCTGGCGGTCGCGGAAGGAGAACAGCAGCGATCCCGCGGGAGCGAACAGGCTGCCAATGGCCTGCACGGCGGCCAGGTCATTCCCGGTGGCCCCGCGTAAATCCAGGATGAAACCAAAACGGCCCGTTTCCGACCAACCCCGCAAGGTGGACACCACGGTCCGCCCCGCGTCCGGTTCGTACAGGCCGTTCAGCTTCATATAGGCCAGCTCGCGCGACCACTTCTCCGAGGTTTCCACCGGCTGCAGCGTGGTCAGCACCCGGGCGGCCTCGCTGGTGATCACGGCATCCGCCCGCCGCACCACCAGGCGCACCGTGGAGGTCTGGTGATCGCGCAGCACTGCCAACGCACGCGGCAGGGTCAGGTTGGTGGCCGGAAGATCGCCGATCGAGATCAGCCGGTCTCCCACCTGCAGCCCGCCCGCCCGCGCCGGATCGGACGGATGATTTTCCACCACCACGGGCTGGCCGTTGCTGATGGCGAGGCGCACGTCGAAGCCGAAGTCGAGACCGCTGCGCTCCTGGTTCATATGTTCAACCTGCGCGGCGGTGAGCAGACGTGCCCCCGGATCCAGCGTGCGCACCGCGGCCTCGATGGCCGCCCCGGCCGCTCCCGCCTCCACCGAAAAATGCGCGCGGTCCAGCAGGCGCAGCGCTTCCTCCACTTCGGCGGACAGGATTGCCGCCGGACTGCGCGGTGCAGCCGGTACGACCGCCGCCGCCTGCACCACGTCAACCGTGGTCGCCGCGGTCGTCGCCGCCGGAGGAGCGGCGAAAGCGCCACCCGCCAGCAGCAGCCCCGCCGCCCACATTGCCACCTTGTCACGTGCCTGCATGCTTCGCTCCTTATGCATTACGGCTTGAGGGCCCGCCATGCGATGTCCTTGCGATACTGTACTCCGGCAAATCGGATGCGCGCGGCCGCATCGTAGGCGCGGGTTACCGCCTGCCGAAGTTGCACCCCCAGGGCGGTGACACCCAGCACACGGCCGCCGTCCGTTACCACGACGCCCTCTTTCAGGCGGGTCCCGGCGTGAAACACCACCACCCCCGGCAGGTGCTGGGCCTCGCTCAGGCCGCTGATCACATCGCCCTTGTTGAAACTGCCCGGATAGCCGCCCGCGGCCATGACCACGCACACGGCGGCCTCGCGCTTCCAGCGCACCAGGTCCTCCCGCAGCGTGCCCGCAACACACGCCTCCAGCGCGGGCAGCAGATCGCCCTCCCACCGGGCCAGGATGACTTGGGTTTCCGGATCGCCGAAACGACAATTGAACTCTAACACCTTGGGCCCCTGCGCCGTCAGCATCAGCCCGGCATACATCACACCCCGGTAGGTGATGCCCCGGCGGCGCAACTCGACCAGGGTGCGATCAAACACGTCGCGCCGGATGACCGGCCATAAGTCTTCGGTGATGACCGGCGCGGGTGAATAGGCCCCCATGCCGCCGGTGTTGGGTCCGCGGTCCCCGTCGAAAATCCGCTTGTGGTCCTGGGCCGAGGACAGCAGCACCACCCGCTCGCCATCCACCAGGGCCAGGATGGAGGCCTCGGGCCCCTCCAGGCATTCTTCGATCAGGACCTGGTGGCCGGACACCCCGAACACGCCCCGCACCATGATTTCCTCGATGGCGGCCTCCGCCTCCGGCACGCTGGTGCAAATGTAAACGCCTTTGCCCGCGGCCAGGCCATCAGCCTTGATCACCAGCGGCAGGGCGGTGTGCCGGATGTAGGCGCGGGCGGCCGCCGCCTCGGTGAAATGAGCAGAGGCTGCGGTGGGCACGCCTGCTTTTTGCATCACATCCTTGGCGAAAATTTTACTGCCTTCGAGCTGGGCGGCCGCCTGGTTGGGCCCGAACACCTTGAGCCCGAGCGCGGTCAGGCGGTCTGTCAACCCGGCGCACAACGGCGCTTCCGGCCCTATAATTGTCAGGCGGGGACGGTGTTCCCGGGCCCACTCCACCAAGCCGTCGAGATGGGACGCCGACACGTCCAGATTGGTGGCCAAAGCGGCGGTTCCGGCGTTGCCCGGAGCACAGTAAATACGGGGCTTCGAGCTATCCTGGGCCAGTTTCGGTGATTCACCATCTGTCAGCGATCAATTCTTC
>CAYTVN010000291.1:0-4415 GCA_964441655.1 uncultured Verrucomicrobiota bacterium | reverse complement strand
CAAGAAGCTGGATCTCGTTGTAACCGATCGCCCGCCGCTCAACACCCATCGATCCATCCAGGGCGACCAGCGCCCACGCGTTCTGCGCATCGGCAGTGAGGTGCCCCAGGCCGACGCCCACGGCGAGTATGTGGGCGCCATGCTGCTCAGCGAACAGGGCATACGCACCGTGAAGGCGGTTTCGGCTGAATTGATGGCGGCGGACGGTGGAAGTCAGTTGAGCATCAACGATGTGCTGCAGGCGGTGATCGCCCGCGGGCACACAGTGTATGCCCTCATGGTGAATTCGGGCTGGATGGAAATCCATACCTTTGAAAACTACAAGGCCGCCTGCGCCATGCTGTCCAAGGCTTGAGCCCCATGCCCCACCCCGTTTCCACGGCAGTCATACTCGCGGCCGGCATGGGTCGACGCCTGGGCGACCTCGCCCAGCAGAAACCCAAGGGCTTTCTGGTGCTGGACGGCCAGCCCATCGTGGAGCGCTCCCTGCGCATCCTGCAGGCCTTCGGCATTCGCCGCATCCTCATCGTCACCGGCTATCAGGCCGCCTGGTATGAGACGCTGGCCGCCGCGCATGCAGGCATCCACACCGTACACAACGAACGCTATGCCGAATCGGGCAGCATGTTTTCGCTGGCCCGCGCCGCCGGGCTGGTGGACGAAGACTTCCTCCTGCTGGAATCCGATCTCATCTACGAAAAACGGGCCATCGCCGCGACCCTGGCCGCGCCCGCGGAAAACTGCGTCCTGCTTTCCGGCCCCACCCGGTCCGGCGACGAAGTGTATGTGGAGGTCCGCGGGGACAAGGTCTGGAACTTGTCGAAGAAGCCGGCCGAACTGACGTCCATCGGCGGCGAATTCGTGGGCATCACCAAAGTCTCGCGCGCCATGTGGACGGAGTTGCTCGCGGAAGGCAACCGGCTCATGGACCGGAATCCCAACGTGGAATACGACTCGGGTTGCCTGGCCGCCCTCGCCAAACGGTATCCCGTCGGCTGTCTCCGGGTGGATGACCTGTGCTGGGCCGAAATTGACGATGAACAGCATCTCCAACGCGCCCGCCAGCAGGTGCTGCCCGCCATTCACGCCCACGATGCCCGTCATTTCCCCGATCCATCATGAAACTGCCACGGAATATTCTGCTCAACCCCGGCCCCGGGACCACCACCAACAGCGTCAAGCGCGCCCTGGTAGTGCCCGACATCTGCCCGCGCGAACGGGAATTCGGCGAGTTGATGAAGGACGTTTCACGCGACCTGGTGGCCGTCGTTCACGGAGGTTCCGCCTACGAGGCGGTGCTGTTCGCCGGCTCCGGGACGTGCGCCGTGGAGGCCTGCATCAGCTCCGTGGTGAAGCCTTCCGGCAAAATCGCCATCATCAACAACGGCGCCTACGGAGCCCGCATGGTCAGCATGGCCAGGGCCCATGCCATCCCGCATGTCGAGATCACGCTGCCCCGGGAGCAGCTGCCGGACCCGGCCTCCATCGCGCGGCTCCTGCGCCGCGACCGACGCATCAACACGCTGGCCATGGTGCATCACGAAACAACCACCGGCCTGCTCAATCCACTCGCGGCCATGAGCGCGGTGGCCCGCGCGGCGGGCTGCACCTTTGTGGTGGATGCCATGTCGAGCTACGCGGGACTCCCGATCGATCTACGCAAGGTCCGGGTGGATTTCCTGATTTCGTCCTCCAACAAGTGCATCCAGGGCATGGCCGGACTTTCCTTTGTCATCGCGCGCAAAGCCGCGCTGGAGCACATCCGCGCTTACCCGCGCCACTCGGTGTATCTCAGCCTGTATGACCAGTACGCGCACATGCGCACCACCGGGCAAATGCAATTCACCCCGCCCGTGCAAATCGTCTATGCCCTCCGCCAGGCGCTTCTGGAATACCAGCGGGAAGGCGGCCGCGCGCGCCATCAACGCTACGTCCGGAACTGGCGGGTACTGCGCCAGGGTTTGCAGGAAATGGGATTTCAATTCCTGCTTCCGGCCCGGCTGGAATCGCGCATCCTTACCACGGTGCTGGAACCCGCCGATCCGCATTATGATTTTGACCGCATGCATGACCTGCTACGCGAACGTGGTTTCACCATTTACCCCGGCAAACTGGGCGAGCGTTCCACGTTCCGCCTGGCCAACATGGGCGACCTACATCCGTCCGACATGAAGCGTTTCCTTTACGCGCTGCGCGCCGTGCTCCGCCAGATGAAGGTGCGCCTGCCCCTGACCTACACCTCCATTTCCGGAAAAACGAAACCATGATCAACGCCGATTTGTTTGTGGAAGCGGCCCGCGCGCGCGGCTGCGGACTGTGGACGGGCGTACCCTGTTCCTACCTCAAGCCGTTCATCAACTTCACCATCGGCTCCCAAACCGTGCGCTACGTGGGCGCGACCAACGAGGGCGACGCGGTGGCCATTGCCAGCGGCAGTTGGCTGGGCGGGGTCGGGGCGGTGGCCATGTTCCAGAACTCCGGCCTCGGCAACGCGGTCAATCCGCTCAGCTCGTTGAACCTGATCCTGAACATTCCCATTCTGGTCATTACCACGTGGCGGGGCGAACCGGGGGGCGAACACGACGAGCCCCAACACGCCGTGATGGGCGCCATCACTCCCCGTGTGTTTGAAATCATGGGTATACCCTGGGAACTTTTCCCGCGCGAGGCCGGTCAGGTTGAACCGGTCCTGGACCGCGCCTTCCGGCACATGCAGGAAAAGCGCACGCCTTATGCGCTCATCATGCAGAAAGACAGCGTGGCGCCACAGGCTCTGACCGCCAAGCCCCGCGCCCGCACCACCCCCGCCCCCGCACCGGCTGCCGCCTGGCCCGCCACTCTGCCGACCCGGCGTGACGTGCTGGAAACCATACAAGCCTGTACCGGGCCCGCCGACGTGATCATCGCCACCACCGGCTATACCGGCCGTGAACTCTACGCGCTGGGCGACCGGGCCAACCAGCTTTACATGGTCGGCTCCATGGGCTGCGCCTCCAGCTTCGGACTCGGGCTGGCCCTGGCCCGGCCGGACCGGCGCGTCATCGTACTCGATGGCGATGGCGCGGCGTTGATGCGCCTGGGCGCCATGTCCACCCTGGGCGCGGAAGCCCCGCCGAATCTGATTCATCTGCTGCTGGACAACGAAGTCCATGAATCCACAGGCGCGCAGGCCACCACCTCGACCACCACCGACCTGGCCGCCGTCGCCGCCGCCTGCGGCTATCCCGGCGTGACGCGGAGCGGTTCTACCGCCGAACTTCGGCGGGCCGTGGAAACCGCGCAGGGATTGACCTTCATCCACTGCCGGATCCGCCCCGGCGTACCGGACAAATTACCGCGCCCCAGCATCACCCCCGACGCCGTGGTCCAACGCCTGCAACGTCACCTGGCGGGTCTGTAGGAAATAGCTCTGAAACAGGGGTCGGTTCTTATCTTTGACGGAAGCAGTTGCTCGATGATTGGGAACTGTTGGGTGAGCAAGAATTCTCGCCCCCCCCGCCCGCCGCAACCCATCTGTCACGGATCGGCCCGCACCCGGAAATGAAGGGCATTGTTCGTTAATGGGATTTCCACCTCTGTTATCAGTCCCGTGCTGATAATAGGAGGAAGCTCAGCCCACGCGTTAGCCGCAAGATCATCAGTCACCTCTACCCGCACAACCTGTCCATTTTTCGACGGCACCCACGTCTGTATGAAATCGGATGAGGATACGGGCGCATAGTCGTAAAACCGAAAGTGATTTTCGGAGTATGCTGGGAACCCATTAAGATAAAAAATCGTTGCCGGATTCACGCTAGCGAAAAGTTCATTGTGGCCTATCGCGACGAGATGGTCGTATTCGCCTGATATCTTCAGATAGAGCTCACCATCCGGGTTAAACAGAAAGATGCCGCGGTTGCCCGAGACGTAACTAAAGAGGGATGTGTCGAAAGTTGCGGCCAATGGCTGCCAACTATCGGGTGGATTATATTCATTGTATACAATTCTGGACCACTCCACCCGACCAGTTGTGGACAAACGTGACATGTGATATCGAAATTTGCCGGATACCCTGAGGTTACCAGCATATAAAATAGTTTGCTCGTCGGACGTGAGCTGCATGTTCAGCGGCGGCCCCCCGGTCGTATTCACAGTCCAGAGCTTGCTGCCCATTGGGTTAAGCTTATAGACATATGAATCACCGATGTATGCGTTGCCGCTGGAATCGGTTATCAAGAAACCTGATGTGTCCGTGCCTGGTACGGATTCCCAACGCACGGTTCCGGTGGCAGAGTGAAATGCAATATGGTCAAATGTTCCGGGCCCTGCCGGAACATAGGTAACACCTCTCGTATAGACCTCGCCATTTAGTCCTGGGCGAACTCGTAGCCAAAAATTGTTTCCACCGTATTCTCCATCGCGAACCTGAACCCACT
>CAYTVN010000290.1:0-4416 GCA_964441655.1 uncultured Verrucomicrobiota bacterium | reverse complement strand
CTGATGGACGAGCCGACCACCCACCTGGACATGAACAGCATCGAGGCCTTGATCGGCGCCATGCGCGGCTTCGAAGGAACCCTGGCCTTCATCAGCCACGACGTCTATTTCATCCGGCAGCTGGCCCGCCAGGTCCTGCATGTGCAGGACGGCCATCTGCATCTGTATCCGGGCGACTACGACTACTATCTCGACAAACACGCGCAGGTTGTGGCGGCGCGCGTCCCCGCGGTGGAAGTTCATACGGAGGACACCGCGGTCGCAGGCGAGACGACCAAGGAGCGCAAGCGGCGCGAGGCCGAGGAACGGCAGGCCCGGTCACGCGAGAAGAAGGAGCGGGAGCAGGCGGTCAAAAAGCTGGAATGGCGCATCCAGGAATTGGAGAAACGCCAGCACGAGCTGGTCACGGCCTTGGAAGACCAGGCCACCTACGAGGATGCCGGCCGCGCCGTGGCCCTGAATCGCGAACTGGCCGCCGTGGTCGAAGACCTGGAGAAGGCCAACTCGGAGTGGGAAATCGCCGCCACCCGCATGCAGGAATTCAGCGCGTCGTAAAACCGGCTATTTCTCGAAGCCCATCTTTTCCAGCTTGGGCTGAATGACGAAGCGGCAGTAGGGCAGCTTGCTGTTGCGGTTGTAGTAGTCCTGGTGCTCGTCGTCCGCGGGGTAGAACGTGGTGGCCGGCACCACCTGGGTCACGATGGGGTCGTGATACTTTCCCGATGCCGTCAGCTTTTGGATGGCTTCCTCGGCGGCCTTTTTCTGCGCCTCGCTGTGATAGAAAATGGCCGAGCGATACTGGGTACCCACATCGTTGCCCTGACGGTTCAGGTGGGTGGGGTCGTGGGCCTGCCAGAAGGCGTCCAAAATCTTCTCGAAGGAAATGCGGGCGGGATCAAATTCGATTTCCACCGCCTCGGCGTGGCCGGTCTCCCCGGTCGACACCTGTCGGTAGGTCGGCTGGTGTTTATAACCGCCGGTAAAACCCGAGGTGACATGCACCACGCCGGGGATGCGTTGAAAAACGGCTTCGATGCACCAATAGCAGCCGCCCGCCAGGGTGGCTTTTTCAGTCTGTGTTGATGGCATGGCTCTTTCCTCTGCCTGCGTGACAATCCCTATGTTCAGCATGAGAAGCAGGGTGGCGGCAATATTTTTCATGGTGTGCATCCTTCACCCTGTATGTCGCACGAGAAGAACGCGCCTTACACGCCGTGGTCAGTCGGCCAGAAAGGTGCGGCGTCCGCGGTGCCAGTCGTCGAGGGTCTGGCGCAGTTCGGGGATGCCGAGTCCGGTTTCGGCCGAGATGGGCAGGATGGATTCCCCGGTGGCCTTCGCGAAGGCGGCCAGTTTTTCCGCCGCGCCCGCGACATCCATTTTGTTGGCCACCACCACGTGGGCCCGGTGATCGAGATTCTCGTCGTGCAGGCGCAGTTCCTTGCGCAGGTTGCGGTAATCCTCCGCGGGATCGCGGCCGTCCGTGCCCGCCATATCGATCACGTAGATGAGAAAGCTGGAACGCTCGATGTGGCGCAGAAAGTCGTGGCCCAGGCCGACGCCGGCGTGTGCGCCATCAATCAGGCCCGGGATGTCCGCGATGCGCAGCGAGGTGAAGTCGTCGAACTTCAGGGTGCCGATCAGCGGGTTCAGGGTGGTGAACGGGTAGGGCGCCACCTTGGGCTTGGCCGCGGTCAGGGCGCGCAGCAGGGTGGACTTGCCGGCGTTGGGATAGCCGACCAGGCCGATGTCCGCCACGGTTTTTAGCTCGAGGATCAGGCTGTGAATTTCGCCCGGGGTGCCGGGGGTGAATTCGCGCGGGGCCTGATGGGAGGAGGAGGCAAAGTTTTGGTTGCCCTTCCCACCGCGCCCGCCCTGGGCCACCAGCAGGGTGTCGCCGTCGGCCAGCACTTCGCCCAGGAATTCACGGTTCTCGGCGAATAGATTGATCCGCGGTTCGTCGGAGTCCGGGTCCACTTCGGGTGGGCCGTGGAAGCCGGGCAGGATCCAGGCCTGGGTGCCGCAGGGCACCGGGATGACGAGGTCGTTTCCGTTCAAACCGGTGCGCTGGGCGCCCTTGCCGTGGCCGCCATGCTGGGCGCGCTGGTGAGGCTGGTAGTAGAGGGCGACCAGTGAATCCACATCCTTGCTGGCTTTCAGAAAGACGCTGCCGCCCCGACCGCCGTCGCCGCCGTCCGGTCCGCCTTTATCAATATACTTCTCGCGCCGGAACGAGGAACACCCGTCGCCGCCGTCGCCAGCGTAGACGTGTACAGCCACGCGATCCTTGAAGGCGATGCCTTTCATGCCGAAAATCTGAAATCTGAAATTTGAAATTTGAAATTTGAAATCTGAAATTCGTCACCGGCAAAACAAAACGCGCGCCTTTGCGGGGCGCGCGTTTGAAAGCCCGTGCAGAAGTTCAGCATCAGGCCGTGGCCGCTGCGGGCGCGCGCACGTTGATGCGCTTGCCGCCGCGATCAAATTCCACCACGCCATCCTTCATGGCGAACAGGGAGAAATCACGCGCCTGGCGCACGTTCGTGCCGGCTACAAATTTGGTGCCGAGTTGGCGGACGAGAATGCTGCCCGCGGTGACGGATTCCCCGCCGAATGCCTTCACGCCGTAGCGGCGGCTCTGGCTGTCGCGACCGTTACGTGTAGAACCTTGCCCTTTTTTATGTGCCATGGTCGTGCTCCCTTACGCCGTGATCGACTGCACGCGCACGCGTGTCAGTTCCTGGCGGTGACCCACTTTGCGGTGGTAGCCTTTGCGGCGCTTTTTCTTAAAGTTAATGACTTTTTCGCCCCGGTGCTGGTTCACAATTTCAGCGGCCACGGACGCGCCGGCCACCACGGGGGTGCCTACGGTCAGTTCGCTGCCATTGGAAAGGGCCAACACGCGGTCGAGCGTGATCTTGGTGCCCGCGTCGCCGACCAGACGCTCGACATCCAATTCATCGCCCTGCTTGACCCGGTACTGTTTGCCACCGGTCTCGATTACTGCATACGCATCCATAAGAACCTCATTTCCCGAAAGAAGCGTGGCAAGTTAGGCAAAGGGCGCAACCCTGTCAATCCTTTCAGCTCTGAATTTCCTGTCGCGCTTGCAATTTTTGTCGTTCGCCCGGCCCCCGCCACACCGAATCGCCAACACTTCCCCGCCTGCGAAAAGTTCCAATCGTTGGAAATCGAAAAAAGGGCAATTTCCAATCGTTGGAACTTATTGCGCAAAAAACGAATAAACACATTTGTCAAATGTCAAGACTCGACCCCGACGCTTTTCCCCGACGCTTTTGAAGGTGCTTATTCGAGGTGGACGTGGGGGCCGCGGGGGGACCATTGGGCGGGGTCGGTGGGGCCGAAGAGGGCGTCGGTGGGGGTGCCGAGGGCGGCGGCAAGGTGGGTGATGCCGGAGTCGTTGCCGACGTAATGGCTGGCTGCACTCAGAAGTTCCGCCACGTTTATGAGCGGAATGTCTTGCAGGTGAAGATAGGGCGTGGACGCCTGCTCCAACTCCCGCGCCACGCCGGCGTCCGCTTCACCGGTCAGGAAAACCGGCGTCAACTGCCGATCGCTTTGCAGACGCCGCGCGCGTTCGAGAAATTCCGACAGCGGTCGGTTTTTGCGCGGGCTCCCGCTGCCGGGATGCAGGACCGCAAAGGGGCCGGTCACTCCGCGCGCGGCCAGCAGCACGCAGCCAGCATCGGCGGCGCCCGCACCAAGATTCAGGCGCGGCACGGCTGCCGTGGAATAAATAGCTAGGCTCTCCAGCGGCTTCATCAGGTGATCCACCGCGTGACCCTCGGTGACCAGAGGCGAACCGTACAGCACGGTGCGCGCCCCGGCCCGCTTCAGGTTGTCCATAACCAGCCCGTCGGGATCGTGCAGGTAGGTGAGGATGAAGTCGAAGGAACGAATCCACTCCACCTGTTCGTCCGGGAACTCAGGACGCAGCGAAAAGAAACGCGCGATGCTGGCCCCGTGCAACGAGGTGACACGGTCGGCCAGACCACCCGCCTGGGCGAGTCCGGCGATGTGCGGGTAGCCCACCACTTCGACAAAGGCATCCGGCCAGCGTTCGCGCAAGGCGGCCAGCGCGGGCAAAGTCACCACGAAATCACCGAGTGCGCCGCCGCGCAGAACCAGGAAACGAGCGGGTTTCATGGCCTCGGAGGTTTAGAACACGCGCAGGCCCAGCAGGAGGAGTCCGACGCTGAAGGCCAGTTTGAGGGTGGCGGATACGCGACCGCAGGCCTCGTTGGGCAGCAGGCGGTTAACCGCGCGGCGGAACAGGTGCGGGCTCATGACGAGCGCCATGCCGGCCACGACCCAGACGTAGGCCAGCCCCGCGATGATCAGCCTCGCCTCCGAAGGATGCCAGCGCGCGATGGTCAGCACGGGATGGGGCAGCAGCAG
>CAYTVN010000289.1:0-4445 GCA_964441655.1 uncultured Verrucomicrobiota bacterium | reverse complement strand
GCCGGTCGGCCAGGATCAGGCGCTCCAGGGTGCGGTGTCCATCGCCGGTCATGACCGGGAATACCTTGCGGGTGATGGAGATGATGCGGCCCGCCGAGTGGTCGGGATGACGGACGTAGAAAATTCCGAACTCCTCGCCCGTCACGAAGGCTTGCACGACGGTGGCCGGACGCGGCTTGTCCGCATAACGGGCCAGGGCCGCGTCGTCCCGCACAATCGCCACGCCCAGTCCGCGCTGGCCCACGTCGGGCTTGAGCACGACCGGATAGTTCAACCGGTGCGCGTTCATAAACGTCTGCACCGAGTCCACGAAAGCCGCGGGGCTCTGTCCCGCGGGAATCAGGCTGTGGGCCGCCACGCGATCCGGGGCATGCTTCAATCCCTCCAGGATGGCGGCCTTTGATTCGCCCAACAGTCCGCCCGCCGGCATGGCCGGATTGGCCGCGGTGAAGAGCAGCGGCTTCCGATGGCGAAGGCCCAACCACAGGATATACAGTATGACCGGGGTGTAGACGGCCCACACCGGCCAGTACTCAAACTGGGTCAGCCGGCGCCAGCGACCCACCAGCGAACGACGCCCGCGATAACTGGCCAGCGGGATCAGGATTTTCCAGATCAGCCAGAGCAGCACCGCGGCCAGGGCCAGGGCGGGCAAGGTGTAGTGACGAAATCGCTCGAGGTAGTCCAGCACCGATTCCCCCACCGTGCTGGCCAGCCAGACCAGCAGCGGGGCCCACAGCAGACCGGCCACCAGAAAAAAGAAAAAGAAGCTCCAGAAGCTCAGGTGCAACATGCCGGCCGCAAAATAGGTGGGCAGCCGGCTGCCCGGCACAAAGCGGCTCAGCAGGATGACCGCGGGTCCACGACGGGCAAACCATTCCGTGCTTTCCTGCAAGGCGCCTTCCTTGATGAACCAGCGGATGGGGGCGCGGCGCAAGGCGGGGCGTCCGATCAAACGGCCGGCGGCAAACAGCAGCAGGTCGCCGACAAAAATACCGATGAAAGCGGCCAACGCCGCCCACGGATAGGTCAGCGCGCCGTGCGCCACCATGAGGCCGGCTCCGATGCAGGCCAGGTCTTCGCTGACCAGGGTGCCCAGCGCGATCAAGGTGATCAAAATGACCAGGGCCAGTCCGATGGCGGGCGCCACCCCCACCTTGGAAAAGGGCACGGCGGCGGCGGTGATGCGGGCGGCATCCGCGGTGGCGCGGGTTCGCGCCCGGCCCTGCTCGACCCCGGCCCAGAAGGGATTTAATTCGAGGGCCAGTTCAGGCGCGCGCTGGTAGGCCATCAGGTGCCCGTCCTCACGCATCAGGAGCGTGCTTTGCGGCACCAGTCGGTAGTGTTCACGCGCCGCCGAGGGCGGGATCAGGACATCGTTGCGCCCGTGCAGGATCAAGGTGGGCAGCTCCAGCTTTTCCAGCAGGCCGCGAAGCGGACGTTGGTCGGTGTCGTAGAAGCTGCGGGCATACGCGGGGTCCAGCAGCGCGCCATCGAGCAGTCCCACATGAGGCACCAGTTCATGCAGCAACCACAGACCGCCCAACTGCAAGCCGTGCAGGGCGTGATTGAGCCCGTAGTCACCCAGCAGCTCCAGCTCCTGCACACCGATGGACGACAGCAGGACCAGCGAGGCCACGCGCTCCGGCTGCGCATCCGCCAGGTGCAGGGCCACACCGCCGCCATAACTGAAGCCCAGCACATGCAGACGCGACACGCCCAGCTGGTCCAGGAGCCCGCGCACATAGCCCGCCTGGGCGCGAATGGAATAGTCGGGCAGCGCGCGGGTCGAGCGGCCAAATCCCGGCAGATCAGGCACGATTACACGGCGCGTGCGGGCCAGCTCCTCGGCCAGCGCGCGCAAATCGTAGGCCGAGGCCGGGCTGCCGTGGATCAGCAACACGGGCAGGTTGGTTGCGCCCGCCGGTCCGGGCAAATCCATGAAGGCCATCCGCCCGGCGTCCTCCCCGGTAACGGCGGGCAGACGAACTTCCGCCTGGCCGGGCAGCAACGGAGGTTCACCCGCCGACCAGCGCAGGATATGCGACAGGATCAGCGCGAGCAGATAGAGCAGCAAGATGGTACGACGGCGAAACAGCGACTTCATCGGCGGGGCAAGTGTACCACAACCTCATCCGCGGGCCGATCATTCATCGCGCGGGGTGCGTAGGCAAAGGTTACGCGCGCGGGTTCGACCACCACCCGGCTCAGGCTGACCGTGTGCGCATCCGGGCGCGACATCCACACCGAAAAGGCGTCGTCCCGGGGATCGCGACTGAGATGAAACGCCCGCAGCGTTGAAACCGTGGGCGACATGTCCTGAAAAACTGCGCGGCGTCGCGCCACCACCTCAGCGCTTCGGAAGGACGATGTGGTGACCGGCCGGTCCGCCTCGGTCCAGCGCTGCGGCCGCGCGTGATGGCCGTCCCATTGCACGCCGCCCACGTCACCAGACGGGTCCCATACCATGATCAGGAAGGGCGGATAATCTTCTAGGGACAGGCCGGACAACCGCGACGCCGCTTGTTCCAGTGAGGTTATCTCCGCGAGGTCGCGCACCAGCAGACCACGGCTGCGCGGGGTGGCGGAGCGGGCGTGCAGGCCTGCGGCATAATAGTTCAACACCCCCACGGTGACGCCGAATTCGTTGACGGCCAGCCAGGTGCCGCCGCCCCGCGGATCGGAGGGTGCCAGATAGGCGACGCCGGCGCGCTCGTATCGGCGGGGTGGTTCCGCGAGCGGACGCGACCGCTGTTCATCGCGGTTGAAATAGACCTGATAGCCGTCGCCGTCGGAGGCCCAACTCACCGTGCACATGATAGGCCCGCCTGGTAGCGCAGGGTCGAGGGGGCCACCCCGAAACCCGGCCCGGGATCGAGCTGGTGCAGGCGCAGGATCATGGCGATCAAGGCGTAGTGGTGCACGGTATGGCTGATGAGAAACTGCAGTTCGCGCCGCACCGTGGAACCGGTCCACCACGACGCCGGATCCGCTTCATCGCCGCAGTCCATCTTGACCTGGATCACGCGATCGCCGTCTGTGGCGGCCAGCTGCTGCAGGCCCGTCAACAGTTGGTTCAGCACGTTTATGGCGTGGGAGCGGTCCTTTTCAATTCGCGGATCGCGCGCCCGGGCATCGTAGTCCACGCGGCCCGCGGGCAGGCCGGCCAGAAAATTCGAGTAGTGATCGAGGCAATGGCGCAGATGGCTGCCGATGCCGCTGCCGTAGGCGGGTTGTCCCTGCCGGGTATAATCTTCATCCTTCAAACGACCCACCAGATTGAGGGCCTGCTGCAAATACGCCACGTTGTCTGCCGCCAATACTGAACATGAAGTCATGCTGCGTCTCCTGCCGTCCGCTCATGCGGTGCGCCGGTTGATGTGTCGAAGTCTAGACGTTTTCCTGACGCGGACAAGCCCGCGGAATGGCTGCGGCCTGGGGGCAGGCCGTCTCCATTTTCCAGATTTGGAGACGGGGTGCCCCCACCCCGGGTGCGTCCTTCTTGGCGCTTGCACTGGGGTCCGGGGTTCACAATTATCGGCGCCCGTCTCATGGTGTTCAGCGTCCCATTTTTTCTGACCGTTTTCCTGCCGCTGGTGCTGGCAGGATGCTGGTTGCTGGGCTGGATCGAGCAGCGCTGGCATGAACGACGCGGCCTGCCCTTCACGTGGATCGGGGTCAATCGCCTGCTCCTGCTGGCCAGCCTGCTGTTTTATTTCTGGGGCGAGGGCTTCGGCGTGGGCTGGCTGGTGCTCAGCGTGCTCTTCAATGCGCTGTGCGCGGAACTGCTGGTGCACCGCGAAACGGAACTCTGGCGTAAGGGCTGGGTGGCCGCGTGCATCGCCAGCAATCTGCTTTTCCTCGGCTGGTTCAAGTATGCCGGGTTCACCGTCACGAGCCTCAACCTTCTACCCGGCCTCGACCTGCCCGTCCCAGAGGTGGCGCTCCCGCTGGGCATCAGCTTCTACACCTTCCAGGCCATGAGCTATGTGATTGATGTGTACCGGCGGGAAGCACGCCCGGCGCGCAGCGTAACGGATTTTGCCTGCTACGTGACCATGTTCCCGCAGCTGGTTGCGGGCCCAATCGTCCGCTACGCCGACATCGCGGCGATGCTCGAGTGTCGCTCCATCCGCCTGGAGCAGGTGGCCTCCGGATTCAAACGATTCCTGGGCGGACTGGCCAAGAAAATGCTGCTGGCCAACACGGTGGCGCAAATGGCGGACGCGGTGTGGGGCGTGGTGGAACAAGGCCACGGCGTGCCCATCGGCATGGCCTGGGTGGGCCTGCTCTGCTACGCGCTCCAAATCTACTACGATTTCAGCGGCTACTCCGACATGGCCATCGGCATGGGCCGCATGTTCGGCTTCGAGTTCAAAGAAAATTTCCTGCACCCCTACTCCGCCATCAACATCCGCGACTTCTGGCGCAAGTGGCACATCTCG
>CAYTVN010000288.1:0-4451 GCA_964441655.1 uncultured Verrucomicrobiota bacterium | reverse complement strand
TCACGGCCAGGATGGTGTCGCGATCCAGCTGGCCGGCCTCTACCACATCCTCGAAGGTACGGCTGTTGCGGACGGGCTCCATCACGATGTAGTGGAACACCCCGTCCTGGCCGGTGGAATACACCTTCATGATGTTGGGATGGCGGCGCAACTTCTTGGACGCCTCCGCCTCGCGCTTGAAGCGTTCCAACATGGTGGGCGAGACCCCGGGCCCTTCCTGGAAGATCTTGAGAGCCACCTCGTGCCCGGTGGAGTCGCGCGCCAGGTAGACGGTGGCCATGGACCCGTGGCCCAGGGTATCCATTACGGTGTATTCACCGATACGGAACCCCTTGCCGGGCCGGGTAGAGGTCCGGTTGGCCGGATTTTCCGTATCGTCCGTAACTGGCAGGGTATGGCCAGCCTGGTCGCTCATAAAATATGAACCCGCCGCGCGGGCTCCGGGGTCAGGGCGCGGACGAGCGCACCGCGTCCAGGATTTCGACCGCTTCCACGGGCACGTTCTGGTGCATGCCGCGATCGCCGGTCGCCACGCCCTTGATGGCGTCCACCACATCCATTCCACTGACCACCTTGGCAAAAACGCAATAGCCGATGCCGCGCGGATCGGGGGAACGGAAATCCAGGAAGTCGTTGTTCACCACATTGATGAAGAATTGGGCGGTGGCGCTGTTGGGGTCGGAGGTCCGGGCCATGGCCAGGGTCCCGCGCGCGTTTTTCAGTCCGTTGGCCGCCTCATTCTTGATGGGCGCCAGGGTCGGCTTCTGGTTCATATCCTTGGTGAACCCGCCGCCCTGGATCATGAACCCATCCATCACGCGATGAAAGATGGTGCCCTTGTAGAACCCGCTGTCCACATACGCGAGAAAGTTGGCCGTGGTAATCGGCGCTTCTTTTTCGAACAGTTCAATGGTGATGTCGCCCTTGGTGGTCTTCAGCACGATCATGGTGGTACTCGCTTTCTGGGGTTCGGTGGTTTCCGGGGCGGGCGGAGTGTCCGCTGTCCCGGTGGTGACGGGTTCGGTTTGTTCGTCGGTGGCTGCCAAGGCCGAGGCGGCCACGACCATGAGTCCTGCGAAGATGCTGCGAATCATGAAGATATTCCTTCCCGAGTTTCACAGTACCATAGACCTCCGATGGGGCCGATTCAAGTCAGACTGCACCGGAGTTCAGGTTAAATGGTGACAAAGAGCAGTTCCGCCCTGGTCACGCGCTCGGCCCGGCGCAGGTTGCGCAGATGCTGGTGCAGCCCGGTGATCAGGGTGCGCTCGGTGGGATCCAGATGGGGTTCATCGTGCAGAATGTCGGCCAGGATCACTTCCAGGTCGGACGGGACCAGTCCACCGAGCAGGGTCAGCAGATAGCGCGAGGGGCCGACCTCGACCAGTCGCAATTTGGAAATTTTTCGCAATCGCACGCTGGGGCCAACCGCCAGAATGCCCACCCCTTTGGCCACGGTCAGGACCTCAACCGGAGGCCGGTTGTTATTCTGCTTGGAATAAACCTGATCGACCGCCCGGACCAGGGCGCGCGCCCGATCCGGCCCGACGGCATCCAGCAGGCTGAGGATGCGCTCGGGCAGGGTGATGGTGATGGGATGGCTGGGTTCCTTGAATTTGCGTGGTCGTCCGCCCGCATGTGGAGTGGGGGCGACCGGGGTGCGTTTTGTTTTCATGTAAAAACCAGATGATGCAGCTATTTATCGCTTAAATACAAGTTCAAAGCGCGGCTGGCGGGGGCGGGTTTCCCCCCTCTCGCTGGTCATGGTCCGTCGGGCGGGAGCGGGATCGTCTACGGATCATGAGGTTTGCGCCGCGAAATATCGAATTTCATCCAGCGGCTGTTTTGGTGCAAAGTGTAACACAGTGATTGTAATTGCGTCATATTTGCCTGCGGGGTAATCTTTCAACAATTCCGGTCCATGGGAGAGAATAATGAAGATGCCTGTTCTTGTGACTGCTCGATTCGTTCTGTTGCTGGTTGTGTCGTCCGGGGCGCAAGAGGTTGCACCGACACCTGGCGGTGAGCAGCCGCAGGTCCAGGCTCGTCTGGAGCAGGCCGGTGCGCCGATCCCGCAGATGGCGAACGCCTGGACGTGGAAGTCGTTTGACGTTGAGCATCGCGATTGGATCCGTCGGCGTGTTGTCGAGCCTGCCTTGGCCGACCTGCCTCCAGGGCCGGGCCGGACCGCGGCGGCCGGCTTTCTCCCCGATGCCACCGCATGGTGGTTCCAGGCGGATGACCGGAAACTGGATCCTGGTGGGCTGCTCCTGCGGGGTCAGGCGGCCCAGGCGGCCGGGGCCGTTGATCCGCTCACCCGCTTCCTGGTCTCGTGGCTGGGGCACAAGGTGGACCACGATTGGCGACGCGTTGTGAACAGCAACAAGACCACGCTCGACGAGCTTGCAGATGTGCCGGCCGCCGGACGGCTGGTGGCGCTTAACCTGAACCGGATCTATGCGCAAGCGATGATGGGCGACAAGCAGAAACAAATGTATGAAGCCGCGGCACGATTCACTGGGGCGGCGTTGGCGGCCGGGCTCTACGATGGTGACGATGCCCGGTTTCTGCCCCTGCAGGTGCAGCTCGACGAGGCTCAGGCTTATCGCAACCGTCCTGACCTTCTGGAACCGGTGCTGGCCGGGGCGAAGCTGCCGGAGTGGGCCCGGTGCGCCCTGCTCGGGCTGGTGGAATCCGGCTATGCTCATACCAATTTGCATTTGCTCCCGAACGGCGAATTCACCGCCGAGTTGGCTTCGAATTCCCTGCGGCATGCCGAGGCAGCCGCTCGCCTGCTGCAGAGGAGTTGGGAGCTTGAACCGCGCAGTCCGGTGGCCGCCACGGAGATGATCGGAATTGTCAACAAGCTCGGTGGAGACGAGGCCGGTCAGATGCGCCTTTGGTTTGACCGGGCGGTATCGGCGCATTTCGACTATATGCGGGCCTACCATAAATACTGCTGGAACCTACCGGCCCGGGAAACGGCGAATCAACCGGTTCTGCTCCGTTTTGCCACGGCGTGCCGCGAGACCCGGCGCTACGAAACGCAGGTGCCTGTCTTCTATTTCGAAATCATCAACGCCATCTGTTCCCATCTCGAAAACTGGCGGGATCTCTACAACAACCCCGCGTTTATCCGGGAGGTGATGGATTTGAACCGGTCGTTGCTGACCGAGCCCAGCCGGGCTGGCGAAATCCCCGCCCGCCTCTCGTTTGTGGTACTCGATGCCTGGCTGTGCGGCGAAATGCCGGAAGCCCGTGCCGCGCTGGAGCGTCTGGATTGGCAATTGGATCCGGCCATTGATCCCAAGCTGCGTTTGTACAAGGTGGATCGCGAGGCCATGCTGGCGGATATCATTCTTTATGAGCATCCGTTGGAATCGAATCTGATTCTCGCGGTGGATGCGGCCCAGGCGGGCCGGGTGGATGAGGCTCGCAAGTGGCTGCTCCAGGCTTTGGCTACCCAGCCGGAGAAGCCTGTGCGACAGCTGATTGAACGTCGCCTACAGGCATTGCGGATGGATGAAAAGCTGGAGAGCGGGAGCTGGGTTTCGATCACCCCACATGGCGAGTTGAAGGGTTGGTCCATCCGCACGGGAAGCTGGTCGGCTGCTCCGGAGGGCGGGCTGGTCAACCAGGGCGACGATCGCGATGCCATGATCCTGCTCGATCGGGATCCCGGCACACGGTACGAGGTGCGAGGGAAGTTTCGTGTTCATGCCCGGTCCCGCTGTTGCGAGGGCGGGAGTGTGATGGTGGGCTTTCGTGATGAGGTGGGCAATGCGGAGGGGGCACAGTGGGCGACGTGTGAGTTTGTGCGGCGCGGACGCGGTCCCTGTCTGGCCTCCGTCCATCCAGCATTTGTACAAGGCGATCCAAGGTATCCGCGCAAGCGGCCGGAGCTGCGCGAAGAAAACTCCTTTCTGGTCCGCGTGGTGGATGGGCGGATCACCTATACGGTGAACGATTTGCTGGTGCGCGAGAACGAGCAACTGCCGGTGGTGAATTTTCTCACACCCGGCACGCGGATCGGTTTTGGCGCGCGCCGTTTCTGCAAGGAGAATACGACGACATTTTACGACCTGGAGATGCGGAGTCTGGCTGAGGAGGCGGACCCCGTGGCCTCCGTCGCACCGTGAGGCTGGCTCATCGGCCTGGTTGAACGGTTGCGGCCTGCTGCTCAAGAATCCGCTGGCGTCGTCGTTCGGCAAAGCTGGGGCGGTTTCCTTCCCGGATACTTCTCATACGTTCTTCGGCGTCCGCCGGGGTCAGTGCCTGGGTTTGTCCGGTCGCCATCTTGATCACGGCCATATCGTCACCCTGTTTGAGCAGGGCTTCCTGCTGGTCAAAGTCCGCCTCCACCATGGCGATGCCATCCTGCGTTTCGCCGGGCGCGAGGACGTAGCTCTTGTTGGTGCGCTCATCGACAAAGCCGATCTTGACCCCCTTTT
>CAYTVN010000287.1:0-4455 GCA_964441655.1 uncultured Verrucomicrobiota bacterium | reverse complement strand
CATGCCAATGGTGTAGACGAAGAGAATCAGGCCGAACTCGCGGGCGAATTCGATGATCTCGTCGTTCACCGTCAGGTGGAAGTGCCCGAAGGCCAGACCGGAAAACAACACCCCGGCGATGCCCAGGCTGATGCCGAATAGCTTGAGATGACCGACCGCCACCCCCAGCGCGATGACCAGGCTGAGGATGATCATGGTGTGGGCGACCGAGTGTCCTACAAACAACTGAATGAACCAGTCCATGGCGGTATTCCTTCGTCAAAAATGTCGGGCTGTTGTATGACATGCACTGTCACAAGGCAAGAAACCCGATGTAAGGGTTTCCCTTAAAATAGATTAGTGAAAATGAGTATTTAGCATGCGCGACCCACACCAGCCCGGCCCCATTATTGTAACGTGTTCGCGCGGAGCCACCTCGGTTCTGGAGGCGGAACTGCGCGAGTTGGGTTTCGCGGCCCGCGTGCTGGAGGAAACCGCGCTCGCCATCACCGGCACCTTTGCCGACACCCTGACCCTGAACCTCCAACTGCGCTCGGCGCAGCGCGTGTTGCTGGAGCTGTGGACCGGACCCGCCACCACGGCGGACGGCTTGCACGCGGCCCTGGTCAAACAGCCGTGGGAAGAATTCATCTATCCCGACGGCTATCTGAGCATCACCACCAGTGTGGACATGCCCTCCATTCATGATCCCCGTTTCGCCGCGCTCCGGGTCAAGGACGCCATCGTGGATCGCATGAACGACGTGTGCGGGAAGCGGCCCAACAGCGGGCCTGACCGCACGGGCGTGGTCCTGCACCTGCACTGGTTCGAGGGCAAGGCGGAGGTGTACGCCGACACCTCAGGCGAATCGCTGTCCCGGCGCGGCTATCGCCTGCACCCGGGCAAGGCGCCCATGAACGAGGCGCTGGCCGCCGCCTGCCTGCTGCATTCCCCGTGGCGGGGCACCGGCCCCCTGGTCAATCCCATGTGCGGCAGCGGCACCCTGGCCATCGAAGGCGCCCTCATCGCGATGCGTCGGGCCCCCGGCAGCCTGCGCAAGAATTTCGGGTTCATGCATCTCAAGCCCTATCGTGAGGAGTCGTGGAAGGAGCTCAAGCGCGCGGCCAAAACTGCGGAATTGCCACGCCCGCCCAACCGCATCATCGCCACCGACATCAGCCCGGCCATGATCGAGGCCGCGCAGAAGAACGCGGAGCTGGCCGGGGTGGCTGACTTTATTGAGTTCAAGGCGTGCGACTACACGGAGACCGAGGTGCCGCCGGAACCCGGCCTCATCGTGGTCAACCCGGAATATGGCGAACGGCTCGGCCACACCGAACACCTCGAACCGGTCTACCGCGGGCTGGGCGATTTCTTCAAACAGAAGTGCAACGGCTACTGGGGCTATATTTTCACCGGCAACCTGCCCCTGGCCCGCTTGATCGGCCTGCGCTCCAACCGGCGACTGACCCTGTATAACGCCAACATCGAATGCCGCCTGCTGGAATTCGAACTCTATACCGGCACCCGCGACCCCGGCGACGGCCGGCCCAAACCGCCGCGCGATCCGGAGTCGGACGAAATACCGCCCGCGTTCAAACCCAAACCCGTGGCGCCCGCGGCGCGCTCCGATGAACGGCGTCCGCCCCGCCGGGGTCCCCGTCCAGGCTTCGGTCCCCGGCGCGGCCCGCCGGGTCGCCGCGGCCCGGATGACCGGCGTGGTCCGGAGGATCGGCCGCGCTTCCGCCCGCGGGGTCGAAACTAACGCAAGCCCGGTTGCCGAACACGAACCAGCCCGCCATACTGATCTCCGTGAAGCGTTGCCTGCCCATCCTGATCCTGTGCCTGCTGCTGGCCGCCCGGGGCGCGCAGGCCGCAGGCAAACACACCGTCAAGGAAGGGGAGACTCTCGAAGCCATCGCCAGCCGCTACGGCGTCACCGCAGACACAGTGGCCAAGGCCAACAAACTGCGCCGTCCGGATCTCCTCTCCGTCGGGCAGGTTCTTTTTATTCCCAATCCGCCCAAGGATCCCAACGCGCCCAAACGCTACACCGTGGAAGAGGGTGACACGCTGGGCACAATTGCGCAGGACAACAACACCAGCCTGCAGCGACTCATCGAGATCAACAAGCTTGGCGACCCGGACAACCTCAGCGCAGGCCAGGTTCTGCTCATCCCGCAAGGCGCCCAGCCCTCGCCCATGACCCCCAGCGCGGCCCTGGCCCTGCCGGCCAGCCTCAAAAAGGAATTGGATGTCATCCCGGTGAAGCCCGGCCGCTGGCGCTACATCGTAGTCCACCACAGCGCGACCCGGGAGGGCACGGCGCGCAGCATGGATCTCTATCACCGCCGCAAGGGCATGGAGAACGGGCTGGCCTATCATTTCGTGATCGGCAATGGACGCGGCACCGGGGACGGCGTAATCGAAATCGGCAGTCGCTGGCGCCGCCAGATCAAGGGCGGCCACCTGGCCAGCGAACGTCTGAACGAAATCAGCATCGGCATCTGCCTGGTCGGCAACTTCAACAACCAGCGCCCCACCGCGGCCCAGATGCGCAGCCTGCGCGCGCTCATTCAATACGTGATGCTGCGCTCGCGGACCGGGGTCGGCTCGGTGAAACTGCACAAGCAGATCAACCCCAAGCCCACCGAATGTCCCGGGCGCCAGTTCCCCACCCCGCAATTATTTCAGGGGCTGTAGCAATCACCACGGCCAAAGGCCCGGACGGGTCAGGCGGGCGGCGCGACGAAAAGATTCGGGATGGGTCACCCGCACTTTTTGCAGCCATTCCTCCGCGAACGACAGTTCCGGAACGTCGCGCGATGCAGACCGCTTGGCAAACAAGTCGGCCTTCACCGCGAGTGGATCAAAGCCGGGCGGAAACGTGGAACACGCGGGGGCTTTGTTGGCCGCCCACAACATCAATTGCGTGCGCTGGCATTTGGGGCAAACTCCACAATTCATCTCCTGATCATGCCGCTGCCAGCACACCCGCAGATTTTCCATGGCCGGCGCCCAGCCGGCAATCGTGTTCACCTTGACCATCCGGGATGCTTCACCGCCGTGATGAAGAATTTCCAGCCGTTCGGAGGTCGGCCACGGATCGGTGATCGGGTTGGACCCGACGGGCGGTTGCACTACTGAAAAACGGTTGGTGGAGGCGATGAAGATCCGGCCCAGACCTCCGCTGAGCAGATGGGCAATTGAAAGCAAAGCCGCCCCGTGGCTGTAGAGCCAGTGGAAGCTGGGGTCCATCAACGGTTTTACATTGGTCCGCACCCGGATCAGCTGCATCCCGAGCGCTTCCACCACCGGCTGAAAACGCCGTCCCGTCCGCTCATAAAAAGCACCTTGGTCCAAACCGAGATCCATGCCCTGGACGAAGATGGCATGGCGTGGCTGATAGCGGGGGTCCGGCTCCCGCTCAGGGCGGTGACAAAAAATGGTGTAAAAAGAATCAACCCCGCCCGAAAAGAACACGCCGGTGCTTTGCTTCGGAAGGGCAGGCGAAACCTGACGTGGCGCCTCCAAGCCAACGAACTGCAACTGCGCGGGAAAGTGTAAGGTGAAATAGGCGGCGAACTGCTTGAGCCCGTAGGCAAATCGGGAGGAAACAGGAACGTCGGTACGCAACATCTCCCGCCCCGCCAGGGAAGGAAACAGGGCCGCCATGAGGCCGGGCTCCGGTCCATCATGCAGCAGGGATGCCCACTCCTCTGGAACCTCAAAATAGACGGTGAGGGGCGGGCGGGCGGTATCAGCCCAATCAAGTCGGTAGCTCTGGCGGACCCAGCCATCCAGGTGTTGGCGTTCGGCGGCATGAACAAACACGGCGTGCACCCCCCCTTGCGAACGCGATAATTTAACCACGATCAACGCGCGCGTGCAGCCACATAGTCGCGCACCGCTTTCTCGTCATTGGGCAGCACATCGCACCGGGTGGGCGCATGCTCCAGCGCGTCGAGGGTCGGATGATGGGCCAGGTCTTCCCCGGTGGCCTCGCGTATGGCCTGTGGAAATTTGGCGGGATGGGCCGTGGCCAGGCAAATCATGGGTACGCGCCGGTCGAGATGCTGCTCCGCGACATGCACGCCCACCGCGGTGTGAGGGTCCAACAAATACCGGTGCTGCTTCCAATAATGGCGAATGGCGGCCAGCGTTTGCGCCGTGTCACCCACCCCGGCGCGGAACAAGGGATCCACCAGCTCGCCCGGATGCAGCGGCAGTTGCAGGTGTCCGTGGCGCGCGAAATCCGTCATCAAGGCGGACAGGCGGCCGGCGTCCCCGCCCACGCGATAGTACAGGTAGCGCTCGAAATTACTCGCCACCTGGATGTCCATGGACGGGCTCAAGGTGGGCACGACCTGGCCCGTGCGGTAGTGACCCGTGTTGAAGAAGCGGGACAGGATGTCGTTCTCGTTGGTGGCCAGGATCAGTTTTTCAACGGGCAGTCCCATCTTCCACGCGAACCAG
>CAYTVN010000286.1:0-4496 GCA_964441655.1 uncultured Verrucomicrobiota bacterium | reverse complement strand
GAGCTGCGTACGCATCCCCCGCGCCACAGGTTCGCGTCCGCTCACGCATGACGTTGGCCAGAAGGATGTATGATGAAGAGTAGACGATCATTGCTGTTGATCCTCGCAGTTCCACTCATCGTCTTGTCTACTGTCGGACCCGAAGATCCAATTAGCTTTCTTGACTCGGTTATGATCCGCTTTTCTGATTCTCTGCAGATGGTCCTCACCATTTTCATCATACCCCTTATAATGCTTCATGGATTCAGCTTCATGATCGGCACGGGAATCCTCGCCCTGATTGCAGGGGACTCAGTCAAGAAATGGGACGCGGCAAATTCACGATATTGGAGACCACTGACATTCCCCGTTATCAGCCTCCTCTGGCTCGTATCACAGGCCCTTCCATTCCTTAGCATTCCAACGGGAACCCACATCAGGCCAATGGGATGGGCAATGTCTGTCATGATGTCATCTCTCACCCTGATGGTAATCGGCATCACCAGAAGCGTCGTATCATTCCGGAGAGGACAGAACAAGACAGCCTGCAGCCTCTCTCTTCTTGTCAGCATCGCCCTTCTCATCGTGCCGTCGATCTCGCTTCACGTTGTGGCAAGCGTCAAAGGTCTGATTTTATCGCCATGAAACAAATTGGCCAAAAAGGCAGTTAAGGTACAAAACCCCGCGGCGAGGTTTGCCCCACACCGCTGACGTTGGCCCGAGAAATATTGACGAGGGCGGATTACATTGTATTCTTTCTGTAGCCATATGAATACAGGAGTAAAACATGTCTAAAACCATCACCATGCGTCTGGACGACGAGGCTTATCGGCTCTTTCGTATCTATGCCGAGCGGGATAATCGCCCTCTTTCCAATTTTATCGAGACTGCCGCCAAACGATTCATCACCGAGAACGAACTGGCCGACACATACGAAATGGCGGAAATCCGGGGAAATGCCGCATTAAATGCCAGCCTCAAGCGTGGGATCAAAGACGCCAAGACCGGGAGGGGCAACTTTGTCTGAGTACCGCATATTCGAGACCGATGAATTCAAGAAGACCAACAAGGCTCTTGCACAGAAACGCGGCCGATCACTCGACAAAAAGCTGGCCGACTACGTCTACCCACAATTACGCCAAGAGCCCCACTACGGGCCCAACATTAAGCGACTTCAGGGCTATGAACCGCTCACCTGGCGGTACCGAGTTGGAGACCATCGAATCTTCTACCTGATTGATGAAAAAGAGAGGATTGTCTTCATTCTCACCATTGACGACCGAAAAGAAGCTTACCGATAGCGGGGCCAACAAAAGGTTTGTGTGGTACCGGCCCCCGCGGCGGTGCCAGGTCCCCACAACCTCGACGCTGGAAACAAACACGATGGGTTGATTGCTCGCCGTCATGACCGCGCAGGTTCAGACAGTGAGGGCATCGTTTGTCATGGCGCGGCCGCCGGGGAGGCTATGGTGCGGGCGACGCGATCGATCTTCTACAGCCATCTCACTACCGGCGCTTAAGCCACATCATGAACAAGAAAGACTTACTGCAACAAAGACTGAACGACATCGGGCACTCCGTCAGCAAGGCCGGGGGTGGCCTCGCGGTGATCGGCCTGGGGTCGGCGGGACGCGAAGGCCATCGCCTGGATGACTTTTCGGATTTGGATTTTTTTGTCATCGTGGAAGACGGATTCAAGGCCCGCTACCTGGATCATCTGGACTGGCTGAGCGCCCTGGCTCCCATCGCCTTTCAATTTCGCAACACCGCGGATGGCTACAAGGTTCTCTTTGCGGATCATGTGTTTTGCGAATTCGCGGTCTTTGAATGGCCGGAGTTGCGGTCAATTCCATTTGCTCCCGGGCGAGTCATTTGGAAACGCCCGCCGGTAGACGATTCCATCGCCCAGCCCGTCCATCGTCCCGCCCCACCCGGCGACCGCACGGCGGAATGGTTGCTGGGCGAAGCCCTGACAAATCTATATGTCGGCTTATGCCGCTATCAGCGGGGTGAAAAGTTATCCGCGGCCCGGTTTGTGCAGCAATTTGCCGTGGATCGGCTGGTGGAACTGGTCCAGCAGAAAACTCCGCCGGCACCGGGCGATGCCGATCCCTTCTCACCGGAGCGTCGGCTTGAACTTCGATATCCCGACCTGGCCTCCCGGTTACCCGAATTTGTACAGGGCTACGATCGCACGCCGGAATCCGCGGAAGCTATCCTGAACTTTTTATGCCGCGCGTACGCAGTCAATGAGCACCTTGCCACGGCCATTCGCTCCCTGTGTAAACCCCGGCGCGACTGAACCATCACGCGCCGGATGCCGCATGAAGATAAATCTAACCATCACCGTGGATGCTTGGAAGCGAGTCACGCTGTGCGCAGTCTTCACGTGGCCAGAGCCAGCGCACCTCCTGGCCTTCATTGAACACGGTCTGGATCTGTGGTGGGCCAAAAGTCCGGCAGCCAAGACCGACCTGACCTACTCCGCCCACTACCACCATGTGCGCCACCAACATGGGCAGCGGCAAGTCATCGTGTCCTGCGGCACCACCATTCAAGACTGCATTATTCCCGAGGGGTTCGACCCCGGCACGCCCGGCGCGGTCCACCTCGAACCACTCCTCCCCTACACACTCTACGCACAGTTTCCCCATCGGCTGGGCTTGATCCTGGTTCCCAAAAACACAACCAAAAGCCTGCGCAATCGAATATGGCGCCTCAAGTCGGCCTTTCAATCGCCCGAATTGGCGCCCTTTGCCAAAGCACTCGCCCAGGGGCGAAGCGGACACTTTCGGTCAGTCCTGTAGCTGACACGGTCGCGGCCATGGCGGGTTGAATCAAACAACCACACCCTGCGCCTTACATAAACTTTACTTGGCAGCATCGTAGGCGCGCTCGTATGGTGTGGTCATCATGCATCTGACGCCAAGGGAGCAGGAAAAACTGATGATCGTGGTGGCGGCCGATTTGGCCCGCCGCCGCCAGGCCCGCGGCCTGAAACTCAATTATCCGGAGGCGCTGGCCATCCTGACCTACGAAATCCTGGAAGGTGCGCGGGACGGCAAATCGGTGGCCGAGTTGATGACCTACGGCACCACATTGCTGAAGCGAACCGATGTCATGGACGGCGTGGCGGACATGATCCACGAAGTTCAGGTGGAAGGCACGTTCCCCGACGGCACCAAACTGGTCACCGTCCACCACCCCATCTCATGAAACCAGGCGAAATCATACCCGCGGCAGGCGACCTCGAACTCAATGCCCGTCTGGCCGAACGGCGGCTGCGCGTGGCCAACACGGGCGACCGGCCGATCCAGGTGGGCAGTCACTACCACTTTAATGAAGTCAATGAATCCCTGCGCTTTGACCGCGCGGCGGCGCGTGGGTTCCGGCTGAATATTCCGGCCGGTACGGCGGTGCGCTTCGAGCCCGGGGATGAGCGCGATGTGGATCTGGTCGCGCTGGCAGGCGCCCGCGAGGTGTACGGATTGAACGGCAAAATCAACGGGAAGCTGGAATGAAATTCAATCGCCGCCACTATGCGGAAATGTTCGGGCCCACCCAGGGCGACCGGGTGCGCCTGGCCGACACCGAGCTGTTTGTGGAAGTCGAGCGCGACCTCATTGCCGAACTGGGCGGTTACGGCAACGAGGTGAAATTTGGCGGAGGCAAGGTGATCCGCGATGGCATGGGCCAGTCTCCCCTGGCCCTGGATGCGGATGCGCTGGACCTGGTGCTGACCAACGCCCTGATTCTGGACCCCAAACTGGGTGTGATCAAAGCGGACCTCGGCATCAAGGGGGGCCGCATTGTGGGCGTGGGGCATGCCGGCAATCCGGGGATTCAGTCCGGTATTGGCTCCTTCTATGCCGACCCCACGACCGGAAAAAAGAACAGCATGATCATCGGGGCGGCTACAGAAGTGATCGCTGCCGAAGGCTGCATCGTGACCGCGGGCGGCATTGATTCGCACATTCATTTCATCTGTCCCCAGCAGATCAACGAAGCGCTGGCCAGCGGGATCACCACCATGCTGGGCGGTGGGACCGGGCCGGCCACCGGCACCAATGCGACCACCTGTACGCCGGGAATATGGAATATGCACCGGATGCTGGAGGCGGCCGAGGAATACCCCATGAACCTGGGCTTCCTGGGCAAAGGCAATTGCTCCACTCCCGAACCGCTGCGCGAACAGGTCCGCGCGGGCGCGATTGGCCTGAAACTGCACGAAGACTGGGGTACCACCCCGGCCGCCATCGACACGTGCCTCGGGGTGGCGGACGAGTTCGACGTGCAGGTGGCCATCCACACCGACACGCTGAACGAGGCGGGCTTTGTGGAGGCCACCATCGCAGCCTTCAAGGATCGGGTCATCCACACCTACCACTCGGAAGGCGCAGGCGGCGGGCATGCCCCCGACATCATCCGGGTGTGTGGACTACCCAACGTGCTGCCCTCCTCCACCAATCCGACCCGACCCTTTACCATCAACACCATTGATGAGCATCTCGACTTGC
>CAYTVN010000285.1:0-4503 GCA_964441655.1 uncultured Verrucomicrobiota bacterium | reverse complement strand
TACGCTGGTGGTCGCGCTGAACTGCGTGCCGTCGGGCGCGAACAGGCCATAGGCGCGTCCCGCGTAGGCCACGCCCACGTGATCGGTGGTGACCGGAAACCCGCCGAGGGTGCCCGCCTCATTAAAATAGCGGACGCCTGTGCCGGACCGGATACGCAGGTCGACGCCAGTGCAGCTGATCCACACAAACGGCAGGCCGCGACCCATGGTGATGTCGATCCTGCGGGAGACGTCCTGCATCAGTGCGAACGACACCAGCCAGTCACTCCAGTCGGTGGCGCGCGCGTCCCTGGGTAGAAAGGCCGTGCTCCATTTGCCCGCCTGATTGGTGGGATCGTTGCTCAGGAAGAACTGGTCTGCGCACAAATGACCCCAGCCGCCGGTCGCCGTATCAATCAAATCCAGCCGTCCGGTTTGACCGACCAGGTCGGAGACGTCCCAGGTGTGCCACTTCAAGTTTTCCGAATTTTCGCCCGTGGTGGTCCGGAACACGGCGCCGTTGACGGTGAGGCGGACGGCGGTCTGGGTGGGCCAGTTGCCGCCCGCGCTGAGGAAGTGCAGGTTGGAGTGGCTGATGGGGAAGGGGGCGGAGCGCAGCGTGCCGGTGGCGCCGTCGCCGGGACGGTAGCTGTTGACCAGGCGCGACCCCATGAAACCGGACACCGCCGATTGGCCCGCTGCGGCCCCGGCCGCCGGCCCGCTGCCGAAGGCGGAGCCGGTGGTGGTCCAGCCTGCGGGATAGTTCGTGGCTTCGAAGTCGGTGATCAGCAGGTCGTTGGTATCGTAGAAGACCGGCACCACGCCTTCCACCCGCAGCGGATATTCCTGCACCAGGGTTCGACCATTGCCGTTCCAGTTGGTGCTGTAATAGAGGACGAGTCCGCCGCCATCCGCCGCGACTCCGAAGGGCAGGGCCCACATGGTGCCGGCGTACCGTGACACCAGCAGGTCGGTCCACCAGTCATTGCTGGGGATGGGCCGGTGGGTGGTTTCGGTATAGATGGGCCAGTCCAGCATCGCGGTCGGGGTGGCACCTTCATGGGCGGGCGGAAAGGAAGCATAGGAGCCCGCGCCCAGGCTTATCGCGGTGGGTTCGGCGGCGTGCAGGCCCGGCAGAATCAGAGCCGAAAAAGCGCACACCAGGAAGCAGGGCGCGCGCAACACGGTTTAATCCCGGTAAAGCACGGTCACGATGGACCGCGCGGGCAGGTGGATCTCGGCGAATTGATCGTTTTGACGAAGCACAAACGGGAGCGGCTTTTCCGTACGGTTGAGCGCGACCACGACCACCCGGCCATCCAGATTGCGAAAGGCGGTGGCTTCCAGGTCGTCGCGCGTGGTGGCGCACAGGATGCGGTGGGCGCCCGGGCGCACGAAACGCGAGAAGTGGCCGAGGTAGTAATACGAACTCTGGTACAGCAATTGGTCGTTGGCTACATCGGCGAGAATGGGCGCGCTGCACAGGTTGTTGACATGGTTGGGGCCGCCCGTGGTGTCGAGCAGCACATTCCAGTCGATCCAGCCTTCGGTCCAGCGGTTGAAGTCGTTGATCAGCGAGCGCGCGTAGCGTTCGCCCAGCAGCCAGGAACCCAGGTGCGGGCCGCCTTCCTGACAGCCTTCGGTAAAGAGCAGGTGCTTGTCCGGCCACGCGTCGTGCACCAGTTGCACATTTTCAAACTTGTCCGACCCGTACCAGTGGAAGCCGAGGCCCCACACGTGACGCGCGGCTTCGGGGTCGCCGTACATGATGCCCGCGCGCTCCACCATCACATCGCGGTTGTGATCCCACACCACGAGGTGGGTGCTTGCGCCGGCCGCTTTCAGCGCCGGGCCGAGGAAGTCGCGCACGAAATCACGCTCTTCTTCCGGGGTGTACTCGCACGACTCCCAGGTCTGGGTGGCGGCCGGCTCGTTTTGAACCGTGAGGGCCCAGATGGGAAATCCGAGCTTTTCATAATCCTGAAGGTAACGGACGAGATAATTGGCCCAAACCTGACGGCACTCCGGGCGGAGCTTGCCACCTAATAGCATGGAACCGTTGGTTTTCATCCAGGCTGGCGGACTCCAGGGGGAGGCCAGCAATTTTAATGTCCCGCCCGCGGCGGTGCGGGCCGCCCGCAGAAAGGGTAGCAACGCTTCTTCGTCTCGCTTGACAGAAAAGGACCGCAGCTCAAAATCCTCGGGTTGATCCGCATAGCCATACAAGCCGTCAGAAAAATCACAGCTCGCGACATGCGTCCGGCACAGGCTGTAGCCCAGTCCATGCTCTGGATCAAAATAGGCCCGCAACAATTCCTCTCCCCGCAGCGGACTCAGTTTCTGCCAGACTCGGGCCGCGGATTCCGTCAGCGCTCCGCCCACGCCCTCGATTTTCTGAAAAGTTTTCTTCGGATCGACGAAAACGCCGATTTTATTGGCACCTTTTGTTGCTTTCCAAGAGCAAGGCGTTCCTTCGTGCAGTCTTTCCTGCCCGTCGCGAACGGTGGAAAATACGCGTAACAACTTATTGTTTAATCCATTAGGCTTCATGTACTATACCAGTTGACGTCTAGTATATAACCATCAATGGCTGTTCTGTCTAGAGTTTACCATTCGGGAGTTATTTTATGTCCTCGCACATGTCCGTAGCGCTGGGAAAACAACGGCTGGCGAATCGCACCGAGCCCGTCGGCTTGGATGTAGTTACGCGGGAGGGGCAGCGCTATCTCCGCATGTCGTCCATGGATCGGCTGACGCCATTTTTTATGAATGTAGTCAGCGACGGGGACGGCTGGCTGTTTGCGAGCAGTCAGGGGGCCCTGGCGGCGGGGCGGGTGCATCCAGACCGTGCGCTGTTTCCTTATCAGACCGTGGACAAGATCCTGGCCCGGCCGGATAGCGCGGGGCCGCTTTCGGTTTTTCTGGTCGAGCAAGGCGGGAGCTGGCGGCTATGGGAACCATGGCAGGCCAGCGGTTCGGCCTACCGTCTGGAGCGCGTGTTGTTGAAACACGTGGTGGGCACGGAATTGATTTTCGAGGAGACCAACCTCGACCTCGGGCTGCGCTTCTCGTGGTCCATCAGTTCCTGCGCCCCTTTTGGTCTGGTGCGTACGTGCCGTCTGGAAGCCCTGGGTGACCGGCAGGTGCGCGTGCGTTATCTCGACGGCTGGCACCAGCTTATCGCGCCCGGCATCACCACCTATCACACCAATAACTTCAGCTTTCTGGCTTTGGCCTACCTGCGCCACGATCTCCAGCCGCGGAGCCAGCTCGGCATTTTTACGTTGAATGCGGCCATCAGCGACCGGCCCTATGCGGCGGAATCTCTGCGCGCCGCCGCGGCCTGGAGCCTCGGCCACCGCCGGCCCACGGTGTTGCTCTCCACCCGGCAACTAGACGCCTTCCGTCGCGGGCAGCGCGTGGTGGCCGAACCGGAGGTGCGGGGCGACTACGGCGCGTATCTGGTGGCCGACGAAATGCGGGTCACGGCGCGGCGGCCCCACTCCTGGCTTACCGTGGCCGACACCTGGCTGGATCACGCCGCGCTGGTGGAGCTCGACGCCCGTCTGCGTGCGCCGACCCGGCTGTGGCGCGAGGTGAAGTCCGCGGTCATCGCCAATACCGAGAATGTGCGCCAGCGCATGGCCGCGGCGGACGGACTTCAGACCAGCGCCGACGAGCTGGCCTGCGTGCATCATTTTGCCAACGTGCTCTACAACGGCATGCGGGGCGGTGTGTTCTCCGATGGCTACCGCTTTCCCACGGCTGATTTCCTGACCTTCCTGCGCCAGCGCAACCGCGCGCTGCATCGCCGCCACCGCAGCCGCTTCGCGCGTCAGCCGGAGACCATGGACCTCGCCCGCCTGCGTGAACTGGCGGAAGCCTCGCAGGATGTGAATCTGCAACGGCTGGCCGGTGAATATCTGCCCCTGACCTTCAGCCGCCGTCACGGTGATCCCAGTCGGCCCTGGAACTGGTTTGCCATCCACGTGCGCGATGAACAGGGTAAGCCGCTGTATAACTTCCAGGGCAACTGGCGCGATATCTTCCAGAACTGGGAAGGGCTGGCCCTCAGCTACCCGGGCTGGCTGGAATCCATGATCGTCGTATTTCTCAATGCCTCGACCGCGGATGGCTACAACCCGTACCGCATCGGGCGAGACGGCATCGACTGGGACGTCGAGGACCCCCACGATGCCTGGAGCCACATCGGCTACTGGGGCGACCACCAGATCATTTATCTGCTGCGCCTGCTGGAGGGCCTGGAAAAATTCGAGCCCGGCCGACTGGGCGAACGCTGGCGGGTGGCGTCTTATGCCAGCGCGCAAATTCCCTACCGCATCAAACCGCTGGCCAACCTGCTGAAGAATCCCCGCGAATCCATCACCTTTGACGCCGAGCAGCATCGGGCCTTGCTGGCCCGGGCCGCCCGCGAGGGGGCGGATGGACGTTTGCTGCATGATGCGAAGGGCAACCTGCATCTGGTCACGCTGGCCGAGAAGTTGCTGGTGCCGGTCCTGGTCA
>CAYTVN010000284.1:0-4507 GCA_964441655.1 uncultured Verrucomicrobiota bacterium | reverse complement strand
CCGTGGTACCCTTGTTATAACCGAGCCCGCTCTTCCGGGCGATGAACATGGGCTTGTAGGGCGTGCTTTCGCTCACGCCACCGGCGTTGCCGCCCATATCCAGTGTGGCGACCCAGGCCGCCTTGAGGCCGTTGAACTCCCGCACCACGCCACTGTCAATTTCGGTCCAATCGGGCAGCCAGAGTTTCGGTCCATTCAACGAGGCGCCGAGGACGCCATAATCGTTCTTCATCTTGGCGAAATCGAGGCCTTGGACCAGCGCTTGCGGGGCGGTGTCCTTCGTCTCAAGTTTGCCACCGGTCGTGAGCGCTGTGTTGTAACAGGCGGCGACCAGCTTTTCCGTCTTCGCGTCTCGATAGGCGAGGAATATCTCGATAAACCGCACCTGGTGCATATTTTCGATATGGATATATTTTGCTCCGACACCATCGGCCAGCACCTTGGGTTCCGCAGGGGCTTCGGCCTGCGCGAACGATCCCGCCGCCGTTGCCGCCATCAGGACAGCCGTCAGACCAACGACCTTCATGATCTTCATCTCGTATTCCTTCTGTTGTCCGCCTCGCGGCGGTTGTTCATTTGTCCACGGCCGCAGCCATGGACTTCGTGCTTCAGTTTGTCGGCTGTGCCTTGGGGAAGATCCAGCCGCCGCTGATCATTTCAGCGCGGGGTTGGTACATCCGGACCGTATAGTTCCAGCCCGGGGTGATAGGTAGATTATTGATCGCGTCGGGTCCCCCGCCGAAATTGACCGTGATGCTGCCATCCGCGTTCTTCCGCGCGGTCACATTGTTAAACGAGTAGGCGTTCTGCTCGTTTTTCTCCATATAGCCGTCTTTGTTGTACACCGTGATGGACCAGAAGCCGTCCACCGGCACATCCTTCGCTGTCACCGCATACGGCGTCTTTCCGTCGTTCTTTTCGGGCGTGACACTGTCGTAGCGCGCGGCGTTGTCAGGATTGCCGCCCCAGCCGGCTGCGGTGCCGAGCAGGTGGCGGATCGGGTCGAGCTTTGCCTTGTCGCCAAAGCAGCCGTTGAAATTACTCAGGGTCGAGGCTAGGACCTTGATGGCGGCGCCCACCTTGTGGAGTGAGGCCTCGTCCCACTCCGGAATATCGAACGTGCCGGGGGCCTTCTGCTCCACGGCAATCTTGTCCTGTAACGCGTTGGCGGCCTTCACATCGTCCGGGTTGTTCGCATCCACAAAGGTACGGAAGATGACCATAACGTACCGCGTGCCAACCTTTTCCTGCGTCAGCACGAAGCGGCCCGGGCCGTGTTCCACCGGCAGCATGGAGTGGTCCTGGTTGATCACCAGCATGGACAGGAATCGCCCGCCCGACTCCGGTTTCACCACCGTGACCGGCTCGGTGAGGTCGAAGATACCGGCGGAATAGAGCGTGTCGCGGTTCATGCGTACCACATCCTGCCGGTCAAGGGGCGTTGGCGCACGGATGTGGAGCATCTTGCCAAACGCGCCCTGTTTGGCGTAGCGGGCGAAGGTCATGTCCGATTCGGCCCGGCAGAAATTTTCCACCGTGACCATTTCCGACGCGATGGAAGAAAGGCACCCCAAGAGGGTTATTCCTAGGGCGGTAAGTGTCTGTTTCATTTTCATGTGGCGCTTTTTTTCGTTTGATGAGGGGTCCAATATTCTCGTTTTCGAATCCGCGGGCCGGTCCGGTACGAACCGACCCGTGTGGTTCATGAACGAATCACTTCACGAGTTCGATTTCACTCAGCCGCCAGGTCTTCTCGAACCAGGGCTCCAGAGGACCGTAGAGGCGGAAGAGCATGTTCCAGCCCTTGCCGGGGATGGTCTGGATCCAGTTGTTGGCCATGCCTGCAGGCGCGGTCGGGCCGAAGTACACGTCCACCGAGCCGTCAGCATTGGTCATCAAGCCCTTGTCGAGGCTGCTGACCTGGGGGAAAGCCTGATCGGTCTGAAGCATGGATCGGGTCTGATTGTCATACACAATGGCCGACCAGAAATCCTTCACCGGGGCATTGGGCAACACATGCAGGCGGTAGGTCTTGCCGCCATCCAGGGGGTTCCCCTGGGCATCCACGATGCCGACCGCATACTGGGAGCCCTTGCCGACCATCTTCGCTTCCATGGCCGGGGTCACGCCAGTCGCATAAAAATAGAAGAAGGCCGCCGCATCGAGATAGGCCACTCCGGGTTGGGACTCGAACTTATAGCCACCCAGCCACTGACGCCAGGTGCTGTTGGGATAGTAGAAGGCTTCGGGAATCCGGCTCTGGTAGGTCAGGGTGCGCGCGGTGGCATCGCCCACGGTCGCAGCTTCCTCGAGAATTTTCTTCATGCGGGCATCGGGCTTGAAGGGTTTGCCCTTCTCGATGCCAATCGAAGCAAAGAAGCCCAAGGTCACCGGATCACACGACGCGGCGGGCTCGTTTTGCACGACGTAATTGAGCAGCTCCCAGAACTGGTAATCAGCCGGAGCGACAGTGCTGAAATCGCGATCGGAGACATTCACGAAGGTGTTGGGTTTCGGATTGGCGGCTTCGGACAAGGGATAAATGCGGGTGTTGTCGTGCAGGCGTTTGATGGCGGCTTCGAGCCCCCCTTCCAGCGGCATATTGCGCCAGACGAGGATGGACTCGTAGGTGGGAACCTTCACGACAAAGCAGCCTTCCGGCACCTCGCCCTGATATCCGGGCGGCAGCAGGACATATTTCCCGCCTTTGCCTTGATCCGGACCGACCACGCCAATGTCGGTGACGTACCGGAACCAGAAGTCGTCGATCATGCCCAGCGTCATCGGGGGCGCTTCAAACACCAGCGGCCCTTCACGCAGATCGAGCCAAACCCACGTGTACGGCGTGGTGGCATTCGGCGTGAGGAAGATCGATTTCGCATTCAGATTTGATTCAAAGGTCGGAATCGTGGTGTTGGCCGGGCCGACAGTGAGCAAGCCCTCGCGCAAGCCGGCCATATTCACCGGGGCCAGACCCAACAGGTACGCCTGCACGGCGCGCTGGAAGTCGAGGTTGTCATAAATTTTCTGGACGGTGGCCTTGTCCGGAAAGCCGTCAAAGAAGTTCAGCGTGCCGAGTCGCGTTTCAACCACGTCCGGGATGGCGATGCCAGACGGAATATCGGTGCTGTTTTTGAACTTCGGCGCTTCCGCCCAGCCGGTCAACGCAAGGCTGGCGACCACCAGGGCCGCAATCGCTGTGTTCTGCTTGAAATTCTTCATGGAATCTCCTGTTTTCTTGGCTCGTTACCGTATATCGACCGTCACCTTCGGGATGCGCCCGGTGAAACGGGACTTCGCTTCAGCGCCAATCGTTTCCACGACCGGCGTACCGAGATCAATGCCGACATCCGCGGTTTCATCGGCGGAGAAGATGCCGCCCTGGGTCCGCTCAATACGGCCTTCGGCCACTTTCTGACCATCCACCGACAACGTACCTTGGCCGCCCTTGCCCGGGCCGCCGCCGTCGTAGGCGAAGTCGAAGACGACCGTGTGCTTGCCGGGCGACAACTTCTTCGTGCCGGCGATGGTGGTCCGCTGCAGGCCGAGGAAGTTGTAGTCATAGGCCGGGATGCCGTCCTGGACATACAACGCCCAGCCGCCAAACCGACCAGCCTGGGCAAGGATCATCCCGTGTCCGCCATTCTCCGGCACTTCGATCTCGGCGGTGATCGCCTTCGACCTGTTCTTCACATTGATAAAGGCGCTTTCCATCATGCCGGACATGCCTTCCGCCAGCGTGACCGAAGTGCGCGGCCCCATGAGGTCGGGCCGACCCACATTGGCGCCGATCATGCGTTCAAAGACGCGATCGTCAATGGGCAGGACCTGATACTTCGCCGCTTCCGCCAGAAAGACGCCTTGCAATTCGGCCAGCTTCTCCGGCTGCTGTACGGCCAGATTGTTGGCGAGGCTGAAATCGGAACGAACGTCGTACAATTCCCAGACATCGTCCTCCAGCGCCACGCTGGGCTTGGCCTCCCACGGTGCTTTGTGGATGGTCCGGGCGAACCATCCGTCATGATAGATGGCTCGGTTTCCGCCGATTTCGAAATACTGCGTGGTGTGGCGCTCTTTGGCCGCCGCATCCGCAAACGTATACACAAGACTCGTGCCTTCCATCGGGCGTTGCAGCGTGCTGTTCACGACCTTGGGTTCCGGCAGGCCAGCGGCTTCCAGAACGGTGGGCGCGATATCAATCACGTGGCCGAACTGGGTGCGTATTTCGTTCCGGGCCTTAATGCCCTTGGGCCAGAAGGCCACCATGCCATTGCGGGTGCCACCAAAATCGGACGCGACTTGCTTGACCCATTGGAATGGGGAATCGAATGCCACCGCCCAGCCCGCGGCCATGTGCGGATAGGTTTCGGGACCACCCCACTTGTCGAGCAAGGGCAGGAGGTCTTCCAGCTTTTCCGTGACACCGTTAAAGTAGGACATTTCGTTAAAGACCCCGTTCATGCCGCCCTCGGCGCTGGTGCCGTTGTCGCCGGCGATGTAGAAAATC
>CAYTVN010000283.1:0-4509 GCA_964441655.1 uncultured Verrucomicrobiota bacterium | reverse complement strand
AGCTTGTTGCTGTTGAGAGGAGCGGACCTTGCCCCCGTATTTGGTGGAGAGCCGAAGAGCCGCAGCGAAGCGGAGGGTGGTGCACCCGGAGGGACTTGAACCCCCACGCCGGTAAAGGCATAAGAACCTGAATCTTACGTGTCTGCCAATTCCACCACGGGTGCGATGTGCAGGGCGAGATATGTAGCAATGCCACCCGCGGCTGTCAACGGCTGGCGCAGGAAATTCGGGCTTAGAGATGTTTGCGGCCCGGCAGAGTGTCAATAAACGGGTCCCGCGGGGCCGAAATACCCACCCCATCCACCCGGTAACCGGATTCGTCGTCCGGCACCAGATGCACGGCGTTGGCATCGCCGGGGTGCGTCTGCTGAGCCACCATCTCGCCGTTGGCGCCGAATACCGAATGAACAAATTGCGCCGGTCCCGTGAGGTGCAGGATATGCACCAGCCCTTCCTTATCCACCAGCAATTCCGGGGGACGAATGGGGATTTGCCGGCCCAAATCGATTACCCCGTAACACAGCGAAGCGTCGGGATCCTCCACCCGCAGATAGATCCTGCTCTGTTTGTTGCGGCTGAGCTGGCGCTGGCTGTAGCGGCGGGGCGTGCCATCCACGGCCACGCCTTCCGCCGAGGCCAGTTCCGACCCCGGCATGACATCCAGAAATTCGCGTCCACTGACAATCGCGCGCGTCCGGAAGGACAACCGAGCCGCCACGGTGTAGGGACCTTGTTGCTGAATTTTATAGAGCAGACTCAGGTCATTGGTGAACGATAGGCGGCTGCCCGGAGGCAATTCGGCCGGCACATAGGGAATCTGCTTGTCCCGCATGCCCACCTGGACGCCATTGGGTTGCAGCACATCAAAGCTCAGGGCATAGTCGGCATCCCGCCGCAGGGCCTGGGCGCCCGGATTGTGCAAGGTAATCACGGCGGGGACCGGCTCGAGCTCCAGCACTTCGTGGTTGGGCAGTTGGAAGGTCAGTTCCACCTGACCCTGGGCCCACGGTGCCCACAGCAGCATCAGGCTGAACAAGGTGAATCGGTGCATCAGGCTACCTCGGGTGCCGGCTAACGGCCTTGGGCCAGACGTGCGGCGATACGGCCGGGCAGTCCGGCGTCCAGGATCTTGCGTTGGGTTTTTTCAATGTCGTAGGGAATGCGCCGCAGCTCGACCACATTGTTGATCATGTCGTACACCACATAGGCGGCCCGCGGATCACCGTCCCGCGGCTGGCCCACGCTGCCCACGTTGATGAAGTATTTCCGGCCCAGCCCGACTTTCAGCTTGGTATAGAGACCAAAGCGGATGGTGTCGGTCTTTTCAAAGGCCAGCGGCATGTGGGTGTGCCCGTAGAAGCACAGGGTGGTGGTCTGGTAGTTGAAGTTGGCCTCGGCTTCAAGGCGATCGAAGACATAGCCCCATTGCTCGGGCATATCGAGCGTGGCATGCACGATGGTGAAGGTTTCCACCGGGGCCACGTAGCGGAGGTTGCGCAGGTACTCCTGCTGTTCGGCGTTCAGCTGTTTGCGCGTCCAGCCCACCACGTCGGCGGCCAGGGGGTGGAATCCGTTGAGGCTTTCCGCATGTGAACAATAGTGATCGTGGTTGCCGCGCACGCACACGGCGCCCAGCTCGCGGATTTTGTTCAGGCACTCCACGGGATTGGCGTTGTACCCCACAATGTCACCCACACAGGCATAACGCGTAACGCCCTGAGCCTGTGCATCGACCAGCACATTTTCCAGAGCCTCCAGATTGCTGTGTATATCGCCCAAAATCGCGTATTTCATGTCCGCCTATGCATAGCGAATGCCAAATCCCGAAAACTCTCCGGTCGCCGGAGTCCACGCCAGATACTCGCGGCGGACAAAGCGATACACCGGCGAGGACTTCAAGGCATCCCAAAACGCCAGCACCGCCGGTTCCGCTCCCTCCACCACCAGACGCACATCGCCATCCATGGTATTCAGGACATAACCGCTCACCGGGAAGCCCTGAGCCAGTTGCGCGGTCGTGATGCGGAACCCGACACCCTGCACCTGACCTTCAAACCTGGCCGTCAATCGCCGCCCTGGTGCGGCGGGATTTTCCTTCGGACCTCCCATAACGGATGAAGATTAAACCATGCACGCCCGCCGATTGCAACCGAAGCCCTTGTCCGTTAGCGTATCGGTATGCCGGATTGGCTCAAACGGATATGCCTGGGCAGGTCGCCTCGCAAAACCCTGGTGCGGGCCATCGGCTGGGCCGGGCTGGTCTATATCCTGGGCCAGGGCCCCTTCCGTCCCATGCGTGTGCGCGGGATCAGCATGGAGCCCACGGTTCAGGATGGCAGCTGGCGCTTCGCCAACCTGTGGCGCTACCGCCATCAGCCACCGGAGCGCGGCCACATCGTGGTCATCGCCCTGCCCGGCGCCCAGGCGTATTACTGCAAGCGCGTAATCGGACAGCCCGGGGAGCAGATCGCCTTCGTGCAAGGCCAACTGCTGGTCAACGGTTTCGTGCGCGCGGAACCCTACCTGGCCACACCCTGTGCGTGGAATGTGGAGCCCCAAGAGCTGGGGCCGGACGAGTATTATGTGGTGGGTGACAACCGCAGCCTGCCCATGTCGGACCAGGTGGCGGGGGTGGTGGAACGAACACGCATCGCGGGGCGGCTCTGGTGATGAAGATGCGCCGCATAGCCTTCGTGATCCTCCTTGGACTGGCCCTGGTCTGGGCGATTCGCACACTGTTACCCAATGAAGAGTCACGCCTGCGCAAAACCTGGGCCACGCTGCTCACCCTGAGCGAAACGGGAAGCCAGCCCACCCTGCTGGCCGGAGCGCGGCGGGCCTTGGAAATCCAATCCTATTTCGCGACCGGCTCCGTGCTGGAGGTGGGTGCACCCTACCCCATGACCATCACCCGCGGCCAGTTGCCGGGCGTACTGAACCAGGCGTGGAATTTGACCGAACAGCTCCGCGTGCGCAGCCTGGGGGTAGAACTTCAGCTGGCGAATGACCGGAAGAGCGCGGTCATGGAAACCACCCTGGAACTGTCAGCAGTGGTGCGGGGCGAAACGATGTCCAGCCTGGAGCCCTATCAGGTGAACTGGATTAAATACGATGGCGATTGGAAGATTGCGACCGTGCGACCGGTGGTGACCATCCGCAATCCGGCCGCCCGTCAGTGACGCAACAGGTAGTCCGCCAGCACCAGATCGCGTGGCCCCGAGATGCGGACCACGGCCCGGGTGGCCGGCACCACATGCAGTTCACCTTTGACGAGAGGCAACGCATCAGCCTCGTCGCGCAGTACCATCTTCTTTTTCTGCGCGGCTTCCAGCGCTTTGGTCAGCAAGTCCACCTTGAAGGTCTGCGGCGAGCGACAAGCCCATATGGTGCCTTGCACCGACTCCGTCACTTTGGTGCCTTTATCGGTCAGGCGCACCGGGTCATGTATGCGATCACACAAGGCCGCCGCCCCGTACTTCTTTGCCTGCTTGATGGTCTCGGAGATTTCCTCCGCGAGCACCATGGGGCGAATGCCTTCGTGGATGGTCAGCAGGTTGACTTTATCGCCTTGTAACTCCTTGATCACGCCAAGGATGGAGGCCGTGCGATTGGCGCCCAGCGGAGTGATGCGTTTGACCTTGGCGCAACCGAACATCTGCACCATGGCGCGCACGCTTTCCACGCGATCTTTACTGGCCAGCAAAACCAGTCCTTCAATGTCGGGACATTTTTCGAAGGCCGCCAGGGCGTGCATCAAAACTGGTTTGCTGCCCAAGGTGAGAAAGGAAGGATCAACACCCTCGGTGAAGTCTTCCGGCTTGCCATTCGCGATCACTAATCCCCAAGCAGATGCCATCATGGCCTGTCTCCCCGTTGTATGTACGTGCCCGCAAAAGGAGAAAAATATCTGCCGAGGTAAATGCTCTGATCTAAGCGGTTCATCCTCAATGTGTAACAAAGTATCAGGGAATGCCTGATACGGGTCAAGGATGAGTTGGTAAAAACACCATTCGCTTTTGTATCTATATAATAATGAACTAGATACAGAATTGAAAGGGTCTATGGAGAGGCCGGTTGGAGGGCCTTTATCCGCTCAAAAACCAGCTGCGCGACTTTTTCGTAGCTATCGCGACCTTTACCAAATTTTAACAATTCATCCGGCTGGATGGGTGGTCCGATGATGACTTGAACCGGCCTTGGTCGGGGCCATTTGGCGCCGCGCGGCAAGGCATCGAACGTGCCGTGAATGTAGGCCGGCACCACCGGGACTCCGGCCGCGACAATCAGGAATCCGATGCCGGGCTTGATCGCCTTGAGCTGGCCATCTCGGCTGCGCGTCCCCTCCGGAAAAATACCGACACAGTCACCGCTCTTCAGCAGCTGAACACATTTTTTCAACGCGCCCACATCGCCGCGATCACGTGAAATCGGAAAGGCCGCCACGCTCTTCATAAACCACTCGCCCAGGCCTTTTTTGAACAGCGTGTCGCGGGCCATAAAACGAACCAC
>CAYTVN010000282.1:0-4531 GCA_964441655.1 uncultured Verrucomicrobiota bacterium | reverse complement strand
GCCGATGGCGATGGCGGAATGCAATTGCTGCAGGCCGTGGGCCACCGCGCGTTCGGCGGGACCACTGCGGAAACGGGCCAGTACATCGGCCACCAGCGGCGGCTGTCCGTTTTCCAGGGCTTGTACCAGGGGATGATCGGAGGTCAGCAGGGGAGCGGTATTGCCGCCTTTGGGGTAGCGGGTTCGCCAGCGCCCGTTTTCATTCAGTACGATCATCATGCGGTCGGTCCCGAAGGTGGCGGAAAGCAGGGTGGCGAATTGCAGCAGCATGTCATCGCGTGAGGCCACCGAAGTCAGAATGCGGTTGGCCCGCTGGAGGATGTCCGCGGGGTCCACGGTGCGCATGTTGAGAAAGAGCCGGTTGGCGAAGCCCTGCAGCAAACCGTTGGCGGGAGCCAGGGAGAAAGCGGCGGCCAGGGCGGCCAGCAGATGGGCGGCGAAATCGTTGTTTGGGAATATGTCGTGAAGCAGCAACTTGCTCACCCACCAGACCGCCGAGTAGATCAGCATGAGATACGCGGCCAGCAGGGCATAGGCGGAGGCGCGCCGGACCACGCCCGCCACTTCTAGAATGCGGCGGGTGGCAATGCCGTAGGCGGTCAAGCCGTCCAGAAAGATGACACAAAACGGTACCAGCTGGACGGATTGCGAACTGGAGGTGAGGATGGGAATCAGCACGGCCACACAGACGCCGAAGAAGATGCCAATCCCGCTGCCCAGCATGGTGAACTGCAATTCCAGGCGCTGGATGCCGTGGAACATGCGAGCATCCCGGGCATAACGGTAGACCAACAGCAGCAAGCTGATCGTCATGTACGCTGCATAGACATGGATCGCTGGACCGTAGATTGGCTCCAGGAAGGGTGTGGCCGAGCCGGGGTCTGGTACGCGCACACCCACCACGAGCCAGGGTGAGAAGCAGATAAATCCGGTGGCCACGGCGGCGGCCAAGCCCCACGCATTCAGCCGCAGGGCTTGGGACCATGAGGTGGCGCGTCCAGTCATGGCCACGCGCAGCAGGTTGAACAGTACCGGGATCAAGGCTGCCGTGGTGGTGGAATAGCGAACGATGATTTGAACGATGCTTGCTTTTCCGGAAAGCACGCCGCCGCCGACGATGGTCAGCCAGAGGGCGAGTAACAGCGAGAGGGCCAGAAAGCATTGGTTGACCAGGCGCCGGGGATTGTTCAGCCAAACCAGTCCGCCGAGGGTGATGCTGACCAGCACCGCCAGCCAATGGGATAGCCAGAGCATCGTCATGGGCTGGCCACCGGTTCGATAACCATGGCGCTGTTCCCGTTACCCAGCCCGTGGGTGTTGATGAGCGCCGCCCGTACCCGTGCGCGCCGGGGTAGCTTGGGCACGTAATCAAGGTCGCAAGCAGGATCCGGTTGGTCGAGGTTGGCCGTGGGCGGGATGATCCCTTGTTCAATGGCCAGCGCGGTGGCGATGGCCTGCAGGCCGCCGGCTGCGGCCAGGGGATTTCCGGTGACGCCTTTGATGGAGCTCACGGCCACTTTGCGCGCGTGGGGACCGAGGACATGGTGCAGGGCTTCTGTCTCCCGGCAGTCGAGCACCACGTGGCTGGGTCCGTGCGCGCACACATAGTCGAGATCCTCGGGACGGCGTTTCGCATCCGTCAGGGCTTCCCGCATGGCCGTTTCATACCCGCCGCCCGGCTGGTCGAAATTATCATCCATATAGGTGCCGTAGCCGGTTATCTCGGCATACATGCGGGCACCCCGGGCTTTGGCGTGACTCCATTCCTCCAGAATCATCAGGCCCGCACCCTCGGAAATGACGCCGACCGTGTGGCCCTTGTCGAAGGGGCGCGACGCCTTGTCCGGTGCATACGTGCTGGCCCCGATCAAGCCCGCCTGGGCCAGGCAGGCAAAGGTCAAATCATTCACCGGTGCATCCGCGCCGCCGGTCAGGGCCACCGAGGCCGCGCCGGAACGGATCATTTTATAGGCGGCGGCAATGGCATCGAGCCCGGCGGCGCAGGCGGACGAGATGGTCTGGGTGCGGGTGCTGCAGCGCAGATAGCCTGCCACCACGCTGGCCGATTGTTGCGGCTGACAGGCCTGCACGGTGTGGGTCGGCACGCGTTTGGCCCCGTGCGCCAGCATGCGGTCATAGCCCTGGGTGATGACTTCGATAGCGCTGGAACTGATGCCGAGGACGATGACCAGAGGGTCCATGAAGTTGGCGGGTTGGGTGGTCAAGCCGGCATCACGCAAAGCCAAGACGCTGGCCGCCAGGGTCAACTGGGTCTGCCGGGAGAGCCGCTTCACGCGAACATCGTGGAGGTCGATGTGGTGGTTCAGCTCAAAACCCGACACTTCGCCGGCTATCTTGCAGGGGTGATTGGCGGCATCAAAAAGGGTGATGGGGACGATACCGCTTTGGCCGCCGAGCAACGAGGTCCAAAAGGCATCTTTGCCGATGCCATTGGGTGCCACCACACCCAACCCCGTTATTACGACTCGTTTACTCGCGATTTGGGCCATGAATCAGAATTTTAAGGTTGTACCCATGGTTGACCTTGGCCAGCACCTTAACCCCACGGACCGTCTGCTTTACGATCCGAATGATTAAAGACATCAAAGCTCCTAATTCGCAAGACCATAGTTGAACAAAAATGTACTACAGCTGACGTAGTCTTTTTGTAGAGAATTGGTTACGCATTTCACTCGGAGCATTTCCCTGTTGATAAGCTGTTAATAGATGCGTGCACAATCGTGAACAGCTTGTCACGGCTGACGGCAGGCTCGGTCAGGTGGGCTTACGGATTAAGCTGACGTGAAGTGCACCGTAAAGTCCCATGTAGGGCAGGGTGCCTTGGTGAATCGTAACAGTGTCCCGCAAGGTGGGCGGAATCATGTCGGTGATTTCTTGTGCGGTATAGGTTCGCAGCACGCTGACGCAGCCGTCAAAGGCCACCATCAGCGGGGCCACGGGCAGCACGGTGCAGAGCAGAAATTTGCGCCAGGACCAGCGCTCGGCGAAAAACGGGGCCAGCATGTAGGGGAAGGGGCCGGACAGGAGAACCATTAAAAAGTGACGCAGATTACGCTGCAACGGTTCCAGTATAAACAGTCCTTTCCCGCTGGTCAGCGCCCGTTCCACCAGCAGGCGCGCCTCCGCAGGCTTGAAGTGGTGAAAGGTCGAGCAAATGGACCGGAGCTCGAATGGCGGTTGATTCGCCGACCAGGCGGACAGGGGCTCTTTCAGGTAGTCGATGCGATCAGCGCCCAGTGCGTCCCGTAGTCCCTTATAGTGCTGCGGGCTGGGGAATAGGTCTGAGAGATATATCTTGGGAAGTCGGAGACCATCTTTCTCGGCTGCCCGCAGAATCGTTTCCACCGGGCCACCGCCTCCCGAACCCAGATCCAGAATGGGTTGACCCTTGCTCTGGCTGGCCCACGCATGAAGGGCCAGATGTGCCTTGCGGAACTGGCCGCCCAGCCGGAGGCCCAAATTGAGGCCATCCAGATAACTATCTCGGAGAACGCCGGTTAACCACGGTTGGTCCCCAAACTCAAAAACATGATGCCGCCGACTGAAAAATGACGTCATATCGGCGTGAACTATGCCAGTCCCGGCCCGGCAGGACCACCGGCAAATGCAAACCGGCGATCGCGTTCACGATTGGACAACCCACCCCCACTTGTCCCATTTCGTACGAGAACACACCTCATTTAGCAGAAAATCCACATGATTGGTGGCCTTTCCCAGGTTGGCATGAACCCTGCTTGGGTAAGCCATCGCCATCCCGGTGTGTAAGGGCATGGACAGAAGAACAGGAGATCAGATGAAACGTACTACGATCATGGATACGAAGCGTGCGGGAGTCGCCATTGGGATGCTGTGCACGGTAGCGGGTCTATCCGTCTATGCGGATGGTTTTCGCAATCCGCCTCCCAGCGCCGAGGGCTTGGGCGTGGTGGGTGGGCGATACACCCTGATTGATGATGCTTCCGCCTCGGCCTACAACCCGGCCAATTTGCTGGGGGTGGAGAAAAATGAAACCTTGCTCTCCCTGACCTCGGCCCGGTCCGAAAAGAAGTTCACGGATGCAAGCGGGCAATCGGCCAGCGTGAAGGAAGAATGGTATTTGATGCCGGATCTCTATACCGCCTTCCGCCCGGAAGGGTCCGATATGGTGGCGGGCATCGCGATCACCACGCCGTATGGTCAGGCCACCGAATATGACAAAGACACGGCGCTGCGCTACTCGTCGCCGTATCGCGCGGAAATGCGGACCATCAATGTGACGCCCTCGCTGGCCGTGCCAATTGGCGACCAGATCAAGGTGGGCGCCGGCATGGACATCATGTGGTCGGATTTCGAGTTGAAGCAGGTGTTCCCCTGGTCCGCCGTGGCCGGCAACCCTGCGGTGCCGGATGGCGAACTCCGCTTTGATGGCGATGCAGTGGGCCTCGGCGGCAACGTGGGTATCACCTGGCAGGTGGCCAAGCAGCATCGCCTGGCCCTGGTCTATCGGTCGGCCATTGACCTGGACTACGAC
>CAYTVN010000281.1:0-4538 GCA_964441655.1 uncultured Verrucomicrobiota bacterium | reverse complement strand
ATGGCCCACGGCGCCAAACGCACCTGCACCACCTTCGAGCTGCGCCTGCGCAGCTACAAGGACGGCGCCACCATCACTATCGAGCCGTTCCGCGCCAAGGGATTCCCGATCATCAAGGACCTGGTGGTGGACCGCAGCGCGTTTGACCGCATCATCGCGGCCGGCGGGTATGTGTCGGTCAACGCCGGTTCCGCGCCCGACGCCAACAGCCTGCCCATCGGCAAGGACGTGGCGGAGAAGGCCATGGACGCCGCGGCCTGCATCGGCTGCGGCGCCTGCGTGGCGGCCTGCCCTAACGCATCCGCCTCGCTGTTCACCAGCGCCACGATCACCCAGTTTGCCCTGTTGCCGCAGGGCCAGGCGGAACGGCATCGCCGCGCCCTGCGCATGGTGCAACAGATGGATCAGGAAGGTTTCGGCAACTGCTCCAACCACGCCGAGTGCGAGGCGGCCTGCCCGAAGTCGATTTCCATCGAGGTCATCGCCCACATGCGGCGCGACTACCTGACCGCGGCGCGCTTCTACGAAGAGCGGGCGGGCGGCGGCGGCGCGGGCTGAGCCGACGTGTTCAACAAATCTACCCAGCTTGCCGTGTTGGTGGGATGAGCTGTTGAAGTTGGCTTATCATGGGGTGTGGCGAGTGATCAAAAGGCAGGCGAATTGGGGGCATAAAAATCACGCTGGAGCCCAGGGGTGATTGCCGGTTCAACTTGATGCAGATCAATTCCGGTCGCACTGCTTTGACAACGCGAATTTGACTAACTTGGTCAAACGGTATGGTTGTGGATTGCATGTAATTCGATACATGAAACCCGCCTGAATCGACTTCGATGTAGTTGATTTGCGGAAAAAACCAAGCCATGCACAGTACGGAAACTGCGCTCAAGCCGACATAAATCCAGCGGCCTTCGGATAGAAATTTCTCGCGAACGTAGTAGTCATCCGCGGCACCCAATGCGATCAACGTGGAGATGCTGATCAGCATTCCGAACCACAAGATCATACCGCCGAATTTAAAGGATGCTGTACCCCAAGAACTAAGGCGAAGACGGCCCGGGCATTTGCGACGAAGACTGGCCTGCTCGTCTGCCAGGCGCCGAATGAACAGGTAGGCGATGAGCAGCAGGATGAGAAGGTAAAGCCACCAAAGACGAATCAACCCCAACAAGGCAAGCGGATTCCCCTGGCAGGCTGAAAAAGTGAAATACAAGGTTGCCAGTGCTGGATTTCGCGCCGCTACCTCTCGTTCATACCAGCGGCCACGAAGGTAGTTCTCCTTGGCGTTGGCTGTGTATGCGCAAATGAAGTAATGCTTGTAGGCGAGGAGGTAACTTCTGGAACCCTTGCAGCCATTACGGTACAAAAATGCCAGATTGCCGTGAGCGGTGGCCGATCCCGCTCGTGCTGCTTTTTTGCACCAATAAATCGCCTGTTCGCAATCTGCAGTCACGCCCAAGCCACGCATATACGCAAAACCCAGATTGGCCTGTGCAGTCACATCGCCCTTTTCCGCGGCGCGGCGAAGGATTTGCGCCGCTTCTTTGGGATCGAGAGGTCTTCCCAAACTATCGTGAACTAATTGAGGTTGATTGGCGTTCGGATTATTGAGCCCGCCGATGACGTAGTTCTCCGCGCTACATGTGCCACAAGCGCATAAAAGCAATGCAAGTGCTCTACGCAGGCTGATGATGCAAGGCATGAGAATCCCAATTGCTTCACAACGATATGTTCAGATTTGGAGTTAGGTCAAACCTAATGCCGAGCTCGACTGCGCATTCTGGGTGCAGGGTACCCGCAGGTCGGTATGTGTAGCGCCAATAACTATGCTCGCGAAACCGTCTACGAAGAGCGGGCGGGCGGTGGCGGCGCGGGCTGATCCGACCGTTTGCGCACGACCCGGCGCTAAATCCCCATTGAGATTCGGGCCCGCCTCCGCCATGCTGGCCGCCGGTGCGCCAATGCGCGGAGGTTACGCATGCAGGTCCGAACGATCGCCTTTTGTCTGCTTGTTTCCGGCGGGCTGGGTCTTACCGCGCTCGCGGCGGATGCGCCCAAAACCAAATCCAATCCTCCCCAGGTTGGCGTGGCGTCACGCTTTGCGGTGTCCCCGCCGGTTCGCGAAATCGCCGGCGCGCCGGGCACGCCCGCGCCGCATGTGCTTTCGCGCAGGACTCCGCGTGAACAACCGCTGGGCGCGTTGCCCCGACCCCGGACACGGAGAGAGGCGTTGCGGGAGCAGCCCGATCCGGTGGTGCAGCGCCAAGCGCCACGTCTGCTGATGCCGACCCCGCTGCTGACCTTCGAGGGCATCAGCAATCTCGATGGCGTGTATCCGCCCGACTGCAACGGGGACGTCGGCCTCAACCACTACGTCGAGATGGTCAACCTGCACATGTGCATCTATGACAAGGTGACGGGCGCCAATCTGGTGGCCCCGTTCCTGATGAGCACCCTTTTCGCGGCCGCCGGGTTTTCGGCCCCCGCCTCGACCACGGATGACGGCGATCCCGTCGTGTTGTACGACCACCTGGCCAACCGCTGGATGATCAGCCAGTTCATCGTCAGCGTGACCCCGTGCCACGAGGTCATCGGGATCTCGCAGACCTCCGATCCCACCGGCGCGTGGTACCTCTATGACTTCGTGATGCCCAACACCAAGATGAACGACTACCCGCATTTCGGGGTGTGGCCGGACGGCTACTACATGACCGACAACCAGTTTGACGGCAACAGCTGGGGCGGGGCCGGGGTGTTCGCGTTTGATCGCGCGAAAATGTTGGTGGGCGATCCCTCGGCCAGTTTCCAATACTTTGATCTGCTCGGGGTGGACGCAAATTACGGGGGCATGCTGCCGGCCGATCTCGACGGCGCACCGCCGCCGACGGGAACTCCGTGCTACTTTGCGATGGTGGACGACAGCGTGATCAACGCGTTCGATGCGCTGTACCTCTGGGAGTTCCGCGTCAACTGGACCAATCCCGTCCTGAGCACCTTTGGCAACGGCGGCAGGCCCAACTCCACCAACTCGGTCGCGCCGTTCGACTCCAGTTTTTCCGGCGGGCGCAACAACATCCCGCAGCCCGAAACGACGCAGAAACTCGACGCTCTGGCCGACCGCCTGATGCACCGCGTGCAGTACCGCAATTTCGGTGGATACGAAACGCTGGTGGCCTCGCACACGGTGGATGTGGATACGGATCACGCGGGGGTCCGCTATTACCACTTCCGCCGCGATCTCCCCGCGGGCACCTTCACCATCGCGGACCAGGCCACCTTCGCGCCGGATGCGGCGCACCGCTGGATGGGCAGCGCGGCGCTGGATGGCCAGGGCAATCTGGCCGTCGGCTACTCGTGTTCCAGCACCGCGCTGTTCCCTTCCATTCACTATGCGGGGCGTCTCTCCAGCGATCCCACGGGTGGCCTGTTTCAGGGCGAAACGGTGATGCAGGCGGGCGGCGGCGCGCAGACCGGCAGCGCGGCGCGCTGGGGCGACTACACCATGCTCAGCGTGGATCCGGCGGACGACGTCACCTTCTGGTACGTGAATGAATACTATCCCGCGACCGCCGCCGTGGCGTGGCACACCCGGATCGGGTCGTTCCGACTCGGTTCCGCGCAGCAGGGTGTGGTGCGCGGCGTGGTGACCAATGCGTTGACGGGTGAACCCATTGCCGGGGCGCAGGTTTCCACTTCCATCGGGTTTGTCACGCCGACCCTCAGCAACGGTCTCTACGCGCTGGCGCTTGGCACGGGTACGGTCAACCTGACCGCGACCGCGCTGGACTACGAACCGTCGGCCAGCATTCCGGTGCTCATTGAATTGAACGTGACCACGGAGCAGAATTTCGCCCTGTCGCCCATTCCGCTGCGCATCGTGCCGCAGGCGGGCCTGAGTGCGAGCGGCCTGGAAGGCGGGCCGTTCGCGCCGGCGGGGAAAACGTATGTGCTCACCAATGCTTCGTTGGCGGCGTTGACCTGGACCGCGGGGGTGGATGTGGCCTGGGCGAATTTGTCGCTTCGCGGTGGCGATTTGGCCGCAGGCGCCGACACGACGCTGGTGGTGAGTATCAATTACAGCGCCGATTTCATGCCGACGGGAACGTTCTCCGGGCAGCTCAGCATTTCCAACCTTACCGCGGGCACCGGCCAGCAGCGCAGCCTGGGCCTCGTTATCGCGCCGTATCAGGAAACCATTTTCTGCGAGGATTTCGAGGCCGGCCTGCCCGCGGGCTGGTTGATCCTGACCAACGGCGCTCAGGTCAGTACGGCGGCCTGGCGGTTTGACGGGCCCGGCGGACGCGCCAATCTGACCGGCGGCGCGGGAACCTATGCGGCGGTGGATGACGACCTTCACGGCTCCTCGGTGCTGACCGACACCGAGCTTATCAGCGCGGAGATCAACCTCGCGGGGCTGAGCTCGCCGGTGCTGGAATTCAAAACGAATTTCCGGCTCGATTCCGGCGAGGTGGTGGATGTGGATGTTTCCACCAATGGTACCGGCGGCCCTTGGAGTTCGATCTGGAGCAAGGCGGCAACCT
>CAYTVN010000280.1:0-4574 GCA_964441655.1 uncultured Verrucomicrobiota bacterium | reverse complement strand
GGTGCTGAAGGACTCCTGCTCCGCCGCGCCTTCCCCGCCCAGCACGCCGGGAATCAGGCGCACCACGGCGTCAATCACCACCGCGGCCGGCAGCACCCCGTTGGTCAGCACATAGTCCCCGATCGAAATCTCCTCATGCACCAGGGCCTCGCGCACCCGCTCGTCCACCCCTTCGTAATGGCCGCAGATGAACACCAGGTGCTCGGCCTTGGACAGCTCCAGGGCCCGGGCCTGCCGGAACGGGGTCCCGGACGGGCTCATCAGGATCACCCGGGCCGCCGGGCTGGTCACCGACGCCACAGCCTGGAACAAAGGCTCCGGCTTCATGACCATGCCGGGTCCGCCGCCGAAAGGACGGTCGTCCGTCGTGTGATGGCGGTCAGAGGTGAAATCGCGCAGATTGACGGTGCGGAATCGTACCGCACCCAGGGTGGTGGCGCGCTTCATCATGCTGGCACCGAGAAAGCCATCCAGCATGGCGGGAAAGATGGTGATAACGTCTATCTGCATGGCGGTCCCCCACACGCCGAGTGGCCGCCGGGGGCGGATTACTCGACGACTTCGAGCAGGGTGCGCCGCCCGCTCTTGGCGGCCAGCGCATTGGTCAGCACCCGGAGCGCGCCAATGGTCTTGCCGCTTTTCCCGATGATCTTGCCGATGTCATCGGGGTGGCAACGCAACTCCATCAAATGGGTCTTCTCGCCATCCAGATCGGTAATGCGCAGATCACCGGGGTGATCCACGAAATAGCGCAGAACGGTGGTGACAAATTCTTTCATGACACGGGGTCGCGGGCTGATCAGGACGCAGCGGCCACGGCCGGCTTGGCCTTGCGCAGCGTGCGGATCAGGCTCTTGACGGAATCGCTGGCCTCGGCGCCGGTGCCCAGCCAGTATTCCACGCGGTCGAGCTTGAGCTCAAAGTTGTCGTTCTTTTTCTTGGGATCGTACCAGCCAACAATTTCCAGGTACTGCCCGTTGATCTTGCGCTTCACATCCGCCACTACAATGCGGAAAAAGGGCTTCTTGTTGTTGCCCATGCGCGTCATGCGAATCTTAACAGCCATCGTATCCTCCACTCCGTTCCTGCAAAAGAAGCCGCGATAGATACCTTAGCGGCCGAACCGGAGCAACTTTTTTCGTTGTTGTTTCATTTTACCCGTCATCTCGCGGGCCATCTGGAACTTCTTGATCAACTCGTTTATTTCCTGCACCCGGGTCCCGCTGCCCGCGGCGATCCGGCGCTTCCGGCTGCCGTTCAACAGGTTGGGATTGCGGCGCTCCTTGGGCGTCATGCTCTGGATGATGGCCTCGGTCCGCTTCATTTCCTTGCCCGCATCCTTGCCGAAGTTATCGCGTACATGCGCCGGCAGCTGGCCCGCACCAGGGATCATTTCCAGCAGGCTGTCCAGCGAACCCAGTTTCTTCATCATCCGCATCTGCTTCAGAAAGTCCTCGAAGTTCAAGTCGTCCGAGAGCAGGCCGCCCTGCATCTCCTCCAGGTCCTTCGTATCAAACGCCTGCTGGGCCTTCTCCACCAGCGACACCACGTCGCCCATGCCCAGGATGCGGGAGGCCATGCGGTCGGGATAAAAGACTTCCAAGTCCTCCGCCCGCTCGCCCATGCCCACCAGCAGCACCGGACAACCGGTGACGTGCTGCACGGAGAGCGCCGCGCCGCCACGGGCATCGCCATCCAGCTTGGTCAGGATCAATCCCGTCAGCCCGATCTCCTGGTGGAAGGTCTCGGCCACATGGACCGATTCCTGGCCGATGGCGGCGTCCAGCACGAGGATCACATTGGCGGGCTTCACCGCATCCTTGAGTTCCTTCAACTCGCCCACCAGCTCGGTGTCGATCTGGAACCGGCCGCCGGTGTCGAAAATCACGATGTCGAATTTGTTGTCCGTGGCATGCTTCAACGCGCGCGCCCCGATCTGCGGCACGGTTTCGCCGGGCAGCGGGGTCACGATGCCCACCCCCACCTGGCCGGCCAGAATCTTGAGCTGGTCCACCGCCGCGGGACGCCGGATATCGCAGGCGGCCAGCAGCACATTCCGCCCCGCCTTCTTCCACTTCAGGGCCAGCTTGCCCGTGGTGGTGGTTTTGCCCGAGCCGTGCAAGCCAATCATCATCACGCCCGCCGGCTTGCCGCCGAGGTCGAAGTCCTTCTGCGAACCGCCCAGCAGCGCGACCAGTTCGTCATACACGAACTTGATCATCTGCTGGCCGGGCGAAATGCTCTGCAGCACCTCCTGGCCCAGGCACTTCTCCTTCACCTTGGCGATAAACGCCTTCACCACCGTGAAATTGACGTCCGCATCCAACAGGGCCAGGCGCACTTCGCGCATCGCCTCCTGAATGTTCGCCTCGGTCAGCTTCCCGTGCCCGCGCAGGTCCTTGAAGACCTTCTGCAACGAGCCGCTTAATTTTTCAAATAGAGCCATAGGTGGTTAAGAGAACATCGACCATTGAACATCCAACTCAGAAGTTCTGCATTCGATGTTCAACGTTCGATGTTGAATGTTCCTCTTCCTCTTCACGCCCCGACCGGATCAGCCCCCGCCCGTCGCAGCGCCGACAGGTCCGCCAGGAACCATCCTTGTCCTCCAGGCGGCCCAGCCCCAGACAGGCGGCGCACAATACTTCGCTTTCGTCGAAGCGGCGAATGGTGTGATAGCCCACCCCGTAACACGCCGGGCACATTTCCAGCTCGTTGTTGGCATTGGGCTTGGGCACCCGGCCGGTCTTGCCACACAAATCGCAATCAATGCGCTGGATGGAAAAGGGCGCAAACAGATAGCGGTTCTGGCCCAGCCATTGCCACTGCAAAAAAAGCACCAGACCGCCCACCATCGCCACCAGCATGATGTACGCGGACCGCTGCCGGTCCGGCGGTTTGCTGCCTGGTTTCTTTTGGAACCAAAATTTCACTTCCGTCTGCCTTCCACCAAACGATTCTGCCCGCCCAGGTCGCGGTGCACCTGCACGGACCCGAAGCCCGCCGCGCTGACGATATGCCGCGCCGCCTCGCCCTGCTCGTCGCCGATCTCCATCCATAACCTACCGCCCGGCCTCAAGGCGAGTACGGCTTGCGCGGCCAGACCGCGAAGGCAGGCCAGCCCGTCCGGGCCACCATCCAGGGCGAGCCGGGGCTCGTGGCACCGCACCTCCTCCGTCAGGGTTTCGATCACCGACCCGGCAATATACGGCGGGTTCGACACCACCACGTCCAGCGATTCCGCGGGCCAGCCCGAAAGCAAATCACCCGCACGCCACTCCACGCGGCCAGCCAGTCCGAGCTGGATTTCATTTTCACGCGCCAACGACAGCGCATCAGGACTGACATCCACCCCGACCACCCGTGCCTTCGGCCGTTCCACGGCCAGCGTCAGCGCGATGCAGCCCGTCCCCGTGCCGACATCCACCACCCGGGGCTGCGCCGACGCCCAACAACCGGCATCGTCCAAGACGTGCTGCACCAATTCCTCGGTTTCCGGGCGCGGAATGAGCGCGCGCCGGTCACACAAAAAACGACGCCCCCAGAACCACGCCTCGCCCAATACGTATTGCAACGGCTCGCCCGCGGCAACGCGATCACCCAGCACCTTTAATCGGGATGCCTGTTCGGTCGTGACGGTCAGGGCCTGATTCGCCAGCATCTCCAGACGACCCATGCGAAGAACGTGCGCCGCCAGCAACTCAGCCTTGAGCCGGGCCTCGTCGCGCCCGGCCTCGGTGAGACGCTTCATGCAGGAATGGATGGCCTCGTGTGACTTCATGCGTAATCCGTGATCAGTCATCCGTAATCCGTGGAGCATCCTGTCGGATTACAGATCGCGGATCACGGTTCACCTTCCTCACACCCCGAGCTGCTTTTGCAGCTTCAGTTCAATGTCGTTCGCGTACAGGGCCTTCACCAGCACGTCCATTTCGCCCTCAATCACGCGGTCCAGGTTGTAGAGGGTCAGGTTGATGCGGTGGTCGGTGACGCGGTTCTGCGGGAAATTGTAGGTGCGGATGCGCTCGCTGCGATCGCCCGACCCGACCTGGGTCTTGCGGTCGCTGGCCAGCTTGGCCGCTTCGGTGGCGCGTTGGATATCCAGCAGTTTGGCGGTCAGCACCTTCATGGCCCGCGCGCGGTTTTTGTGCTGCGAACGCTCGTCCTGGCACTGCACCACGAGCCCGGTCGGCAAGTGGGTCAGGCGCACCGCCGACTCCGTTTTGTTCACCTTCTGCCCGCCCGCGCCGGAGGAGCGGAACAGGTCCACCCGCAGGTCGTCGGGCTTGATGATGATCTCATCCTCTTCATCGGCTTCCGGCAGCACGGCCACGGTTGCGGCAGACGTGTGGATGCGTCCCTGGGCTTCGGTGGCCGGCACGCGCTGCACGCGGTGGCCGCCGCTTTCGTAGCGCAGGGTGCGAAAGACGTTTTCGCCTTCCACGGTGAAAATGATTTCCTTGTAGCCGCCCAGCTCGGACGGACTCGCGTCAATGATGCCGCACGTCCAGCCCATGCGGTCGGCGTAGCGGGTGTACATGCGGTACAGATCGCCCGCGAACAGCGCGGCCTCG
>CAYTVN010000279.1:0-4574 GCA_964441655.1 uncultured Verrucomicrobiota bacterium | reverse complement strand
ATTTCCTCCAGCATCTCCCGGTTCACCACGTTCAAGCGGCGGGCATCTTCGTTCCGCAGTCCGGGATAGTAGCTGAACGGCCCCATCTCGAGGCCGTGCGGCACACGCTGCCCGGTTTCCACGGCAAGATAGATATCCTGGGTGAGCAGCAGGTCGGCGCCGGCACTGCGCGCTTTGACATCGCGGGCCACCGTGCGCAACTGCAGCAAGGCCGGCTGTTCGCGCATCCGCCACCAGATACGATCCCGGCCCAGCACCATCCAAGCCTGGTTGACGGGCGACGAAAAGGCCGCCGCACCGCTGAGCATCAGCAAAGCCACGGCCGTTACGGCGTGCCACTTCGGCGCGGCGCTGCTCAAGCTGCGGGCCAGGCCGGCGGCCAGCAGCGCGGCAAACAAGGGATAGAGCGGAACCTGGTAATCGTCATAGGGAAACGGGGCGGAAAGATGGACCAGCGTCATGGTGGCCAGGCCCAGCCACAGGGCCACGATCAAGGGCTCGACGCGAGCGCGCCAGCCCAGGGCCAGGCGAATCAAAATGAGAGCCAGGCCCGCGCTGACTGCCACGCCATACGCCTGCACCACGCGTGAGAGGCAGCCCGCCTTGTAAATCAACTGCGAAACCAACGAACCGGCGTCGCGCGCGGAATGGTACTCCAGCACGAAGGTGCGAAAAGCATCCGGGGCCAGCAGGATAAAGGGCAGGAACAAGGCCGCCAAACCCACCGCACCACCCACACCGAAACCGAACCAGGCGGAGTGGCCGCATCGCTCCCGCTGCATCAGCAGGTAGAGGCCCACGACCGGCAGCAGCGCGCCCGCGGATATCCGGGTGCCCGCTGCGGCCGCCAGCAACAGCCCCGCCAGTGCATGCAGGTACAGGGAACCTCGATCACGGGCCACCGCCAGGCACCAGCCCCCGGCGGTGATGAGAAACCCACACAAGGCATAGGTCTTCACCACCGTTCCGAAATAACTTTGGTACACATTCACCGCAGCCAGGCTGAAGGCGGCAATGGCGGCCCACCCTGCCATGTCCCGGGGCGCCAGACGTCGCGCCGCGGCCGCGGCCATCAGCGCGGTCAGCAAGGTCAGGCCCAGGGTGACGGCCCGGCCCGCTCCCACCCCGCCCCGGTCCACCAGCGGCTGCACCAGGCTGTAGGCCAGAGGCAACAGCGGAGCCTGGGTGAAGGCAAAATCGCGGTACGGCAGCTGGCCTTCCGACACCATGCGGGCCGCATAGAGGTACCAGCCCTCGTCCTGGTTCAGTTCGCCCATCACAAGATTGGCGGTGCCCAGCGCGAGGGCGGCCAGGACCGCGACCGTCCACAATCCGATGGTTAGCCCGCGCGTCATCGCAGGCCTCCCGTCGCTTCGTGCTCGGCGGCCAGCCGGTTCAGGAAATCAACTAGGATGGCGCATCCTTTTTCCAGCGACGCAAGCTCGATGTATTCGTCCACGGTGTGGGCCTGCTTGATGCTGCCCGGCCCGAACACCGCCACTTCGCGACAGGTGCGGGCAAACGGCCCGGCATCGCTGTACCAGGCCGCGCCTTCCGTGCGGCCCGGTTCGCCGGCGTGACGGCAGGCGGCGGCCAATCGCTGTACCAGCCGGGATTCCGGCGTGGTCTCGAACGGGGTGCCATCCTTGATGGCCCGGACGTCCCATCCCGTTAGCGCGCCCGCCTCCACCAGACCGCTCAACTGCTCGCGCACCCGCAGCAAAATGGCAGCGTTGTCTTCACCCGGCAGGGTGCGCCGGTCCACTTCGACCACGCAGCGATCGGGTACGATATTGATGGAGGAGCCGCCGCGGATCAGACCGATATTCACCGTGGCGTGGCCCAGCAGCGGATGCGGGGGACGCCGTTGCAGTTCGGCCACGTCGGCTTCGATGGCCGCGATGGCCTGAAGCATGCCGCGGATGGCATTTACGCCCAGCCGGGGATTCGATCCATGAGCCGCGCGGCCCCGGGCCTCCACTTCAAACCACATGGCGCCTTTGTGGGCATGCACGATGGCGAGTTCGGTGGGTTCAAGGATCAGGGCTTCATCCGCGCCCAGGTCCATGTCCACCAATTGTTCGGCCCCCACGTTCCCCTTTTCTTCGCCCACCGCGCCCACATAGATGACCTGCACGCCGGCCTCGGCCAGGCGACGAAGGATGGCGGGGCTGAGGGCCGTGAGGGCGGCGGCCATGGGGCCCTTGGTGTCGCATGCACCCCGACCGTACAGGCGGCCCTCCCGGATCTCGCCTCCGAAAGGCGGCACCACCATGCCGTGAATGCCCTGGGTATCGATATGCGATTCGATCAGCAGGCTGCGCCTGGGCTGGCTCGGCCCGAACCGACCCACGACGTTGGGCCGCCCGGCGATGGGTTCGATCCAGTCCACCCGGAACCCGCGCCGCTCCAGGAAGCCGGCCATAAATTCAGCCAGGGGTTTCTCGGTACCGATGACCGGATCATCCGCCAGCATGGGATTCACGCTGGGAATGGAAACCAGTTTGCGCAGCAGATCCACCAGGGAAAGTTCAGACATCAAGGTACTCCGGTGCCCGCGACGATACGCAATCCCCGCCTTCTTTGACAACCCTGCGCACACAGGTTTTGACCGAGGCGACGTTTTTCGCCGGGAATGAATCTGGTGATGGACGCACAACGCGTCTGCATGTTATAGCTCACCAACATGGCATGGGCCAGAGGAGTGCCGCGGCGTCATCGTGACGGCCGGCCTTCTGCGTGTGCTTTAAGGAGTCAAGTCCTTGTATCTCAAATCGTTAGAAATCGTGGGTTTCAAAAGCTTCGCGGATAAGACCCGGCTGGAGTTTGAGCCCGGCATGACGGCCATCGTCGGTCCCAACGGCTGCGGCAAAAGCAATGTCGCGGATTCGTTGCGCTGGGTGCTGGGCGAACAAAGCGCCAAGGCCCTGCGCGGGGCCAAGATGGAAGATGTGATCTTCAACGGCACCGACACCCACAAACCGCTGGGCATGGCGGAAGTCAGCCTGTGCCTGGCCGATTGCGAAGCCGTGCTGGGCACGGAGTACAACGAGGTCACCATCACCCGCCGCGTTTTCCGCACCGGGGAGGGTCAGTATTTCATCAACAAGACCGCGTGCCGCCTGAAGGACATCCAGCGTCTGTTCATGGACACCGGCATCGGGACCAATGCCTATTCTCTGATGGAACAGGGCCGCATCGACAAGATTCTCAGCTCGCACCCGGAAGACCGGCGCGCCGTGTTCGAGGAGGCCAGCGGCATCACCAAGTTCAAAGCCGACAAGCGGGAAGCGCTGCGCAAGCTGGAACAGACGGAAGCGAATCTGCTGCGCCTGGACGACATCATCCGCGAAGTGAAGCGGCAGATTATTTCCCTGCAGCGCCAGGCCGGCAAAGCAAAACGCTACCAGGAATTGCACAGCCGCCTTCGTTCCTTCGATCTCTATGCCACCCGTGAGCGCATGCAGACGCTGGACGAGGAGATCGCGGCGCTGGATACCCGGCTGGCCGGGCTCACCCAGCAGGACCAGCAGGCGCACCAGGTGATTGAGCAGGCGGAGGCCCAGGCCACCGCGCTGCGCAGCGAGATTGAGCAGGCCGAACAGCGCATGCGTGAGGCCATGGAAGCTTCGGTCTCCGCGCGCACGGAACTGGACCGGGTCCGCGAGCTGGCCCGCCACAACGTGGAGCGCATCCAGGAAATGCAGACCCTGGCGGAACGCGACACCCGCGACGCGGATGAAGCGCGCTCGCGCCGTCTGCAGCACGAACAGCACGTGGCCGAGCAGCAGACCCGGCTGGCCCGCGCGGTGCAGGACCGCGACACCGCGGAGCGGGAGCTGGCCGACCATGTCGCCCGGTTGGCCGAAGCGGAAAAGGCCGTGGACGAGGCGGGTAAACTTCTGCATCGCCTGCGCGCCGAGCAGGTGGATCTCGACATGCGGCTGGCCAACCTGCAGAACGAATTGAATGCGCTGGATGCCAAGGAGCGCACCAACACCCTGCGCCGCGAACGCCTGGCCGCCGAACATGCGGAAACCCAGCGTGCGGTGGAATTGTACGAACACCGCCAGGTGGAAATGGCCACCCGCCTGACCACCCTCCGCGAGGACGCGGAGAAAACCCGGGCCCGCCTCGACCTGCTGCAGAAGCAGCGCACCGACAAGACCACCGCCGTGTCCGGCCTCAAGCAGTCACTGTCCGACCTGCGCGCGCAGGCCGCCGCCCGCAAGGCCCGCATCGAGTTGTTGGAAGCCAGCCGCGAGCAACGCGAGGGTTTCTCCGAAGGCGCCCGCGCCCTGCTGGATCGCGGCTCCAAGCTGGCCCTTGACCGCTCGCTCATTTTGGGTCCGCTGGCCGAACAAATTCGGATTGAGCCGGGCTGCCAGACCGCGTTGGAAGCCGCCCTCCGCCCGTGGCTGGACGCCATTGTGGTGCAAGGCGAAGCGGGCGCCTTGTCCATCCTCTCCGAAATGGAACGCCATGCCGCAGGCGCCGTGCGGCTGCTGGCCACAGGTACGGCCACCCCGCCCCCCGCGGTCAACGGCCAGCGGTTGCTCGACCTGGTGCAGACC
>CAYTVN010000278.1:0-4605 GCA_964441655.1 uncultured Verrucomicrobiota bacterium | reverse complement strand
CCAGGCCGTCGAAGGTGCTGGTGCCGCGCCCGATCTCGTCCAACACGATCAGGCTGCGCGCGGTGGCGTTGTTCAGGATATTGGCCGTTTCCTGCATCTCCACCATAAACGTACTGCGCCCGCGGGCCAGGTCGTCGCTCGCACCCACCCGCGTGAACACCCGGTCCACCACGGACAGATTCGCCTCCGCCGCAGGGACAAAGGAACCCGCCTGGGCCATCACCACCATGACCGCAACCTGTCGAATGTAGGTTGATTTGCCGGCCATGTTGGGGCCGGTGATGATGGCCAGCTGGTTGGTCGTGCCATCCAGAGTCGTGTCGTTGGGCACAAACCGCTCCGCCCCGGGCAGGCTTTCGATCACGGGATGACGCCCCTCCCGGATCACCAGCTGGTCGCCTTCGTGCATGCGCGGCCGCACATAGCGCAGCGCCAGCGCGCGATCGGCCAGCGCCCCCAGCACATCGAGCTGGGCCACCGCGGCCGCCGCGGCCTGGATGCTCTCCGTGTCTGCCACCACGCGCTCGCGCAGGGCCAGGAACAGGTCGAGCTCCAACGCCACCGCGCGGTCCTGCGCGCCAAAAATCTTGTTCTCGTATTCCTTCAACTCGGGGGTGATGAAGCGCTCGCCGTTCACCACCGTCTGCTTGCGCATGTAGTCGGCGGGCACCTTGCCCAGGTTGGCCTTGGTGATTTCGATGAAGTAGCCGAACACATTATTGTGACGCACCTTGAGCGAGGTGATGCCGGTGCGCTCCTGCTCGCGCTGCTGGAATTCGACCAGCCACTGCTTGCCCTTGCTGGCCGCATCGCGCAGCTCGTCCAGCTCGGCGTGGTAGCCGGGCCGGAACATACCGCCCTCCTTGATCACCGCCGGCGGCTCGTCCACCAGCGCCTTCTCGATCAGCTCCACCAACTCCGGATGCGGCTGCAAGGCTTCATCCAACGCGCGCACCAGCGGCGCGGTGGCCTCGGCCAGCAGATCCTTCACCTTGGGCAGGCCAGCCAGGGAGCGACCGAGCTGGCGCACATCACGCGCGTTGCCGGTGCCCGCATTGAGGCGCGCGATCAGCCGCTCCAGATCGCGGATTTCACCCAACGCCTCGCGCAGTTCGGCCAGGGTGGCGCGCAGGGCCACCAGATTTTCCACCGCATCGTGGCGGCGGGTGATTTCAGCCAGGTCGAGGCGGGGCCGGACCAGCCAGTCGCGCAGCAGGCGCGCGCCCATGGCGGTGCGCGTGCCGTCCAACACGCCCAGTACCGACGCCGGTCCGTCCACCAGGTCCAGATTCCGCACCGTGGCTTCATCCAGCAGCATGTAATCGTCAGCCCGCTTCACCCGCAGCTGGCGCACATGATCCACCCGGCGGCGCAGGGCCTGCCCGACATAATGCAACACGGCCCCCGCCGCGCGCAGACCGAGCGGGCAATCGCGCAGGCCGAACCCGTCCAGGGAATGCACCTTGAAGTGACGGGTCAGCAAGTCGGCGGCGGCTTCGGTATCAAAGGTCCAGTCGTCGTGCCCGGTCAGCACGGTGGTGGAGCCCGCGTGAAAGAAGCCGCGAAACACCGGATCGTCGCGCCGGTCGAACGGAACCACGCATTCGGACGGCGCATAGCGGGCCAGGTTTTCCTCCACGGCCGCGGGGGAGGCGGACTCCTCGAGCCAGAACGCGCCCGTGGAGAGATCGAGGAAGGCGAGCCCATAGCCATTCTCCGCGTGCACGAGTCCGGCCAGGTAGTTGTTCTTTTTCGACTCGAGGACGTGATCCTCAAGCACGGTGCCGGGGGTGATCACGCGGGTGACCTCGCGGCGCACGATGCCCTTGGCGGCGGACGGGTCTTCCATCTGGTCGCAGATGGCCACCTTCTTGCCGGCCCGGATCAGCTTGGCGATGTAGAGTTCGGAGGAGTGGAAGGGCACACCGCACATGGGCATGGCCTGGCGCTTGGTGAGGGCAATGTCGAGGATGGGCGCGGCTGTCTTCGCGTCGTCGTAGAACATCTCGTAGAAATCACCCAGGCGGAAAAACAGGATGGCGTCCGCCGGCAGATCGCGCCGGATGCGCCGGTACTGTTCCATCATGGGGGTTTCGCTCATGTCGATTTCCAATTGGCGATTTCCAATTGGCAAAGGGCCATAATAAACTTCAGCCGCCCTGCGTGTGGTGCGGGTCGATCTGCACCGGCACCGTGGAGCTCTTGGTGACCTGGGCGCGCAGGCGGGCCCGTTCGGCTAGGGCGGACAGCGGGGCGCGACATCCGTCCGCATTACCCAGCACGACCGCCGCCACCGACATGCTCGCGGGCAGCGACAGGTGCTGTCTGATGAGTGCGTCCTGTGCGGGCAGCACGAAGGTCTTCTTGCAGTGCGGGCAGCGGCCCACCCGCCCCTGATCTTCGTCGCGCACCCAAAGTTTCTGGCTGCAGGTCGGGCAGGCCATTTTGAACTCGGCCCGGCCCGGGTCCCGCACCGCCAGAACAGCCACCGGCAACCGGTGTTCGCTGGGCAGGATGCGATAGGCCGCCTTCAACAATTCCAGCGCGGGAGCATCCAGATGCTGGACCAGCAAGGCCGCCGCGTCGGCCAGGTTGAGGACGGCGGCCAACGCCTGCTCGCGTGCCGGATCAAAGGTGTGCAGATCAAGGCGGACCGGCTTTCCCTCCAAATCAACCTCGGAAATGCCCTCGCCACCGCCCACCGAGGTCATCAATTGGGAACCCGTGGCGCCATCCAGCGCAAGAATACAGATGGAAATTGGGCCCGGGCCGCCTGGTAGCACGTCGGTCATATGGTCTTTTTACCTCTTACACGAAAAAGCCGCAAGCCGAAGGGCGGGGTTGGAAAAAAGAAACCCCGGTCGGGTACCCGACCGGGGTTTTCCTGAAGCGTCGGGGATCGACTATTCGCGCACCTTCTTGGCCTCAATCCGCTTCTTGCGGATTTCCTCGGCCAGGGAGTGCGGCACCGCTTCGTAGTGCTCGAATTCCATGGAGAAGGAGGCGCGACCCTGGGTCAGGGTGCGCAGATTGTTGGCGTAACCGAACATTTCGGAGAGCGGGACAAAGCCGTTGATGACCTTCTGGTTGCCCTTGCTTTCCATGGTCTCAATACGACCACGCCGCTGGGCGATGGTCGCGGTGACCGGACCCATGAACTCCTCGGGGGTGACCGCTTCCACATCCATGACGGGTTCCAACAGCTGCGGACCCGCGCGATGGAACGCCTCCTTGAAGGCGATGCGTCCGGCTTCCTGGAAGGCGATGTCGCTGGAGTCCACATCGTGGTACGAACCGTCGTACAGGGCAACCTTCACGTCCACCACCGGATAGCCCGCGTAGGGGCCGGCCAGCATGGCCTTGATGACGCCCTTTTCGACGGACGGAATGAAGTTCTGCGGAATGCGTCCGCCCACAATCTCGTTGATGAACTCGAACCCGCCGCCCTTGACGTTGGGCTCCAGGCGAATGCGGACGTGACCGTACTGACCGCGGCCGCCCGACTGCTTGATGTACTTGCCTTCCTGCTCCACGGTGGCAGTGCAGGTTTCGCGGTACGCCACTTCGGGGCGGCCCACGCTGGCGGCCACGCCGAATTCTCGCTTCAGGCGGTCCACGATGATTTCCAGGTGCAACTCGCCCATGCCCGAGATGATGGTTTCGGAGGTCTCGGGATCGAAGCCCACGGTGAAAGTCGGATCTTCGTCGGCCAGACGATACAACGCTTCGCTCAACTTCTCGTTGGCGGCCTGGTTGTCGGGCTTGATGCTGATGGATACCACGGGGGCCGGGAAGGTGATGGCCATCAGGTGAATCGGCTTGTCCTCGTTGCAGAGGGTGTCGCCGGTCTTGGTGTCACCAAAGCCCACCACGGCCACGATCTCGCCCGCGTAGGCCTTCTCCAGCGGCTCCTGCTTGTTGGCGTGCATGCGGAGCAGACGACCCACCCGCTGGGTACGGTCGCGCGTGCTGTTGTAGACGGCCTCGCCCTGGCTGAGGGTGCCGGAATAAATGCGCACGTAGGTCAGCTTGCCCATGTGCTTGTCGGACATGATCTTGAAAGCCATGCCGGAAAACGGCGCGGCATCGTCCGCCATGCGGGTGTTGGCTTCCTTCTCGACCGCGCAGATGACGGGCGGAATGTCCAGCGGGGACGGCAGGTAATCCACCACGGCGTTCAGAATCATCTGCACGCCCTTGTTTTTGAAGGCGGTGCCGCACAACACGGGCACCATCGTGCGGGCAATGGTGGCCTTGCGAACCGCGCGCATGACCTCTTCGTTGCTGAGCTCTTCGCCGCCCAGATATTTCTCGAGCAGGCTGTCATCCTGTTCCGCCGCCTTTTCGATCAGGTCGTGACGCCACTTCTTGGCCTCTTCGAGCATCTCGGCGGGGATGTCGCTCTCAATCATCTTCTGGCCCTGGCTGGCCTCGTCGAAGGTGATTTTCTTCATCTTGATGAGGTCAATCACGCCCTCGAAGTTTTCCTCCGCGCCTACCGGGATCACCAGCGGCACGGCATTGGCTTCGAGCTGGGACTTCATTTCGCCGAGCACGCGGTAGAATTCGGCGCCGGTGCGGTCCATCTTGTTGATGAACGCAATC
>CAYTVN010000277.1:0-4630 GCA_964441655.1 uncultured Verrucomicrobiota bacterium | reverse complement strand
CGCCCGCCACGCAGATGGATGATGCGGCGCCGGCCCCTGACGCCGATGAACCCCTGCTGATGCCCTAGCCGTAGAACGCTTACAGAAGAACGCCCCGGTGGAAGCCACCGGGGCGTTCTGATTTTAATCCTGACGAAACGGGTTATTCAGCCGCGCGGACGATGGTGCCCGCGTCCGGACTGGCCTCGCCTTCCACCACGGTGCAGTAGGAAATCTTTTCCGCCACCTTGGCGACCTTCAGCTTGCCGATCGTATCGCCTTCTTCGGTGCCCAGCAGTTCGCCCGAATCGGGGTCCACCAGCTCTTCGCCCGCGGTGACCATCTTCAGTTCCTGGCCCACTTCCATGCCGAACTCGGAACCGCGGTTGATGATGACCTGCCCGTTGTCCGACACCTTGATCACGCTGCCCTCAAAGGGAAACTCTTCCATTTTCTTGGCCATGAAAGCCACGGCCTGATTGATGACATCCTGAGCGGCCTGACCCAGCGGGGTCTTGGCAAAGCCGCCAAGTTCGCCGCCAATGGAGCCGGAATAACCGAGCCGCAACGCCGTGCCACCCGCCTTGCCGACCACGCGTTCCTTGGCCACGATTTCACTAGTGGTGGTATCGGTCAGGGTGATGATGGCGGTGATCTGGGCCTCATTCTTGCCCGCACCGATGCGGAAGCCCTTGATGTTGATGCCCCCGTCGCCGCCGGACTGGTTCTCGGTGACTTCGGTCAGAGCGCCGCTGGCCAGGTAGCGGGCGGAGCGAATTTTGCCCGTCTGGGCCACTTTTTTGGCGGCGGCGGTGCGGCCGCTGGCGGCCAGGTCCTGCTCGGCGATGGTATCCTTCAGCTTCTCGCGCTGGACCACCACGAAGCGACCGGAATCAAACAGGGCCGACTCCAGCATTACGGTCAGGTTGTCGCCCACGTCCCATGAGCCGGACCAACCGGCCTCGTTCTTGAAATCCTTCACGCCGATCGCGTGCTTGAGTCCCTTGTATTCGCCCAGCTTCATGTCGGCATTGCCCGACTCCGTCTGGGTGGTCTGCTTGCCCCACAAGGCATGCGCAGGCTGCGCGACCGACATCACCAAACCACACACCACACCCATACCGATCAGTTTATTCATAGTCCAAATCCCCTAGGTTTACTGTGTGACAAACGCTACCATAGCCCGTTTAACAGGCAAGTTAGAAGACACAACCCATGTTCGGAGCTTTCCAGATTGGCCGCGCCTACGGAATACCGGTCCGCCTTCACTGGACCATGTTCCTGTTCATGCCCTATCTCGCCTCGGAGATCAGCCAGGGCCTCGCCATGTCGGTGCTGTGGGGCTGAGCCGCGGTGCTGCTGCTCTTCCTCTCGGTGGCCCTGCACGAATTCGGGCATGCCCTGGTGGCGCGCGGTCGCGGTTATCCGGTGCGCGACATCGTGCTCACCCCCATCGGCGGCGTGGCCTTCCTGCTGCGTGCGCCCGGCCGGCCCCGGGACGAAATGCTCATCGCCATTGCCGGCCCGCTGGTCAGTGTCGCGCTGGCCCTGCTGTGTGGGCTGGCTCTGTGGCTGGCCACCCTGGGCTCGGCGGGCAACCTCGCCATTCTGTCGCTGCTGCTGGCCGGCATTAACACCAGCCTGTTCCTCTTCAACCTCATCCCCTGTTTCCCCATGGACGGCGGTCGCCTGTTCCGCGCCTGGCAAACCGGCCGCGTGGGTCGCGTCGAGGCCACCCGGCGAGCCGTGAAACTGGGTAAAATCCTGGCCGCGTTGATGGCCCTGTGGGGCCTGTCCACCAGCCACTGGACCCTGGTGATCATCGCCTTCGTGGTCTATCAGTCCGCCGCTTCCGAATACCGGCAGGTTCTGATGCAGGAGGCCGCCCGGCGCATGCCGCCCAACCCCTTCGCGGGTTTCGGCCCGTTTGTATTCTCCAACCCCACGCAACGGACCCCGGCCCAGCCGCCCGCAGGCGAGGTCTTTGATGTGGAAGTCAGTCCGCCGCCCTACCGGAAGTAAGTGCAGATCGCAGACTTCAGATCGTGGCAGAACGGATTACTTCCGCTTGCACTCCCCGCGGTTCTCGCAGGCGGGACAGGTGATGTCCTTGTTTTCAAGGTCGGACGCTCCCCGGCCGCAGGTGGTGAGCCCACGCCGCTTCAGCAGGACGCCGATGGACAGGCCCAGCGCGCAGAAGGCCAGAATTACAATGGTCACAACAATATAGGTCAGGATGGTCATTCGCGGGAACCTTGGCTAGAGTGGTTGAAGCTACGGCTCAACCAGCGGATCGTCAAGCGAGAGCGACCATGATGTCGAAAGAGAATGCAGTGCCCACCACCTTTGCCGCCATCCAGTGGAACGACTGGGTGCCCAGGGAACGGGCCACCCTCCTGTTCATCCGCCAGCACGGCCAGCTGTTACTCATCCGAAAGAAGCGCGGATTGGGTGCGGGTAAAATTAACGGGCCGGGCGGACGGATCGACCCTGGCGAAACGGCCGAGGAATGCGCCATCCGCGAAGTGCAGGAGGAACTCTGCGTCACCCCCACCGGGGTCCGACCGGTGGGTGAACTGCTCTTCCAATTTGTGGACGGCTACAGCCTGCACGGCTTTGTCTTTATGGCCAGCGGTTACGAGGGAACCCCCACCGAAACCGGGGAAGCCATCCCGCTGTGGACGCCCGAAGACGCCATCCCATACCGGGAAATGTGGGCCGATGATCGCATCTGGCTGCCCTTCATGCTGCAGGGCCACACCTTCACGGGCCGTTTCCTGTTCGACGGCGACTCCATGCTGGGCTACGATGTCGAGGTGATCACGACGAAACCGGCATGAGTGGGCGCGAGCTTAGTCTTTTGATACTGCATCTGCTGGGCGGATTGGCCCTGTTCATTTTCGCCATCCGCCTCATGACCCACAGCCTGAATGCGGCCGCCGGCCCGGCCCTGCGGCGCGGCATCCACGTGGCCACACGTGGTTCCCTGCGCGGCCTGGCACTCGGCACCACCCTGGGATTCCTCCTCCACAGCGGCGCCGCCACCTGCTTGTTTGTGGGCTTTCTCAACGCAGGTCTGCTCACCCTGATTCAGGCCGTCGCCCCCATCGCGGGCGCCAACCTCGGCACCACCCTCTCCATGCAGCTCGTGTCGTTCAAACTGGGCGACTTCTTCTACATTCCCATCATCCTGGGTGCCGCCCTGTCCATCCTGGCGCCGCGCCGCCCGTATGAACAAGCGGGCACCGCGCTGGTGGGATTTGGCCTGCTCTTTCTCGGCATGGGCATGATGAGCGGCGCCGTGGCCCCGCACCGCGACGTGTTCACACCATGGCTGTCCGCCAGCCACGATTCCGGCCTCGCCGGCCAACTGGTGGCCATCGGCATCGGCGCTTTCGCGACCTTCGTCATCCAAAGCAGCGGGGCTACGCTGGGCATCCTGTTTGCCCTGTCTGATGCCGGCATCTTTCACCAACTGGACCAGATCTTTCCCCTGGTGCTGGGCGCTCATATCGGCACCTGCACCACCGCCCTGCTGGGCAGCATGGGCACCTCCATAACCGCCCGCCGTGGCGCGATGGCGCACCTGATGTTCAACGTAATCACTACCGCAGTTTGCCTGGCCATCGCCCCCTGGTTACTAAAGGTCGTGGCGGATTCCGCCGACACCTTGACCCGCCAGACCGCCAATCTGCATACCGCCGTCATGCTGGTCGGCGCCGTGTGGGCCCTGCCCCTGCGCAGCCCCTTCGCGCGCCTGGTGGAGTGGATCACCCCCTCCTCGTCCCCCGTACCCGACAGCAGCTTTCTCGACACCTCCCTGCTGGAGAAGCCCGAACAGGCCATCTATCAGTCCATCCGCGAACTACAGCGGGTGGCCCGCATGTGCCAGGTCAGCTTCCGGTTGAACGCCCAGATCATGTTCCGCATGGATCGAAAAAAACTGCTGGTGGTCCGGCGCACCGAAGACGCGGTGGACGAAATCCAGCGCAGCATGCGCCGCTTCCTGGCCAGCCTGACCAGCCGCTACCTGTCGCGCCGGCAATCCATCCTGCTCCAGCACCTGAACCGCTGCATGATCGACATCGAGCGCATCGGCGACCACAACGACAACCTGGCCGACCTGGCCGAGAATCGCCATCACGCCCAGAACGCCTACATCCCCACCGAGGCCCAGGGCCTGCTGTTCGGCTTATTTGAAGGCGCGGACCGCGTGCTGAAGCTGGTCATTGAATCGCTGGACCCGGACAACAAGGATTTCCAGGCACTGGCCCACGGCATTCTGCAGGCGCGCGACCAGTACGCGGAGTTAAGCCTGAATGCCAAATCGATTTTCGCCGAGCGCATCGTGGCCCACACTTACCCGCCCCTGGTCGGCATTTTTCTCAGCGACTACGTGGCCGAATTCGACCGCATCGTACGACACGCCAAGATGATCGCTCTGGTGGAAAGCCAGCCCTGGTTCTGGATCAAGCGCCAGAAACTGGACCGGGTGGCCCCCGAAATGCCGCCCCCGCCCGATCAGAAGAACGAGCCCCACGACTTCCTCGACAAGCTGCAGCAGGAAGGGTTCGTTTGAAGAAGCCGCGCCGGGCGCGTACGTTGTGGCACCTATGCCGCACAACCGCCTGATCCACAGCACCAGCCCTTA
>CAYTVN010000276.1:0-4657 GCA_964441655.1 uncultured Verrucomicrobiota bacterium | reverse complement strand
AAGCCCATTTGTGTCACCGCCGATAAAGTGGTGGATGCGGCACCTGTGTCCGATGGTGGCCGGGGTCGCGTGCTGGCCGCCTATTCCGGTGGTCTTGACTCCACGTTTACCGTAGTACGACATGCCCGCGGTCTGCCTGGAGAACGCACCTATCCGCTGGATGGTCTCGTCCTGGTGCTGGGCTTTGATGTTCCGCTTCATCGCAAAGATCGCTTCGCAGCCTTGCGCAACCGGCTGGATCCCGTGGCGAAGTTGTTGGGGTTGCCCCTGCACGTGGTGGAATCCAATGCCCTGGAGCTGGGCGGCGGCACCTGGCCGCAATCGGCCATGCCCCTGTTTGGAAGTGTGCTCGCCCAGTGTGCAGGTCGCGGTGGTACCGGCTTGGTGTCGGCGGGGGCTCCCTATGGCACCGCCTATTTCGCCTTGTCGCATGTGCCGCCCATGGATGATCTGTGCTCGCACGAGGACTTCAAGCTCGTCACCGATGGCTGCGGTTTCGGGCGCGCTGACAAAGTCGAGGCGTTGCTGGCCTATCCGGAAATCCTGTCCTCGTTGCGGGTGTGCTGGCAGGGCCCTGATCCGGCGCGCAATTGCGGGGTGTGTCCAAAATGCGTCATGACCCGCATCAATTTTCTGGCCGCCGGCCTGGAGAACCCGCCTTGTTTTGATACCCCGCTCCAGCTGAAGCATATCGCGGGCCTGCCGCTGATCTCGCTTGGTCAGGCGCGTGATTTCTTCCGCTTCTGCCTGGTCGAATTGGATGCACGCGGAGTGCAGCATCCCGCAGCCTCGTTGCTGCGGCGTCGACTTAGCAGGGTGCCGCCGGATCATGTGGCGCCTGCTTTATGGAAATGGGTGGGACGCGCGCGGGCGTTAGCTGCCTCGGAACGGCGGGGGGCTTCGCCATGAAGGCAACGGATCGAAATCTGATTCAGCAGTGGTCGGCTGAAATTGACCGCGTGTACGCGCGGTATCTCCAGCCGGGCCAGCGGGCCGCCCTCATCAATTTCCCCAATCACGCCAATGCCGGCGATTCCGCCCTCTGGCTGGGCGAGCGGGCCGCCTTGCGCCGCGCAGGGGTTCGCCTGATCTATCAGGCATCCTGGGCCAGCTACCGGAGCCAGGACCTGGCCCGCGTGCTGCGGCCGGATGACGTCATTCTTCTGCACGGCGGGGGAAATTTTGGCGATCTCTACCTGCACAATCAGGCCGTCGTTCGCATTGAGGTGTTGCGCGAATTTTCCCGCCATCGCACCCTCCAACTCCCGCAGAGCATCTGGTTTCAGGATGAAAAAAACCGCGTGACGTTGGCTTCGCTATGCGAGGCCCATCGTGATTTCACCCTGCTGGTCCGGGACCGGCAAAGCCTGGACCTCGCCCGCGCCCATTTCCGGGTGCCCAGCGAACTGTGCCCCGACATGGCCTTCGCTCTGGGCCCGCTGAACCGCATCCGGCCTGCGCGCCGCGACATCCTGTGGCTGGCCCGCACCGATGTGGAGTCGTGCGGCGGCCATGCCCCGGTCGATCAGGCGGATGTCGAGGTGGTCGACTGGCTGAGTCCGTTGCCGGATGATGAGCCCTGGCCGTGGTTTTTCCGGTTCCATGCGCGCATCAACACCCATTTTCACGCCGTCGCACAGCAGCCAAGCCGGGGTACTGCGGCCGGGCGCAGGCTGCTGGCCGCCACGTTCGCCCCCATGGCGCAGGCCTGGACCCACCGGGGTTGCGCGATTCTATCCCGTGGCCGCGTGGTGGTGACGGATCGCTTGCACGGGCACCTGCTTGCCCTCATGATGGACATCCCCCATGTGGTGCTCGACAACAGCTACGGGAAACTGCGCACCATGTATGAAACATGGACGCACGCCAGCGCCCATGCACATTGGGCCGCGCATCCGGATCAGGCGCTCGAAATGGCCCGCGGATTGGTGGTCCCATGAACATGCGCCGGTCCACATGGGGCCTAATGCTGGGGCTTGGCCTCACCCTCCTGAGCGCATTGCCCGCGCCCGCCACCAATGTCATCCGGGTGATGACCTTCAATCTGCGGTATGCGTCCGCATCCGATGGGGCCAATGGATGGACCAATGCCACGCAAATACCGGAGCGCCGTCAGGTCGTGGTCCAGGTGCTGGGTAATCATGCGCCCGACCTGGTGGGTTTCCAGGAAGGCGAGGACGTGCAGTTGGATTATCTGGTCGCGCAACTGCCGGGCTACAGCTTCGAGCGCCGCAAGCCCAGCGGAGGCAACGGGAACGAAAACGCAGCGTTTGCCTGGAATACCAATCGTCTTGAGTTGCTGGATCGCGGCGTGTTCTCGCTCGGACTCGCGCCCGGTGGCAGCTATTGGAATAACACGCCGGGCACGAATATTGATCCGTATGTTTACTTTCCGAACATGGTGAATCCGCTTCCCCGTATCGCGCTCTGGGGCCGTTTTCGCTGGCTGCCGACCGGACAGCAATTCCATTTCTACACCACCCATTACCATTTCGACGACGAGCCGCAGGTGCGCAGCTCGTTCCTCATCGCGGACGATGCCCGTGCCCGCACCGCGCGCCTGCCGCTTTCCCCGCTGGCCATCGTGGTGGGCGATTTCAACAGCTCGCACCTGAACCGCGACTGGCAGTTTTTCACCGGCACCTTCAGCACCAACGGGACCACGGGTGACTTCAAGGACAGCTGGTTTGAACCGTTTGGCAGTTGGTTCAGCTCCGGCACCCTCCACGGCTTCGCCGGTGGCACCCCGGCGGAAGCGCAGCGCATAGACTGGATCCTGCACCGCGGCGGGTTCACATCGCTCTATGCCTCCGTGCTCTACGACAGCGTGGTGGCGAATAATTCGCGCACCCAGTATCCCTCCGACCACTATCCGGTCATGGCGGAGCTGCGATTCCCCGACCCGCCTCTGGACTTCGATGGCGACGGCCTGCCCGATGCGAAGGAACTGCTTTCGACGCGCTCCCTGCCCGTGGATGCGGACACTGACAACGACGGGCTGGTGGACGGCCTCGAGGATCTGGATGGCGATGGCGTGGTGGGCGGCGGCGAAACCGATCCCAGCCAGCCGGCGGTAACGCAGAATCCGACCGACGTCCGAAACTATCCAATGGACGGCGTCCGCGACCACCCCGCCACGTTGCTGGGCTCACACGGCCTTGATCTTTTTTACCGCTTCGACGGGCGCTATCTCTACGTCGCCACGCAGGACGCGGGCGAGGGGAACGATCATTTTATTTTCATCAGCACGAACCCGTCCGTGGCGGTGAGTGCGCCGTGGGCCAAATCCGGGCAGGCGGGGGCATGGATTGCCTTTCTCGCCGACGAGGATGGCGGAAGTTTCAACGGATGGTTTGACGCGGACCGCAACTTGATCACCAACCTCTTCACCGCCCGCTCCGCGACCTATTTCCAGAACGGCGGCCGCCTGGAGGGTGTCCTTGATCTCAGCGCCTTTCTGCCCGCGGGCTTCACGTCCGCACTCTACCTCGCCGCCGCGCCCTATGGTTCTGCGGACGGCGGGAGCCTGATCACGTCGGCCCAGGTGCCGGATGGGAACGGTGACGGGAATCTGCTGGGCGCGGGCGAATTCATCCGCCTTGATCCAGGTGATGCCGACGGGGATGGGGTCAATGATTCGGCGGATCCGGATGCGAACGGCGACCACCTGCCCGATGTGTGGGCGGCGCATTTTGCGCTGAACGGTGGGGGCGAGGCCGATCAGGATGACGATGGCTCATCTAATCGACATGAGTTGGACGCGGGGACGAACCCCGCCGATCCGGCCTCTGTATTTGAGCTAAGCCAGCCGTTGGCCGGCGCGTGGGTATGGCCCGCGCCTCACGGAAAGACCTCGGTTCTCGTACGCGCGAACGGCCCCGACTTCGCGTCCGCGGGCCCCTGGGCCGCAGTGACCTCGATTATCAATACCACGGTTTTCCCGGCCCGCTACGTCACCTCCAATGCTGTAGCCAGTCCCGGCTATCTGCGGGTTGAGCAGTCGCGCTAAAAGGAGCCCGCAAACGTGTTGAAACTGCGGGCTTCTGCCCGTACTATCCGCCGTTTTCCAACGATTGGAAAAACGCCTTCTGGCGACTTCCAACGATTGGAACTTTTTGACGAGGGGTTGCTCATATGATGCGTTCTCATACATGCGGTGAATTGCGGCCGACCGATGCAGGCCAGCGGGTGCATTTGTGCGGCTGGGTGGACACGGTGCGTGACCACGGCGGCCTCATCTTCATCGACCTGCGCGACCGCTACGGGCTGACCCAGGCCATTTTTGATCCCAAGGATTCCCGCGAGGCGTGGGACATTGCCCAGGGCACGCGCGGCGAGTTCGTGGTGGCCATTGAGGGCATCGTGCGGGCCCGGCCGGTGGAGATGGTGAATGCCGACCTGGCCACGGGTGGCATTGAAATTCAGGCGGACAAAATCAACGTCTTGAACCGCAGCAAGCCGGTTCCGTTCCCGCTGGAAGACGAAAAGGCGGACAAGGTGTCGGAAGATCTGCGCCTGACCTACCGCTATCTGGACCTCCGTCGCCCGCGCATGCAGCGCAACCTGGTGCTGCGCCACAAGATCACCCAGGCGGTGCGGAACTACCTGGATGCCCAGCATTTTATCGAGGTGGAGACCCCCATCCTGACCAAGAGCA
>CAYTVN010000275.1:0-4674 GCA_964441655.1 uncultured Verrucomicrobiota bacterium | reverse complement strand
CTGACGCCTATACTCCGCAGTCATCTGGAGGATATACGTATGTCTCGAGCAACCGCGTCGACGCCGTTTGTCATCCTGATCGCCTGTGCGGCCGCCTTGGGTGGCTTTCTTTTTGGCTATGACACCGCCTGTATCAATGGCGCGGTGGTGGCCCTGCGTTCGCATTTTGAAGTGGGTCCGGTCCTGATCGGCCTGTCCGTTTCCCTGGCCCTCTTGGGTTCCGCGGCGGGCGCCTTTCTGGCCGGGCCGCTTTCCGATCGCCACGGGCGCATCAAGGCCATGCTGTTGGCCTCCGTTCTGTTCACGATCAGCGCCCTCGGTTCCGGATTTCCGGTCACCATCTGGGACTTCATCCTGTGGCGCGTGATCGGGGGTATCGGGGTGGGGCTGGCCAGCGCGGTAGCCCCCGCCTATATCGCCGAAGTGTCGCCGGCCCGGTTGCGCGGCCGGCTGGGCTCGCTGCAGCAGCTGGCCATTGTGACCGGCATTTTCGTGGCCCTGCTGGCCAACTATGCGATCGTGCGCGATGCCGGGTCGGCGGAGTCGGGATGGTGGCTGGGCGCGGCGGCCTGGAAGTGGATGTTCTGGTTCGAGACTCCGGCCGCGGTTTTGTACGGGGTGGGGGCACTTATCATTCCTGAATCGCCCCGCTACCTGGCCGCCATCGGACGCACCGAGGAGGCGCGGGTGGTGTTGGAGAAAGTGTTGGGTCGGGTGGAGGCGGCGGAGAAGTTGGACGAGATACGGGCCAAGTCGGCGCGCGAGGGCAAGCCCCGGTTCTCCGACCTGCGCGGGCCGGCGCTGGGTCTGCTCCCGATCGTCTGGGTGGGCATGGTGTTGTCCATTTTCCAGCAGTTCGTGGGCATCAATGTGATCTTCTACTACAGCAGCGCGCTCTGGCAGTCGGTGGGGTTCACCGAACAGAACGCCCTGTTCGTGACCATGTTGACCGGCATCACCAACATTGTGACCACCCTGATCGCCATGGCCCTGGTGGACCGGTTGGGGCGGAAGCCATTGCTGCTGATCGGGTCGGTCGGGATGTTGGTCAACCTGGGTCTGATGGCGTGGTGTTTCAGCCAGGCCACGCTGGATGCCGCTGGTTCACCCATGCTGTCGACCGGGCTGGGCAAGGTGGCGCTGGTGGCGGCCAACCTCTATGTGTTTTTCTTCGGCTGCTCCTGGGGGCCGGTGGTGTGGGTGCTGCTGGGCGAGATGTTCAACAACAAGATCCGGGCCGCCGCGCTGTCGCTCGGGGCCGGCATCCAGTGGGTGGCCAATTTCCTGGTCTCCACCAGTTTCCCACCCATGTCCCAGCATCTTGGATTGGGCATCTCCTACGCGGTCTACGCCGCCTTCGCGGCCTTGTCGTTCTTCTTCGTTCTCAAGTGGGTGCAGGAGACCAAGGGCAAGGAGTTGGAGGCGATGTAGGGGCGGGTTACCGGAGGCGGACGACACGAAAAAGAGCGGGACGAAAGAGCGGGACGTTCTAGGTAACTCCATAAAGAAGAGGTTATAACGATTATATTAGCGCGCATTTCGGGGCGGACCAGCGTCCGGGTATCGCCGTTAACGTTCCCCTCTTTTCGCGTCGTTTGGTGGTTGCGATCAGCGCAACAACAGCGCCAGAGGACCGGGCAGGAAGGTTACCGCAAGGTCCGCGAGCAAGCGGTGGCGCGATTGCTGTGGTGGGCTGGCCAGAAAAATGGCGAGCAGGGCCAGGACACCCGCGGTAATGGCCAGTGCCCTGCGGTCCCCGTACAGCGCGGCAATAACGCCCAGAACGCCGTAGGCCCCGGCTACGAAGGCTCCGGCGTGGACACCGAATCGCGGCACGATGCCGCGGACGCCGGCCTTTCGATCCGCGGCCACATCCGGCAAATCACTTAGCAGGGTGTTGGCGGCCATGATAAACGCCACGGCCAGTATTGCGGCCACGCTTGTGGTGTCCAGCGACGGACGACCTTCAAAGGGCAGTGTGAACACGGCCGTGGTCCAGGCAAAGATGGTCATCAGGTTTTTTGGGATATGGCGTTTCAGCGGCACATAAGCGCCCGCGACCACGGCCAGAACGACGCACACCTTGATGCGCCACCAGGCTGTGCACGCCAGCAGACCGGTGCTCAGGGCGGCCAGCAAAACGCAGAATTGCAGGGCGCGACGCAGCGGACGTGGATCGCTGTCGCGCCGGTCAATCAGTCGATCCAGTCCATAGGCCGCGGCCGTACCACAGGCTACCAGCATCAAGCCGAATGGGTTTAGCTCCGGTCCGCCCACGGCGATGGCCAGGGATACCGCTGCGGCCGCGGGCCAGGCCATGGTGAGCAGCAGGGTGGTCGCCCGGTTCGGGAGCGGGCCGCAGGCGTCTATGTTCATCAGGGCGAGTTGGCGGCCGGTGGGCCCAGCACTTTCTGATAATAGGGAATCCAGCGTTGGATCGTGCCCTGCAGGGTGCCGTCCTTCTTCCAGCCCGCCAGCACGCCATCGATGGCGGCCTTCAAGGCCTGATCATCCCGGCGCAGCGCCCAGCCGATCTGCTCGCGATGAAGGGGTTCGGAGATCAAGGCCGTGGAGGCTTCGTTCCGGCTGTGCAACCAGACCACGGCCGGAAGATCGTAAACGAAGGCATCCATGCCGTGCCGCTGCAGCACCAGGGCGGCATCCTGGGCGGATTGAACGACCACCCGACGGGCCCGCGGGTACATGCGCTGCACAAAGGCATCGCTGGTGGTGCCGGGCACGACGCCGATCTGGCCGCCGTAGTTCTTGAGTTGTTCCGGAGTGCCCAGGGTGGCTCGGTCCGCGGAACGAATCAGCGCCATCAAGCCGCTCTCCATCAGAGGTTCCGTGAAGGCCACCTGCGTTTTGCGGCTTTCTGTGATGGTGATGCCGCCCATGATGATGTCGATTTTATTGGCGTGCAGGGCCTGCAGGAGACCTTTCCACGGCATGCTGACCACTTCGATGGGGCGTCCCAGTTCCACCGCCAGCTTGCGTGCGAGGTCCATCTCCAGACCGGTCAGCGCGCCGTTTTCCAAAAAGGCCAGGGGTGGCAGGTCCGGCGTCAACCCCACGCGCAGGGCCGGGGTTTGGGCCGGGGAGGAGGGTGCCGTGGAGGTACAGCCCGCCACGCCAAGAGCCATGGCACAGACCATCATGAGACGGTGGAGCTTTTTCATGGTGCGTACGCTACAGGATGATCACGCCAGCGACAAGCGAGTCTGTCAGCCCAGGGTGACAAAAGGCATGGCGCCGTCGGTTTCAATAAAATCCCCGCCGCCGTTTCCGCAACGGTATCCGCTGATGATTTTTGCGCAGGAGATTTTGGTAGAGGACGAGTGCGGCGCTCACCAGAACGATCAGGTAGGCGAGCCGGGTGAACCAGTAAACAAGGTTGGCCCAGAGGTTCCTCGTTTAGCCACGCTCAACCGCCCAGTCCGATGGCGATGGCCACCAGGGACAAGCTGGCCAGCAGAAAGAGGAAGGCGGAGAGCCAGGGGCGCAAGCCCGCGTGTTTGGCCCACTGGTGGCCGACCACGAAGAGCATGCCCGCCAGCAGCAGGTTGGATAATCGAAGCGCCAGGAAGGGATCGTCCCGGATGAGCAGGAACGGCAGGGCGGCGGGCAGGGTGGTCAACACCACAAGCAGAAAGCAGTTGAGCGCACCCATCCAGTCCTCGCGGGTGACCCGCACGTCGTGCGGCCGGGCGTGGCTGGCCATGCTGATGATGGTTTGATGGATGGATTCCTTTTCGGCCGCGGTGATGTGGGCGGCGAGCGAATCCTCCATCTCGGCGGCCACGATGCGTCGTTTGGTGGCCTGATCGGGGGCGGACTGAATGGCGGCGATGAAGCGCAGGCGATGGCCGCGCTGCATGATCGACGTCATGATGTGCATGGCCCCGTCAATGATGCCCCAGGCGATGTTGCAGCCAAGGGTGGCGATGAGCAGGTCGTGCACGCCCCCCGCGCCTTCCCCCGCCACGAATCCGGCGGCCAGGGTGAAGGAGAGCACCATGATCAGGCCGAACAGGATTTCGGCCATGGAATCCACCGGATCGAGGTACGACAGCACCTTCATGAGATCCTCGTTATTCGGCCAGCAAAGCCTTCCGGGCCGCACCAAGTTGCCGACGCTGCTCGTCATCAATGACGGGATATTTGAGGTTCAGGGAGTCCAGAGCATCAATCACGGCGGACGCCACCACCATACGCGTGAACCATTTGTTGTCGGCGGGCACCACGTACCAAGGGGATTCCGGGGTGGCGGTGTTCTGGATCATATCCTCGTAGGCGGCCATGTAATCCTTCCAGAACCCGCGCTCCTTCACGTCGGCGGCGGAAAACTTCCAGTTCTTCTCCGGCTGCTCGATGCGTTCCAGGAAGCGCTTCTTCTGCTCCTTGCGGGATACGTTCAGGAAGAACTTGCGCACCACGGTTCCGTTGCGGGTCAGGTAACGCTCAAAGGCCTGGATATCCTTGAATCGTTCCTTCCAGATATCCTTGGTGATCAGAGAGGCATGCAGCTTCTGCTTGCCGAGCAATTCCGGATGAACGCGCACCACCAGGGTCTCCTCGTAGTAGGAGCGGTTGAAGATGCCGATGCGGCCGCGCTCGGGCAGGTGCTTCTGGCAGCGCCACAACAAGTCGTGGTCGAGTTCCTCGTTGGAGGGC
>CAYTVN010000274.1:0-4697 GCA_964441655.1 uncultured Verrucomicrobiota bacterium | reverse complement strand
TTCCCCATTGGAGAATGCCTCTTTCGTTAGACATGGATAATCGCTTAGGCCATTTTGCGGCGACGAATCGCAACCGCAATACCGCCAATTGCCAAGAATGCCAAGACTGAGGGCTCAGGCACGACAGCGATCATGCGATCACCGATGACACCACCAGTACCAGACTGTCCATTCAGGTCAATCAGCGCAGGCTGATCAACATTGTACGCGGGAGCTGATACCAAGTTGCCATCAAAATATTGAAACGCCGCACCTCCAGGTGCCGACAAATCAATGATGCGACTCCAAATGGCCGCACCTACTGCGCCATATCCAGCAATTTGACCATTAAATCCGAAGTCAAAATTGCCATACGGCGAGGCCGCTGTTGAGGTGGCTGGATTTGCCCCAATCATAACCACAACATTATCGCCGCCGACCAAGAATCCACTGAGATTATTGGTATCAACGGTACGCACTCCTGTCGGGGAGTAGATCATATAGGCGAGTGCACTGCCACCAGCATCATTGATGTAATCACCAGGATCAGCAGGAGATAGCGGGGCATTCCAGTTATAGAAACCATCATTCGCACGCCAGTTGACCGCGATGTCCGCAAATGCACCGCCAGCTGCGACAACCGCAAACATCAGAATTGCTATTTTTTTCACTTCTTTTGCTCCTTTGCTTTTCACACTGATTGAACAACTTAACGGACAAACGAAATTTACGGCCAAGTATAGGGCTTAGGAACCGACCAGTTGCTCGATGCACTGGCGGTCTTGAACCAGAAGCCTTGACCGGGCTTGAGTATGACGTTTGTGCCTGCACCCCAGCCACTACGCGATGACTTGTTATAGGCAACATACTGATTGCCATCCCAGATCATCATAAAGTCGTTGTTTTGCGCCTGCTTGGCCAATGTCGTGTTTGTCCAGTATTCAGATACAGGATAAGGCACACCATACATTCCGAGACCGCTCACCACTCCAACCGTACTGGTAGGCGCAGTTGTTTTATCGGGTACTTCACCCATCAGATATACTTGATACTCGTTTGAAGCAGCTGTAGCCGGAATTTTAAGGAAGAAAGACTGACCGCGAAGCAGACGGTTGGTTCCGCCCGTACCCCAGCCACTGCGCGACCCTTTATTGATTGCGATATATTTCGGATCTGCGTAATCCCACAAGAGAACCGTGCTATCGGTGGGAACTTGGTCGCCAATTACATTAGTGATCGCTGTTCCACGACCAGTGATATCTTCGAAATCGTAGCGAATCAGTTCCAGCTTACCCTTGGGAATAGTCACCTTGACATACCCAACCGCATTACGGCTCAGCACGCCGGTGGTTTGGGCGAATGCAGAGGAACCGACGAGGGTCAGTCCGATCAATGCTAGCGCTAATTTTTTCATGGTTGCTCCTCGATGCGCGGATAGTTGTACCCGCTTTTTACGTGATCTGTCTAACAGTTTTTCCGAAATCTTTCTCCTGCCTGGGCAAGAGAGTACGCGTAGTGGGCCTACGTGTCAATACGTAGACGATAAAAAGTTGTAGAAATGTTTTACCGGGTAAATTGCTGACGAATTTAAGCGAAAAGGACGAAGGCGAAAGAGTCCCAAGTCCAAGGTTCCATGTCGACTTGGAACTTGGGGCTTGGAACCTGCAACTCCCTATTTCCCCAGCCAGCGCACGGCTTCACGCAATAGTTGAGCGGTGTCTTCGCAGCCGAGTTTGCGTTTGATGTTGGCGCGGTGGACTTCGACGGTGCGCTCGCTGAGGGTGAAGCGTTCGGCGATTTTGCGACTGGTGAGGCCTTCGCCCAGGGCGCGGAAAATTTCCGCTTCGCGGCTGGTCAGGCTGTCCACCCCACCCTCCTCAGCCGGCTTCCCGCCGTCCGCCATCTGCCGCAGCATGCGCGCGGATACCTCGGGACTGGCGTAGACGTCGCCCCGCAGCACGGTGTGCAGGGCCTCTACCACCACCTCATCGGCGTTTTCCTTCATCACATAGCCGCGCGCGCCGGCGCGCAGGGCGCGCTCCGCGTACTCGCGTTCGTCGTGCATGGAGAGCACCAGGGCGCGCAAGCCGGGCTGGCGCTCCCGCCACTCCCGTACCAGATCCAGCCCGCTGCGATCCTTGAGCGTGACATCCACCACGGCCAGATCCGGCTTTTCCTTTTCCGCCACCGCCAGGGCCTCGTCATAGGTGCCAGCCTCGCCGCACACCACAAACTCAGGATGCTTGGAAAGCAGCAGGCCAAGGCCATGCCGGACTATGGCGTGGTCGTCGACAATGAGAATGCGGGCGGGAGCGGTCATAGAGGGGGATTATTAATTTTCGATTTTCGATTTCGGATTTGGGATTTGGGATTTGGGATTTTCCATTACCGGATTTCAAAAACAGCATATCACCACGGTGCCTGCACCAGGGGTGGAATCGATCTGCAACTGGCCGCCAAAGCTGGCGGCGCGGTGGCGCATGATGCGCAGGCCTGCGCCGACGGGGGCGGCGGCGGGATCAAATCCACGGCCCTGGTCGCGTATGGCCAGCCGGTGGGCGTCGAGCTCGATCACCACTTCGCGGGCCTCGCCGTGGCGCACGGCGTTGGTCACGGCTTCCTGGGCGATGTGATAGAGCTGGGCGGCCATGCGGGCGTCGCGCAGCGCGGGCTCGCCGCCGGCCCGGAACGAGCAGGCGATGCCGTACACGCCGCAGGTGTCCTCGGCCAGCCGGTGCAACGCGGGGGCCAGGCCCTGCGGTCCCACCTCCACCGGGGCCAGGCCGCGCGCGGTACGGCGCACCTCGGCCACGGCGTCCTTCAGGATGTCGTTGATTTTTTCGGCTGCGGCGCGGGCCTCGTCGTTCTCCGCGCCCAGCGAGGCGGAAAGAGCTTTGCTGAGATACACAGCGCCGGTGAGTTTCTGGCCCAGCGAATCGTGCAGGTCGTGGCCCAGCCGGCGCTTCTCGCGATCCGCCACCTCCTCGATCTCCACCTCCAGGCGGGCGCGTTCCTGCATCTCATCGCCCAGCTTGCGGTTGGCTTCCTGCAATTCAGCGGTGCGCTCGCGCACGGTGCGTTCGATGCGGACGGCGCGCTCGACCAGGCCGGCGGTCTGCCAGGTAAGCAGTACGGTGACGAGCAGGCCCGCCCCCAGCACCAGCCACGGCAGCGGGGTGGCGTGGGCGTTCACGTAGGAGGGCAGCGCCTCGCAGCGCAACACCCAGGGCAGGTCGGCCAGCTGCAGGGGATACTCGCGGTACAGGCCGGTCGGCTCGGGTGAAGGCGCGGGGGCGGCCGCCTCGAAAAGGGTGATCTGCACGCCGCGGGCCGCGGTGCGATCCAGGGCGCGGCGCAGCAAATCCTGCGGCCACAGGATGGCCACGGTGCAGCCGGACAGCTGGGCCTCGTCATCAATAATGGGAGCAAACACGAAGAAGCCCGCGGGCTGGTCAGCTTGCGGGTCGAGCGAACCCGACGCCGGCACCGCGGACCGGGCAACCGTTCCCGCCGTGCTGGGGCCCAGCACCGGCTGCCGGTTGAGGGCCATGCGGGCAAACGCGGCGGGGGCGGTGGGCAGGCTGGCCAGATCGAAATCGTTGGGCAGGCCGAGGCCGAGGGCGGGGTTTTGATAGGTGATCGGAAAATAGCTGGGGCGGTCGCCGGCGGGGCGCGTGCCCTCGGTCGCGTCGTACTCGGTCAGACGACGGCGCGGCACGCCGGCCTCGTCCGGTTCCTCCATGGCCATGCGCAACGCGGCGGGAATCAACTGCGCGAAGCCGAACGCGCCCAGCACGGATTTCTGATGGGTCATGCCCTTGCGGGCGAACTCCTCGAAATCATACGCGGTGACCCGGTCCGACAGGGCGTGCAGCGGGCCCAGCGATTGCAGCACCTCGGAGAACAACTTGATTTCCCAGGCGACCGCGCGGCCCACCTGTTCGGATTCGGCCTGAAAGCGCGCCTGCAACGTACGGTCTTCCCGCAGCCGCGCCGCCCGCCACGCGACGGCCGTCAAAGCCAGGCCGAGCAAAGCGGTCAGCCAGGGGAGAAGGCGGGTTGTAAGGCGGGAAGACATCAGGTCAAAGTTCCAAGTCCCAGGTTCCAAGTCCCACGTTCCAAGTCCAAGGTCCCAAGTCCAAAGTTCCAGGTCAGGAGGTGGAGATTCACGTTAAATTATTCACTCCGATGACTTGGAACATGGAACCTGGAACGTGAAACTAACTCTTCACTCTTTCCGGCTTCGGATCGCGGGCCATCAGGGCCTGTACGCCGACGCGGGGGTCGAGTCCTTCATGGACGACGGCGACGACCTGTTCGGTGATGGGGACATCCACGCCGAGTTCGCGGGCCAGGTCGAGGGCGGCGCGGCAGGTCCAGATGCCCTCGGCCACCTGCTCCATGCCGCCCATGATGGCGTCCAGTTTTTCCCCGCGGCCCAGCCGTTCGCCCACGCCGCGATTGCGACTGAGCTTGCTGGCGCAGGTGACAATGAGGTCGCCGATGCCGCTGAGTCCGGCGAAGGTTTCCGGGTGGGCGCCACGGGCCACGCCCAGACGCGTCATTTCGGCCAGGCCGCGCGTGATGAGGGCGGCCTTGGAGTTGTCTCCGAAGCCGATGCCGTCGCTAATCCCGGCGGCCACGGCGATGACATTTTTCAGCGCGCCGCCCAACTCGACGCCGACGACATCGTCCGTGGTGTAGACGCGGAAGGTCGG
>CAYTVN010000273.1:0-4735 GCA_964441655.1 uncultured Verrucomicrobiota bacterium | reverse complement strand
GGCCACGCAACTTGCTCAGCAAGTTGGCGTGCCAGAAGCGAATAGTGCAGCGCACTCGAAGGTGCGCTGCACTATTCGGGCAAATAAATTTACAGACGTTGGAAGTTTGTGCTGGCCGTTTTTCCAATCGTTGGAAAAATGGGCCCGTAATCCGGCACCCCCGATGCAACGATTCCTGCGCAACGTTTTTGGTTTGCTGCTGCTACTGGCGGTCGGCGGCTGCTATGTGCGCGACGTGCGCTGGTCGCCGGTGCGGCCGCCCCGCGACACGCCGGCCCGCGAATATATGGTCATCACCACCGGCTACTGTCCCTGCGGCGAGTGCTGCGGTTGGCAGCGCAACTGGCTGGGTCGCGCGGTGATTTCGAGCGGCCCGAACCGCGGCAAGAGCAAGGCGGTGGGCGTGACGGCCAGTGGCACCACCGCCCGGTCCGGCACCATCGCGGCCGACACCAGTATTTTTCCCTTCGGGACCATCATCTACATTCCCGGTTATGGATACGGCCGGGTCGAGGATCGCGGGAGCGACATCAAGGGCTATCATCTGGATCTTTTCTATCCCACCCACGGCCGTGCCCTGCAGCAGGGTCGGGTCAAAACGAAGGTTAAAGTCTGGTTCCCTCCGGGCTATACGCCCACCAACTGAACCGCCTCACCTGCGCCGCGTTTCCTAGAGCGTAAAACGCTTTAACTTTATATTTACATTCGGGACAAAGAAGTGAATTCTTACACTCACGGTAAAGCGCTTTACGTGGAGAGAGGAAATTCATGCAAACTCGCCCGGCTCGCCCGCTGATGTTCGTTTTATGCTCCGCGCTTTATTTCACGGCGGTCGATTTTGCGTCCGCCCAATCTTCGCGGCCGGGACTTGGTTCCATGCCCTATGCAGACGCGGCGGGGACCGGGGTGACGTTCCGCACGTGGGCGCCCAACGCCACCAGCGTGGGGGTGAAGGGTCAATTTAACGGGTGGGCCACCACCGCCCTGACCAAAGAAGGGTCAACCGGATACTGGTCGCGCGATTTCGCCGGCGCGGTGGCGGGGCAGGAATACAAGTTTGTGATCAACGGTTCGATGGATCGGCGCGATCCCCGCGGGCGTCGGGTGGTGAATTCGGCCGGCAATTCCATCGTCTACGACCGGAACGCGTTTGACTGGGGCGGGGTGCAGGCGAGTCCGCCGTGGATGAACGACCTCGTCATCTACGAGATGCACGTGGGCACCTACAATGCGGAGAGCTGGATTCCCAGCACCTTCGATGGCTGCATCGAGAAGCTGGACCATCTGGTTGAGATGGGGGTGAATGCCATCGAGGTCATGCCCATCACGGAATTCGCCGGCGACCGCAGCTGGGGTTACAACCCGGCCGATCCCTATGCCATTGAAAGCGGGCTGGGCGGGCCGGATGCCTTCAAGCGTTTCGTGAAGGCCTGTCACCAGAAGGGCCTGGCCGTGCTGGTGGACGTGGTGCACAACCACTATGGACCGAGCGACCTCGCCCTGTGGCAGTTCGATGGCTGGAGCCAGAACAACAAGGGCGGCATCTATTTCTACAACGACTCCAAGTCCAGCACCATGTGGGGCGAGACCCGGCCCGACTACGGTCGCGCCGAGGTGCGGCAGTACATTCAGGAAAACATCCAGATGTTTCTGTCCGAGTACCGCGTGGACGGCTTCCGCTGGGACTCCGTCTACAGCATTCTGTACGCGAACAGCGGCTCCACGTTCCTCACCGACGCGGCGGACATGCTGCGCGACATCAACTGGATGGTGGCCACCCAGTACCCGGGTCGCATCCGCATTGCCGAAGACCACGCCTACGATTCCAACATGAACTTCGACGGACAGTGGGATGTGGGCTTTCACGACCACATCCAGTGGCAGGTCACGCGCGGCAGCGATGCCGAGCGCAACATGAACTGGCTGGGCGACCGCATCGGGGGCGGGCACAACCGCGTGATTTACTCCGAGTCGCACGACACCGCCGGCGACCTCAACAGCAAGTACCGGCTGCCCCGCTACATCGACGGCTCCAATCCGTGGAGCGTGTGGGCGCGCAAGCGTCAGCTGCTGGCCGAGGGCATTGTGATGACGGCGTCCGGCGTGCCCATGATTTTCCAGGGCCAGGAGATGAACGAGGACTGGACCTTCAGCTCCAGCACCGCGCTGCGCTGGAGCCTGACCAACACGTGGAGCGGCATGGTGCGCGCCTACACCGACCTCGTACATGCCCGCCGCAACCTGCGCGGTGGCACCCAGGGCCTCAAGGGAACCGGGGTCAATGTGCAGCACAAGGATGACGTGAATAAAGTGATCAGCTACATCCGCTGGGATGCCGGGGGCGGGGCGGACGACGTGGTGGTGGTGGCCAACTTTTCGGTGCAGACCTGGACCAACAACAGCTACCTGATCGAGTTCCCGTCCGCGGGCACCTGGTACTCGCGCTTCAACGGGGACAGCACGAACTATGCGTCCGACTACGGCAACATCGGGTCGGCCCAGGTGGTGGCCTCGGGATCGCCGCCCAAGGCGGCCGTCAATATGGGCATGTACAGCCTGCAAATCTTTTCCAAGACCGCACCGCCGCAGGCCGGGCAATTGACCTTGAATCCCGCGGAGCCGAGTGGCTGCGTGCCGGTGACCCTGACCTATGTGCCGGGCGGGGGACCGCTGGCCGGAGCGACCCAGGTGGTGGCCGGGCTGGGCATCAACAACTGGCAATCCCCATCCGACCTCCTGCTCACCAACAACGGCAGCGGCGTGTGGTCGGGGGTCCACCAAATTCCTTTTGGCGCGGAGACGCTGGACGTGACCCTGCACGACGGGGCCGTCGCCAACCGGGTGTGGGATAACAACCTGGGCAAGGATTGGTCGTTTGCCATTACCGGCTGCGCCGACCTGCCGTCGCTGGTCACCCTGGATCCCGCGGTGCCGCAGGGCTGTGTGCCGGTGAACGTGACCTATGCCGAGCGCTCGGGTGTGCTGATGAACGCCAGCAACATTACGCTGTTCATTGGACGCAACGGCTGGAACGACATCGCCGAAGTCCCGCTGTCCGAGGGCACGACGGGCGTGTGGACCGGATTGTTTGCGATTGCCTCCGACACCTGGCAACTCGACTACGTATTTCATGGCCAGTCGACCAACCAGATTTGGGACAACAACGGGGGGGCCGACTGGCTGACCATCGTTTCGCAGTGCACCGATCCGCAACTGCCCTATATTTCCATCACCAATCCGCCGGGTGACGTGGTGGTCTCCAACGAGGTCACGGCCCTTCCGTTGCGGGGCACCGTTGGGCCAGGCATCATCGGTGATCTGGTGTGGAGCAATTTATCCACCGGGGCGGGCGGGATATTGGCGGCCGGCACTTCGTGGAGTCTGCCCGCCCTGAGTCTGGGCGAGGGCGTGAACCTGATCCGGGTCACCGGCACCAACAGCGCAATCAATCCGAATGCGGCTTCGCGGGATGCCGCCAGCAACGTGACCTACACCAGCGGTGGCAACTGGCAGAACGGACAGAACGGCGGGACGGGTTGGGGCGGCGGGTGGCAGCTGACCGGAGGCAGCAGCGCGGGCCATTTTTTAGCCGGGCCGGGCGTGGCTAATCTCGTCATCGGGTCACGCGCCTGGGGTATGTGGGCAAACAACGGGGGACTGAGCGCGGCCGTGCGACCGCTGGCCGGGCAATTGCATGTGGGCGATGTGTTGCGGCTCAAATTCCAGAACAACCAGATTGAATTCGCCGCCTCCACCGGCATCGGCCTGCAGAATCGCTTCGGCCAGAACCTGCTGGAATTCCTCTTTATCGGCGGCGACACCAACTACGTGTTCAACGATGCCGTGATCAATCGGCCCACCGGCATACCGTGGACCGACCAGGGCCTGAACCTGGAGTTCGAGCTCACCAGTCCGACGGCCTATCGGCTGACCGTCAACAGCCTCACCGTGACCGGCCAACTCGCCGTTACGTCGGAATCGGTGATTGATCGTTTTCGCACCTGGAACTACGCCACCGGTCCCGTGCAGGGCGGTGAAGCCTACAATGTTTATCTGACGGACTTCAGCATTGATGGGGTTGCGCTGGAGAGCTCGACCTACCAGGACGAGGTGACGGTCACCCGCCAGCCCGGCCCCAACAGCGATGCCGACGGCGATGGATACGTCACCTGGGAGGAGGAGTTTGCCGGGACCGACCCCAACTCCGCCGCCTCGCACCTGCCCGAGATCGGGTGGCTGCCACCCGGCGGGCCAGCCAGCTACATCGAGATTCCCACCACGGTGCCCGCGCGGTGGTACGACATTTTTTATCGCACCAGCCTGGTGGAAGGCGCGTGGGCGCGGCTCGGGGTACAGCGCCAGGCTTCGGGCGGCAACCTGTGGCTGGATTTCACCAACCACCTGCCCTCCGCATTTTATCGCACCGGGGTGTACGAGCCCTGACCCGCAACTTGCATCGCACTGATGCAATTTTCGGGCTGAGATCGCGGCGAGATCAGGATACCGTCGCGTTGATCGACACGTGGACCGGGAATTTCACCGCATTGGACACCGGGCAGTATTTCTCCGCGATCTGCACCGCTTTTACAGCCTTTTCCTTGCTGGCTTCGTCGGCCACCTGAAGCTCTACGGTCAGCTGGACTGCGGTGAAGCGCAGCCCTTCGGGTGTTTTCTCCAGTTTGCCCGAGGCTTTGCTGGTGTAGCCACGCACCTCGATCTTCTGTCGCTGCGCCAC
>CAYTVN010000272.1:0-4806 GCA_964441655.1 uncultured Verrucomicrobiota bacterium | reverse complement strand
GGCGGCTGGGGCATCGGCGAGTTGATCAAGGCCTATCAGGTTATCCGCCGCAATACGTACGCCAACGTGTAGCCCGAAGATGCACCGCAGAGCCGCAGAGGGCGCAGAGACAGCATGAAAAACGACCGCTTTAAAAGAATTCTCGTCACGGGCTCACAAGGCTTTCTGGCCCACCACATCATTCCCGCCCTGCGCGAAAACTTCTCCGCCGAACTGGTGCTGGTCAGCCGCAAGGACTACGACCTGCTGGAGCCGGGGGCGCCCGCCCGCATGCTGAAGGACATCCAGCCCGACGCACTGGTTCATCTGGCCGCCAAATCGGGCGGGATCATCGACAACAAAAAGCGGCCCGCCTCCTACTTCTACGAAAACCTGGCCATGAACACGGCGGTGTTTCACGCCGCCTTTGAGTCCGGCCTCAGCAAACTGCTGACCCTCATGGGCGGCTGCTCCTATCCCTCCAAGGCCAGCTCGCCCATCGGCGAGGACCAGATGTGGAACGGCTACCCGCAGATCGAGAGCGCGGGCTATTCGGTGGCCAAGAAGATGCTGCTGGTGCAGTCGTGGGCCTACCGCGTTCAACATGGCTTCAACTCCGTGGTGTTGATTCCGGGCAACGTCTACGGCGAGTGGGACAACTTCAACCTGGAACAATCCCACGTCATCCCGGCCATGATCCGCAAATACGTGGAAGCCCAGGACGCCGGGAAGCCCACCATGACCGCGTTCGGCACCGGCACGCCCACGCGCGATTTCGTCTATGCGGGCGATGTTGGGAAAACCATTCCCTGGTTCCTGGCCAACTACGAATCGAGCGACCCGGTCAACATCTCGGCCGGACGCCGCATCACCATCCGCGAACTGGCGGAGACGGTGAAAAAGGCCACCGGGTTTACCGGCGAAATCGTGTGGGACACCTCCAAGCCGGACGGCCAGATGGACAAGATTTTTGACGTGACCCGCCTGCACCAGCTCGGCCTGTCCTGCCCCACCACACTGGAAGAGGGCTTGCGCCGCACCACCGACTGGTTCCGGAAGGCGCGCACCACGGGTGAGGTTCGCCTGTGAGTGATGCGGCGGATCTTCTGGTAATCGGCAGCGCCGGCTTCGTGGGCTCGGCCATCGTGCGCGAAGCCAGGGCACGCGGGCTATCCGTGCACGAGGTGGACAAGGACACCTATCTTCCGGGCCTGCGCGCCCGCTGGGTCATCAATGCCAACGGCAACTCGAAGAAGTTCCTGGCCCGCGAGCAGCCCGCCCTGGAATTCGATCTGTCCGTGCGATCCGTGATGCAATCGCTGCACGACTTTCCCTGCGAGCGCTACTGTTTCCTCTCCACCATTGATGTGTACGACAACGTGCGCGAGCCCGCGGCCAATACGGAATCCACCGTGATCCGGCGCGATCGTCTTTCCGCCTACGGCCTGCACAAGCTGCTGGCCGAGGACCTGGTCCGGCACTACGCCCCCCGCTGGCTGGTCCTGCGCATGGGCGGCTTCGTGGGGCCCGGCCTGCGCAAGAATTCCATCTACGATCTGCTGAAGGGTCTGCCCCTGCGCGTGCACCCGGATTCCCGCTACCAGTACCAGCACACTCAGGCCCTGGCCGCCACAGCGCTGGATCTGCTGCAGGCCGGCTCCGAAAAAGAAATCTGGAATGTGGCGGGGGACGGCGTGGTCAGCTTGCGTGATGTGGCCGCGCTGGTGCCGGGCGCGACCTTGCCCGAGCCGTCAAACCAGCCCGAATATTACGAGGTCAGCCTGGCCAAGTTGAAAGCCACCCGCCCGGTGGCGGATTCCAAGGCCACGGTGGTTCGATTTATCCAGGATGTTCTGGCCGGACGCGAGGTGCTGGTATGATTATTTCCCGAACCCCTTTCCGCGTGAGCTTCTTCGGCGGCGGAACTGACTTCCCTGAATTCTACGCCGAGCACGGCGGGGCCACCCTGGCCACCGGCATCGATAAATACTGCTACCTGTCCGTGCACTCGCTGGGTCCCTTTTTCAAGCACCGCCTGCGCGTCAGCTACGCCAAGACGGAGACGGTGCGCCATGCGGTGGAAATTGAGCATCCACTGATCCGCGAATGCCTGGGGCTGCTGGGCATGGACGACGGCATGGAGATCAACCACGTGGCTGACCTGCCCGGCCGCACCGGCCTGGGCTCCTCGTCCTCCTTCACCGTGGGCCTGCTGAATTCGCTGCACGCCTTCCGGGGCGAAAAACCGGACGCGGCCCAGCTGGCCCGCGAATCCATCGTGGTCGAACGCGAGCGCGTGGGCGATGCGGGCGGACACCAGGACCAGTATGCGGCGGCCTACGGGGGCCTGCGCCGCTTCGATTTCACGGCCAAGGGGGTGTGGGCCAAGCCGGTGGCGATGCTGCCGGAGCGTCGGACCGCCTTGAGCGACCGATTGCTTATGTTCTTCACCGGCATGGAAAGTTCAGCCGAATCCATTTTGCAGGAGCAGAAACGGCGGGTGGGCCATAATCTGCCCGCCCTGCGTGAGATGCTGGCCATGGTGGACGAGGCGGAGCGGTTGCTGACCAGCCAGGACAACCTGGATGCGTTTGGCCGCCTGCTCCACGAGTCGTGGATGCGCAAACGTTCCCTGTCCAGTGGCATCTCCAACTCCGCCATCGACCAGGCCTATGACGCCGCCTGCCGGGCCGGCGCGCTGGGCGGCAAGCTGCTGGGCGCAGGCGGGCGCGGCTTCCTGCTGGTCTATGTGCAGCCCGAGCACCAGGCCAGCGTGCGGAGAGCTTTGCAGCAACTGCAGGAAATTCCGTTTAACTTCAGCGACGAAGGCAGCCGCATCATATTCCAAGCCGCCGAATCATGACCGGGAAACCCCGCATCGCGTTCTGGTTCCGCTACGGGCCGGCCGAACACACCGAGCTCTACCACGCCCTGCCCCGCCTGCTCGAAAAGCTTTCCGAACACGCAGAGATTCATTACTTCGGACTGCGCAGCCCGCGGCCGACCCCGGACGCCATCACCCGGTACGCCCGCGTCCACCTGCTCCCCTTCACGGTCGAGCGCCGCCATCAACGCGACAAGCTCATCAAGACCCTGCTGTGGATCGCCTGCCTGCCCTGGGTCGGCCTGCGCTGCCGCTTCATGGGCATGCATGCCGTGTATCTGGACGAAACCATTCCCCTCAGTGCGGGCCTCGCCCGCTGGTTCTTCGGCCCCCGGGTTGCCATCACCGTGGCGGATTTTTTCACCGACATCTACCTCAACACCGGATGGTGGAAACGCCAACTCGCGCGCTGGGTTCAGCACTGCGACTACGCGGCCTGGCGCAAGCTGCCGGTGATCATCACGCGGGCCCGCAATACTCGTGACTTCCTGGCCACGCGAGGCATTGATCCACAGCGCGTTTATCCGGTGTATGACCCGTGCGATACGCGGCTGTACCATCCCATGGACCGGGCGGCGGCGCGGGCACGGTTTGGCTACACCGACGGGCACGTGGTGCTGGTACACCACGGCATCCTTCATCCCAACAAGGGCAACGACCTGATCCTGCGCGCCCTGGCCCGGGTGCGGGGCGACATTCCGAACATCCGCTACCTGCTGGTCGGAAACGGAACGGAGTTTGCCCGCCTCCAGCAACTCACCGCCGAACTGGGCCTGCAGGAAATCGTAACCCTCACCGGCTGGCTGCCCAAACCCGACGACGTGAACGTGGCCCTGAACGCGGGCGACATCGGCCTGGTCATGCGGGTGGGCCAGCAGTCGGACGATTTCCACATGACGGGCGCCCTGGTGCACAACATGGCAGTGGGCCTGCCCATCCTGGCCGCGCGCCTGGGCGGGGTGTCCGAAGTGGTGCAGGACGGCCGCGAAGGTTTTCTGTTCGCCCCGGATCGCATGGAGGAATTTGACCGGCGTCTGGTCCAGATGGCCCGCGATCCGGAACAGCGTCAGCGCATGGGTCAGGCGGCCCTGGCCCAGGCGCGCGAAAGTTTTGACATGGAGAAGGTGGTGGCGCGGACGGTATCCGCGCTGCTGGCCTTTCTACGCTCATGAATACACCGGCAGCCCTCATTCTGGTCGGCGGACTCGGCACCCGCCTGCGCGCCCTGTTTCCAGATCGACCCAAAGCCCTGGTGCCGGTGGCGGGTCGTCCCTTTATCGCCTGGATGCTGGATGATCTGCGCCGGAACGGCATCCAGCGCATTCACCTCGCCGCCGGATACCGCGCGGATCAACTGGTCACCTGGCGCAACGAGCAACCGGCCAACGACCGGCTGACCGTTTCCATCGAACCCGCGCCGCTGGGCACCGCGGGTGGCTTGCGCTTCGCGGCGGAAAAGGTGGCGGGTGATGAATTGCTGGTGATCAACGGCGACAGCTTTCTACCTTCGCTCAACCTCGCGCAGTGGCTGCGCGAAGGGTGCGCGCCCGACGTGCTGGCCACCCTCGCCATTACGCACATTGAAAAGGCCGGACGCTACGGCACGGTGGAATTCCAGCCCGACGGCCGGGTCACCGCTTTCCTGGAAAAAGCCGACCGCGAGGCCGGTTGGGTCAACGGCGGCGTGTACTGGATGAAGCGCGAATTGCTGGATCACATTCCCGCCACCGGCGCGAGTTCGCTGGAGACCGATGTTTTTCCCCGCCTCGCCAACGCCGGCGCACTCCGCGTGCGCCAGGTGAATCCGCCCCTGCTCGACATGGGCACGCCGGAAGGCCTGGCGGCCATGGAAGCGCACCTGCGCCGTTAGTCCGGATATTTCACCGCAGAGGCACAGAGGACGCAGAGAAAGCCTGCAAGAGAAGTACGAAACGCTGAATCCC
>CAYTVN010000271.1:0-4809 GCA_964441655.1 uncultured Verrucomicrobiota bacterium | reverse complement strand
AGCGTGTCGGCATCCGTCAGGCGCCCGGCCAATTCCGCCTTTGCGGCCCGCTCTTCCGCGCGGCCGTAGCGATGGCTGTGCCACGGCAGATCCGTCATCAGAGCCACGCCCACGGTGTCCTCGTTGCCCAGCTCAACCTCTTCGCGTTCGAAGGTGACGCCTACCGCGGTCATGGGCCGACCCGCCGCGCGGGCCATTTTCATCATGGCGCGGGCTTCCGCCTGTTGTGCTTCCGCGAGGCGTAGTCCCGGCGCGGCGTCGGGTTGAATCTGGTCGGGCTCCGGGGCCGCGAAATCGGGGCGTGGTTCGTCGGCACGCAGGCCCAGTTGCTGGCGCAGCTCGCTGTCGGCGTCGTCGCGGCGACGCAGTTCCTGCTCCAGCGCGAGGCGGAGCCCGGTGAGGCGGGTTTGCAGAGCGAGTTGCTCACTCACCCGGCCCTGGCCCGCCGCGAGCCGGGCCTCCACGGCCGCGCGGGTGCGTTCGGTCCGATCCAGCTGCTGTTTCAGCAGCTGGGTGCGCTGCTCCGCTGCATCGTAGTCGGCGAGGGCTTCCGCGGCGGCCATCGCGGTTTCGCCGGCCATCAGGTCCGCCTCCGCTTCGGCCATGGCCAAAACCGCCTGGGCGCGGGCCTGCTCCGCTCCGCGCTCGCCGTATTTGGGCAACGGCTGTTTCAGGGACACGCCCCACATGGGCATGCGGTCCTCAGGCGTATCTTTGTTGGCCAGCATGCCCTCGAGTTCGGGGTCGACCCAGCGTCCAGCTACGCCCGCGCGCAGCCGTGCGGCATCGCTGCGCTGGAGCGCCGCCTCCACCACGGGGGCCTGGCGCACGGCCTCCTCCAACGATGCGCCCGGGCTGGCCACCAGAAGCCCCGCCCACAGGCAAGCGCTGAGCCTTGCGCGCATTAATCCGCTTTCGATGCCGCCGCGGCATTATCCAGGATTTTCAGATACCCGGCCGGATCTTTCAGAAAGTCCCTGCGACATTTCTTGCAGCAGAAGCGGATCTCGCGGCCCTCGTGCTGCATGATGTAGGGCTCGCCCATTTCGCCGAGCTTCTCGCCCGAGACCACGCAGGTGGTGATGGGATAGGTGTCTTTTTTGACTTCATCTGCCGCGCGCACGGCCGCCGTTCCGAGGGTCAGCGCGATCAGGATTGCGAGGATATGTTTCATTCTTGGGTCTCCAGTTCATGTTCGGGTCGGGCACAGCAGGCAGACGCATTTTTCGCGCAGGTGGTGCACAGGCACTCGCCGAGGGTCGCGGCAAATTTACGGCGCTGTTCGGGGGTCAGCGCCTCACGCAGGCTCAGGATGTGATCGAGCGTGGCCAGCTCGTTGTCCTTCTGGCTGACACACATTTTCTCGATCAGCGTGCGCGCCTGTTCCTTGGTGAGGCGGTCATCGGTCAGGGCTTGGGCGAGTTGGCAGCGGGCCGCGCAATGCGCATCGCAGGCCTCCTGCACGCGCCCGGCGTAGGAGTCCGTCAGCCGGTTCACTTCCGCGGCCTGAGCTTCGTTCAAGCCCAGGAGCGAGATCAGATGGGCCGGATTCAAGTCGCGCGCGGGGTCGAAGGCGGTGCGCGGTTGAAGGCTGAAGCGGCCCGCGGAAAAGGCCGCGGCGGCGGTCAAGATGAGCAGGGTAAGGGTCCAGCGTTTGGTCATGGGATGTTTCCTTTCGCGGCGGCCACATAGGCGTGCGTGAGTGAAGTGGTACCGGCCGGCGAGAAGTATTCGCCGGCGGAGAGAGGTGTGGTTTGGCTGAAGGAAACCACGACCAGCGCGGCAGCCCCGGCCAAAGCTCCGGCCAGCGCCCAGCGCTCCCACCACGCCGCGGGGGTCGGGCGGGCGGTGCGGGCGGCTTCCAGTTTCTGCCAGACCCGCTGATCAAAATAGGGGGATGGCGCGGGTGTTTTCCACGAGGACCAGGCCGGGAGTTGATCGTTCATACCCGGTTAAACGACCGGGCCGGGAAAACTACGCGGCCAATTTACAAATAGTTTTCGGTCAGCGTCTTGAGCGTCGCTGCATCCAGGAATCCAGCCGACGCTGAAGTATCTCCGATTTTGTATCCGGCGAACACCACCGCCTGGCGGAGAGCGGCCCGGGCCTCGCGGGTTTCCAGATAGCCGTGCAGGAAGGAGGAAAACAAGGCATCCCCCGCGCCGATGGTGTTTACCACCGGCCGCACGGTCACCGCGGGTATGAGCTCGGGATCGACCTGGCCGGGCGTGTGCAGCCACGCGCCTTCGCGTCCCGCGCCGATGACCAATGCCTGCGGATGATAGCGCGCCAGCACGCGCCGCGCCCAGTCCGGCGGAGATTCCGGCAGGGCATCGCCGCTCATAAACAGGATGGCCGCGTTTTCCAGATAGTCCCGGTTGTAGGTGTCTTCCAGATCGCGCAGGGTGTGGACGTCGGTGGCGATGGGAATCCCGGCGGCCCGGGTGGGGACCAGCAGCGCGCGGGTGAAGTTGATGTTGCACAACACGGCTAGGTCGCAACCCTCCAGCAGGGGACGAAAAACCTCAGCCGGGAAGGATTGTTCCTGGATGTTTTTCAGGTCCACCTGGATTTCCCGGCGCCCCGTGCCGTCGTACAGGATGACCGATTGCGCGGTCTCCTTCAGCGTGTGCAGCACGCCCAGCCCGTGCAGCCCGCGCCGGATCAACTCGTGTCCCGCCAGATCGCCCGCGGCATCTCGGCCCAGCAGGGTCAGGAAACGCACCTCGTGACCCAGGGTGTGCAGGGCGAGCGCCACATTGAAGCCGACGCCGGATACCGAACTATGGATGCGGTCGAAGGCGTAGTGCACCGGGGTGTAGGGCAGGGGGAAGTCATCCACCCGCAGGGTAGTTTCCACGTTTACCAAGCCGGCGACCAGGATGCGTGCCATGCCGATAGGGTAATCAAACCCAGCCCTGCCGGGCCAGCAGAGTTCGCACCGCTTGGCGGGCCCGGAACAGCCGTGCTTCCGCGCCGCGCACCGAGCAATGCAGCACGCGCGCGACTTCGGTGGCGGGCAGCCCGTGATATTCCGTGAGCACCAGCGCGGTCCGCTGATCCTCCGGCAGCGTGGCTACGGCCCGGGCGATGGCGTCGCCGAGTTCCCGGTTCATCACCTGATGTGCGGCATTCGGACCGGGGTCGATCGCTTCCGCCGGCGCGGCTTCCGTATCGTGGCGTGGTTGACGGCGCTGGCGACGGACTTCGTCCAGCGCGGCGTTGCGAGCCAGCTGGAAAAGCCAGGTGGAGAAGCGGGCTCCGCGTCGGAAGCGGAACGAGCGGATGTTCTGGAAGGCCCGCACGAACGTCTCCTGGGCCACGTCCTCCGCGCTGGCGGCCTGACCGACCAGGCGAAACACGAAGGCGAACACCGGATCGCGATAGCGCTGCAACAGGTCGTCCAGCGCGGAATCATCGCCGCCCTGGGCGCGTGTCACCACCGCTTCATCCGGATCTGGTTGGTGCTGCATTGCCGTCAGTGTACGCGGTTGGCGTCCGGTCGAAAGCCGATTCCTGAACACTCCTCGCTTGCCCGCGGTTGTGGGGCGTGCTATCGGCTCCCTGATGAGTCGACGTCTTCCACTGGCGGAACGGAAAAGCCCGCTGCGCGGTGCGCTGGATCTGGTGTGCGGCGCTTATCCGGCCTTTGTTTTCGGAGGCACCGTGGGTCGCCAGCTGCCGGTGTTCCATTTTCACGAAGTCACGCCGGACTACCTGGAACCCTACCTGCGGTATCTCACGGAAAATGGCTATCGCACCGTGACCTCGGAGGCGGTGGCGCGCTGGGTGCGGGATGGCGTGCATCCGGGTGAACGTTCGGTCGTGTTGTGTTTTGATGACGCATGGGCCAGCGCGTGGACCGTCGCAGCCCCGCTGTTGCGTCGCCATGGCTTGAGCGCCATCACGTTTGCCATCCCCGGCCGGACCACGGAAGCGGATCGCGTGCGCCCGACCATGGAGGAGACGGATGGTGTCCCGCCGGATTTTGACCGCTCCGATGTTCCGTTTTGCACCTGGCCGGAGTTAAAGGCCCTGCAGTCCGGGGGCGTACTGGACATCCAGTCCCACACCCAGGCCCATGCCCGGGTGTTCAGCGATGATGAAATCGAAGGGTTCATCGGTCCGGACTACCGTCCGCACGTGCACGCTCGGCCCCTGGTGAACGCCGGCCCGCCCGCGGTTTTTCTGGGTCCGGATGATCTGGGGGCGCCGCTGTACCCGACCCGCTCCCGTATGTCGGATGTGCTGCGCTATGACGATCCGGCCGCGCGCGAACGGGCCCGGGCTGCCGTCGCGCAAGGCGGCGCTGATTTCTTTGCGCGACCGGACTGGGAACGCACGCTGCGCCGGGCCGTGGGTGCGCCGACCGGACGCTTGGAGACGGAGGCGGAGCGTGAGCGGGCGGTCTTCGAAGACCTGGTTGCGGCGCGCGAACAGTTGAACAGCCGATTGAACACCAACACGGTGAAACACATTTGTTTCCCGTGGGCGGTGGCCGGTTCGGTGGCCGAACATGCGGCGCGGCGGGCGGGCTATGAAACCGCCTGGGCGGATCGCCTGGGCGGACGCCACAGCGTGCGCGAGGGCGACAATCCGTTCCGCCTGATGCGCCTGAAACACAAATTCATTTACAGCCTGCCGGGACGGGGACGCCAATTCTGGGGCGGAAGCTAGCGAATTTCGGATTTGGGATTTCGGATTTCGGATTTATCCTCTTACCCATGCAGATTCTTCGCCAGCCAGCCGAGATGCAAGCCGCCGCCCTCGCGTGGAAACGCGCCGGACGCCGCATCGGCTTCGTGCCCA
>CAYTVN010000270.1:0-4849 GCA_964441655.1 uncultured Verrucomicrobiota bacterium | reverse complement strand
TACGCCCTCGACGAAAAAGGGCGCATCCCCACCACCTACACCTGTCGCATAGGCGGATTCGATGGACCGCAAAAAACATTCGACAATATCGCCTTCGTGCACAACCGGGATACATTCGCCGAATGGCGCATCCAGTTTTTCTGGCCGCTGAAGTTCCCCTACCTCGTGGTCTATCTCGACTCGGAGTACCAGGTCACGGCCGTGGGCACGGATGACCGGGACTATCTGTGGATCATGGCCAGGGACTGGCAGCTGCCGGAGGAACGTTACCAGGAAGTCGTCCGCCGTGTGGCAGACCTCGGATTCGACACCAACCGGATGGTGCGGGTGCCGCAGAGGTGGGATTCCCGTAATCCGTAAACCGTTATCCGCGGGCCGAGCTGATCACGGATCACGGACTACGGATCACTTCCCCTGCTGGTTGATATCCGCACAGCGGATCTTCGGCGAGATAGTCGCCCGTGATGGCATAGGCGCGGGCGCGCGAACCACCGCTGCACATGTCCCGGTATTCACACCGGCCGCAACGTCCCTTCAACAGGCTGGCATCGCGCAACTCGTTGAACACCTTTGAAGTGCGATAGATCTCCGACACAGGTTGCCGGCGCACATTGCCGCATTCGACGGTCAGGAAGCCGCTGGGGAAAACGCCACCGATATGGTCTACAAAGCAGAAGCCGCGCCCGGCATTCACCGGATGCGGGCCCAGCATCAATCGGGGCGACGGATGACCAGGCGCGCCGTGGCGGGCGGGCGCCCCGCCGGTTCGCTGGGCCACATAACGGCGGAAGTGCTGGCCCTCGGTGATCTTGACGATGAAGTTGGCGTGTTGCGCAAGGTCGTAGAGCTTGCCGAAAAGCATTTCAACCTGGTCCGGCGTAACGCCTTGCAGTTCCACGCCGCGCCCGGTGGGAACCAGAAAAAAAACCTCCCAGAAGACAATGCCCAACCGCTGCACCAGCTCGGCCATGGCATCAAAATCATTCACATTCCAGGAGCCGAAAACCGTGTTCACCTGCAGGGGCAGTCCGGCTTCCCTGGCCCAGGTTGCGCCTGCCATGGCCCGGTCAAAGGTGCCCTCGACCCGGCGGAAGGCATCGTGCTGGGCCGCAGTTACGCCGTCCAAACTGATGGCCATTTGATCCAGTCCGGCTTCTTTCAGGGCAAAAACCCGGTCGCGGGTCAGGCGAGATGTCGCAGCGGGGATCGCCCCGGCCCGCAGGCCAATGGACTTTGCGTAACGTACAAGCTCTTCCAAATCATCGCGTTGCAGCGGATCTCCACCGGTAAAAATGATCAGCGGCGTGCCCATGGCGCGCACGTCATCCAGCAGGCGGCGCCCCTCATCCAGCGTCAGTTCAGCGGGATGCCGCACATCTTCCGCCGAAGCGCGGCAGTGGCGGCAGGCCAAGGCGCAGGCGCGCGTGACTTCCCAGATCAGCAGCAGCGGAGCCCGGTTGAAATCCACATCGAACTTCATACCGGTGCCACATCAAATTGAATACGTACCCGGCGGAACCGGCAGGCGGGCGATGGCACTTGGGCGAAAGGTTGTCGGAGAATATGCGCCACAGTCCACTTGGCGAGAACGGAGCGGCAGGATTCCTTAAGTTCATGCATCGCTTTATGATAGCCACACATGTGTGGCACCTGTTCCAGCGGGACTTCGGCACAATAATTGCCGCGAATGGGCCCCTGGCACGCCTCGACGATATCCAGCAGGTTCGTGTTTTCCTGGTCGCGCACCAGCTCAAATCCACCCGCGGCGCCCCGGTGCGATCGAATCAAATCAGCCCGGGCCAGCAACCGCAATACCTTCGCCATATAGGTGGGAGACTCGCCCATCCGGGCCGCCAGCTCCTGCGGGTTCACGATGTAACCGCTCGGCTGCTGAGCAAGATACAGAATGCTCTGTAAACCCAGCTCGGTGGTCTTGTTTAAAATCATGACAAAAAAAGCTACCCGAGTTATATCGGACATTCAAGATCATATTTATTCTATTTTTGAATTGCGATGTTTCGCGGAACGCGTAATTCTTTCCTCGTTTAGTGCCGTTTCCGTGGAAACGCGTGGCGGTCTGATAACTTATGGCCCTTAGCGAAACGATAACTGCCACGCCGGTCGCCGCTCGAGCAAACACTGCCGAACGACTGGTCTGCGCCCATTGCGGAGCCCGCTGTCCGGACGATCGCATCGCCCACGGGAACAATCTCTTCTGCTGCAATGGTTGCCGCGCGGTGTATCAAATGCTGGCCGCCAGCGGGCTGGACCGGTTCTACGATTTGGAGACCACGCCGGGCATCCGCATGAATCAGGGCCCGCTCGGAGATGGCCGGTTCGCGTATCTGGAGGATGCCGCCCTGCAGGCACGCCTGCTGGATTTCACCAACGGCAGCCTCAGCCGGGTCACCTTTCACATCCCCGCCATCCACTGCCTGGCCTGTATCTGGCTGCTGGAAAACCTGTTCCGCCTGAATCCGGCCATCGGCACGGCACAGGTCAACTTTCCACGCAAGGAGCTGGCGCTAAGCTTCGATCCACGAGCCCTGAGCTTGCGCGGCGTGGTCGAGCTCCTCAGCTCGCTCGGCTATGAGCCGACCCTTAATCTCGGGGCCGGGGCAACCCCGCGCAGCCGTCTGCGCGAGGAGCGCAGTTTGTGGCTGAAGATCGGCCTGGCGGGATTTGTTTCCGCCAACAGCATGATGCTGAATTTCTCCCACTACTATGGCCTGGAAGCGGGCGACAGCGTGGGTCGACTGAACGGCTGGGTAAATTTCGGCCTGGCCATCCCGGTGCTGCTCTACAGCGCGTCCGATTATTTCCGGCAATCCTGGCTGGGCCTGCGCCGCCGCGCCCTGACCCTGGATGTACCCATCGCCCTGGGTGCGCTCGCGCTGTTCGCCCAAAGCGCCTACGACGTGATCACGGCCACCGGGGAAGGCTATTTCGATTCCTTCACCGGCCTGATCTTCCTGCTGCTGTGTGGACGTTGGTTCCAGCAGCGCAGCTTCGACGCCCTGTCCTTCGACCGCGACTACCGCTCCTACTTCCCGCTTTCGGTGCGCCGCCGCGAGCCCGCCGGCGACCGCTCCATCCCCATCTCCGAACTCCGCGTGGGCGACCGTATGGTGGTGCGCCACCAGGAAATCGTTCCCGCGGACAGTCGCCTGATCTCACCCGAAGCGCACCTCGACTACAGCTTCGTCACCGGCGAGGCCGAGCCCGTGGTGCGCCACGCCGGGGATGTGATCTATGCCGGCGGTCGGCAGGCCGGTCCCGCCGTGGAACTGGAGACCCTGAAGGAAACCTCTCAGAGCTACCTGGCCTCCCTGTGGAACCACGAGGCGTTCCGCAAGAACCGCACCCAGAGTCTGGACAACGTGACCAATCGCATGAGCCGCTGGTTCACGGCCCTGGTTCTGGTGATGGCCGTCGGTTCCGCCGCAGGCTGGCTGTTCAGCGATCCCGCCCGCGCCGGGCGCGCCTTCGTGGCCACCCTCATCGTGGCCTGTCCGTGCGCGCTCGCCTTGTCCGCGCCGTTCGCCCTCGGTTTCGCGCAACGCCAGCTGGGACGGGTCCGCTGCTTCCTGAAAAATGCCGAGACGGTGGAGCAGCTGGCCCGCATGGATACCCTTGTCTTCGACAAAACGGGAACCCTCACCCGCGCCGGCGAGGTGGCCTATGAAGGCGCCGCGCTGACCCCCGACGTGCAACGCGCCCTGCGTGCCGTGGCCGCACATTCCACCCATCCGCTGAGCCGATCCATCGCGGGCACGGCGGACGATCTTTGGCCCGAGGTACAGCAGTTTCACGAAGAACCCGGCCTGGGCGTGAGTGGCCTCGCGGCGGGCCTGGCGGTAGTGATGGGCTCCGCGGAATGGCTGCGCCGGCACCATGTGAGCGGTCTGCCGGAAGCGCCGAGCGGAACCGCGGTGGCGATCCAGGGCGCATACCAAGGCGCCTTCCATGCGGTCCCCGCCTATCGCACCAGCATCGCACAGCTGGCCTCCCGCCTCTCCCCCGACTACCGGCTGGCCGTGCTGTCCGGCGATGGCGACAGCGAAGCCGAACGCCTGCGCGGCTGGTTCGGCCCCGGCGCCGACCTGCGCTTTCACCAGCAGCCGTTGGACAAACTGGAAGCGGTGCGCCAGTTCCAACAAGCCGGCGCCCGGGTGCTGATGCTGGGCGACGGGCTCAACGACGCAGGCGCCCTGCGTCAGGCCGACGTGGGCCTGGCCGTGACCGACGATCTCGCGGCTTTCACTCCGGCTTGCGACGCCATCCTGGACGCACGCCAACTGGCACAACTCCCCGCCCTTCTGAGCTACGCTCGCCGCACGGTACGGGTGATCCATCTCAGCTTCGCGGTGTCCCTGGCCTACAACGCCATCGGCCTGTGGTTCGCCATGCGGGGCTCGCTATCGCCCCTGATCTGCGCAATTTTGATGCCCATCAGCTCGGTAAGCGTGGTGGCTCTGACCCTGGTCGGCACGCGCTGGGCGGCCCACCGAAGCAACCTGCAGACGGACGCGGCGGGAGCGTGGGCATGAGCGTGTTGTTTGTATTGATGGGAGCCAGCCTGGTCCTGGGCCTGGGGTTCATCACTTTTTTTGTGTGGGCGGTAAAGTCCGGTCAGTTCGACGACACGGGCACGCCGCCACTGCGGATGTTGACGGATGAGGAGCCCGGCCGACCGGACTCGAAAGTGCAAACGAAAAAGCAGGAGTACCCTTCATGAAAATAGAGTCCTTCAAGTACGACAAGTCGATCGTACGGGCCTTCAGGATTGCCTCGGTGGTGTTCGGTATCGTGGGCATGCTGGTCGGGCTGCTGGCCGCGGTGCAGATCT
>CAYTVN010000269.1:0-4879 GCA_964441655.1 uncultured Verrucomicrobiota bacterium | reverse complement strand
GACTTGCCCGAGCCGGTGGGCCCGGTGACCAGCAGGATGCCGTGGGGCTTGTTGATCAGCTTGAGCAGGATCTGCGCGTCGCGGTCCTCCAGCCCCAGCCGGTCCATGCCCAGCATGCCGCTGGACCGCATGAGCAACCGCAGGCTGACGCTCTCGCCGTACACCGTCGGCATGGTGGACACGCGCACGTCGATTTCCTCGCCGTGGATGCGCAGGCTGATGCGGCCGTCCTGGGGCAGCCGCTTTTCCGCGATGTCCATGTTGCCCATGACCTTGATGCGGGAAATGATGGAGGCTTGGAACCGTTTCAATTGCGGCGGCACCGGAGTCTGATGCAGCACGCCGTCCACCCGGTAGCGGATGCGCAGGTCCATTTCCTGCGGCTCCAGGTGAATATCGGTGGCGCGGTCCTTGTAGGCTTCCCAGATGATCTGGTTCACGAACTTGACCACGGACGCTTCCTGGTCGAGCGCGCTGAGGTCCTGCTTGCCCAGGTCCTCCTCGGGGGCGACCTCGATGCGGCCGTCCTGCATCATGCGGTCCAGCGTTTCCGCGCCCACGCCGTAGAGCTTCTTGGCCGCCTTGTCGATTTCCGCGCCGGTGCTGAGGGCCAGGCGCACGCGCAGGCCGGACGCCATGCGCAACGCATCCATCAGGCCCGGCAAAAAGGGATCGTTGGTGGCCACCCGCAGCACGCCCTCTTCCATGGCGATGGGCAGCACGTTGTATTGGAACACCGCCTTGGTGGGCAACCGCTCCAGCACGGGTTTTTCAATGGTCAGGTCGCCCGCGCGCACATAGGGCAGGTTCATGGCGCCGGCCAGCGCCTTCAGGAAATCATCCTCGCGGGCAAAGCCATCGCCCACCACCAGTTCGGTGATGGATTTTCCGCTCTGCTGCTGCTGGCCGAGCAGCTGCTCCAGCTGGACAGGCGTGAACAGCTGGCACTTCTCCAGCAGGGCGGCAAATTTGGTCTGGGCCACAACGGTCATACGGTAGCTCCGGCCCGCTCGCATAGGGCGCCGACGCGCTGATCAAGATATGCCGCGGGCGCAGGGGTGTCAACGCGCGCGCCTGATCAGGCGGCCTAGAAAATTACAGAGGTTGGAAGTCCGCGCGGGCCCAGTTTCCAATCGTTGGAAAAAACGGACCGCGCGCGGGCTCGCGCCGCTCAGTGCAGCTTCAAATTGCGGGTGTCGCGGCCGGGCGGCGCATTCCACAGCACCAGGCCGGTCTTGCCTTTTTCCATGGCCTTGAGCTGCGTTTCCTGGGCCACCACGATGATGGACGGGTGCATGCCTGACACATCGGTGCGGATGGTGAACAGGACGCGATCGTCGTGGATCACCTTGGCCTGACGTGGGTCTTTGGCATCCACCACAATGTGAGTCTGCTTTACTACCTTACGCGGCGGCGGTTTCCTGGGAAGTATCATGGGCGCGGAGTATAGCGGGTTTTCTGCAATTTAAGAGAGAAAAATTGAGGGGGGTCCCGGATCGCCCCTCGCCGCGCTTGTCAGATCGGTCATTCTGTTCCACACTAAGCCCGCACGAAACAGGAGCGTATCACCATGTCCACACCGACCGATCTCGCCACCAGCGCCCAACGGGTCATCGCCGATTTGAAGGAACTGGCCGCCCTCACCAGCGACGCCCAGGGCGCGCAACGCGTGGCCTGGGGCCCCGTCTGGCGCAAGGCCCGGGCCTGGTTCCAGACCAAGGTGGAGCAGGAACTCGGGCTCACCGTTTCCGCCGATTCCGCCGGCAATCACCACGTGGTGCTGCCCGGCTCCTCCGACACCACCGTCATCGTGGCCAGTCATCTCGACTCCGTGCCCAACGGCGGCTGGCTGGACGGCTGCCTGGGCGTACTGGCCGGCCTGGAAGCGCTGCGTCGCCAGGCCAGTCGCAAAAACCGCACGTCGACCCTGCGCCTGATTGACTGGGCGGACGAGGAGGGCGCGCGCTTCGGGCGCAGCCTGGTCGGCTCGGGCGCGGCGGGCGGCTCGCTCAACATCGAGGACATCCGCAACCTGAAGGATCGTCAGGGCGTGACCCAGGCCGACGCGCTGAAGGAAAACGGGGTCAACATCGAGACCATGCTGAGCGCGCACCAGGAGCTGAAAAAGATCAAGGCCCGCGCCTATCTGGAACTGCATATCGAACAGGGCCCGGTGCTGGAATCGCTGAACAAACCCACCGGCGTGGTGCTAGGCACCTTCGGGGTGGAACGGCACATGTTGAAGTTCATCGGCCAGGCTGCGCACTCGGGCTCCACCCCCATCCCCATGCGCCGCGACGCCTTCCTGGCCGCAGCCCAGTTCGCGCTGGAGGTACGGCAGATCGGCCTGCGCCACTCCAAACCCGGCGCCAATGTGGTCTGTACCTGCGGCATCGTTAAGGTGGAACCCTGCATCGTGACGGCGGTTCCCGGGGTGTGCGAAATTTCCATCGATCAACGCGCCCTGGACGCCCGCGTGCTGGCCGTCATGCTGGCCGAGGCCAAGGCGGCGGCGGAAAAAGCCGCCCGCGATAACAACGTCACCCTGGAATGGAAAAAGCTGTGGACCATCGAGCCGCGCCCGTTTGACCCGCATCTGCTGCAGTTGTGCGAAGAGGCGGTGCGCGAGGTCACGGGCGACGCCACCCGCCTGCCCTCCGGCCCGCTGCACGATGCGGCGGAAATGGTGCCCCACATGCCCACGGTGATGATGTTTGCCTATTCGGCGCGCGGCCTCAGCCACTGCAAGGAGGAGGATACGCCCCTGCCCCACCTCGAAAAAACCATTCAGGCTTTTCTGCTGCTGGTCGATAAAACCGTGGCCAGCGCGGATAAGAATCCGAAATGAAAACAGCCTCGGCCAGTTCCGTGCAGACCGACGCCTACCGGGCGGGCGCGGAAGTGGGCGAGCGCCTGCGCAGCATCCGGCCCGAAGTGGTCATCCTGTTTTCCTCCATCCACTACGCCCACGATTTCCCCGGGCTCTTTGAAGGACTGCGCGATGGGCTGGACCTGGAACATGTCCTGTTTTTCGGCGGCACCGGGGACGGCATCTACGAAACCGCGCGCGTGGCCGACCAGGGTATCTCCGCCCTGGCCCTGAACTCCGAGGGGCGGGTGCGCTGGGCGGTGGCGGTGGAACCCGGCGTGATTGCCGATTCCTATACCGCGGCCCGGCGCTGCGGCGAGCGCGCCCAAACAACGCTGGGTGGGACGCCGGATTTCGCCTTTGTCATGGCGGATGGCAAGGCGGATGGCAGCCGGCTGACCGCGGGTTTTCGCAGCGCCTTCACCTCGCCGTTTATCGGGGGACTGGCCGGCGATGATCGCACGTTTGCCCGCACCTATGTTTTCGCCGACGGCCAGGCCCACTACGACGCGGCGGCCGTCCTGCTGGGCCGGGGCAAAATCAACTGGCTGATGAACGCGTCCAGCGGATGGAAGACGGTGGGCGAACCGGGGGTGATCGAAGCCGCCCACGGCAACGTCATCGAACGCATCAGCAACACGAGCGCGCTGGATTTTATGCGCGCCCAGATGGGCAAGTCGCCGGGCGAGGTGGACCTGGGCATCATCCCCCTGGCCAGCCCGGTGGAGGGCGCGCCCGAGCACATTTCCCTGCGCGCGGTATCCCGCTTTGATCCCGTGACGGGGGCGCTGACCATGGTGGGCGGCATGGAGTTGGGCGCGCGCGTCCACGTGTGCAACGCCACCCGCGCCGAAGTGGTGCAGGGGGTGGACGACGCCCTGGCCGGACTGCGCGATCTCGCGTTCAAGCCGGTGGCCGCCCTGGTGGTCAGCTGCTTCGGCCGCAAATGGGTCATGGGCGACCGCGGCCAGGAGGAATTGGTTCACCTGCGCGCGGTGCTGGGCAAGGATCTTGCGGTGGCGGGCTTTCCCTCCTTCGGCGAAATCGCGCCTTTCCGGAAGCCGGGCGGAACCTACACCGCCACCCAGTTTCACAACGTTACCTTCGCCGTGTGCCTGATCGGAGCCTGATATGGAGTCGCGCCTGTTTTCGCTGCAGGACCCGCCGCCCCCGGGCTTTGTGGTCCGCTCCCAACTGGCCACCCGCGACGTGCGGCGCGCGGTGTTCGCCCTGTACGCGGCCACCGTGGAAGAGGCGGAAGCCGCGCTGCTGCCGTGGGCGGGCAAAATTGCCGGCCTGCTGATCACCCCGGGCCCGGCCCTGGAGCTGGTGCAGCGGCCCGGCGGGCTTTATCACCTGACCGTAAACGCGCGCACCGAGGGACAGCTCGCCGATTGGGTGCCCCACCTGCTCACCCTGCTGCAGGCGGAGAGCACGCAGGCCGAACGCAGCCGGGGCTTGGTGATGGAGGCGGCGCGGCTGGCCAACGAGCGCTCCCAGGCCGCGGCGGAATTCGCCAGCTTCCGCACCAGCCTGCTGGCCGAAAACCAGGAGCGCCGCCGCATCGAGCAGGCCCTGCGCGAAAACGAGGTCCGCTTCCGTACCATCTACAATTCCGTGTCCGACTGCATTCTGATCCACCACGCGCAGACCGGCAAAATTCTCGAGGCCAACCAGCGGGCCTGCGAACTGCTGGGCTACACCGAGTCGGAATTAAAGCAACTCACGGCCGGCGACCTCAGCGCACCCGGCACAGAATTCACCCCGGAGCGGGCCGAGCAACTGATCCGCAGCGCCGTCCTCGCGCCTCAACACATGAACTGGCAGGCCCGGCATAAAACGGGGCGATTGATCTGGCTGGAAATCCACCTGCGTTCGGCGTTCATCCTGGGCGTGGAAAGCGTACTGGTTACCGCGCGCGACATCACGGAGCGCAAGCAGGCCGAGGAAAACCAGCAACGCATGGAAGCCAAACTGCTGCAGACCCAGAAGCTCGAAAGCCTGGGCGTG
>CAYTVN010000268.1:0-4880 GCA_964441655.1 uncultured Verrucomicrobiota bacterium | reverse complement strand
TCCACCTGGTTCCGCGACTACCTCTACATCCCGCTCGGCGGCAACCGGCACGGACGCCTGCGCACCGGCCTGAACTGCCTGATCGTCTTCGGCCTGTGCGGACTGTGGCACGGGGCCAGCGTGATCTTCCTCCTGTGGGGCCTCTGGCACGGTTTGTTTATCATGGCAGAACGCATGCTGGCCCCGGCCCACCGCTCCGGCCCGACCGCCTCCCGCTCCCCGGTGCAAACGCTGCTCGGCCTGGGGCTGGCCCATGTCTACACCCTGCTGGTGGTGCTGGCGGGTTGGGTGCTGTTCCGCTCCGCCGACCTGGATGACGCCCTGCGCATGTTCCAATCCCTGCTCGGTCACGGCCACGTCACGCGGGAAGCGCGGGTGCTGTGGCTCGACTTCTCCCCCAAGGTGGTCGCGGCCATGCTGGTGGGCGGGCTCATCGCCTATCCGGTGGTGCCGTGGGCGCGACGTCACCTCCAGCGCGTGTCCGACCGCTGGGCCTGGATCCCCGACCTGGCGGAGTGGCTGCTGCTGACCCTGTTTGGCCTGGCCTCCATGGTCATGATGGCGGGCGGCGCCTATAACCCCTTTATCTATTTCCGTTTCTAACCATGACCCGCACCCCCCAACGCATCATCGCCCGGCTGTTCATCGGCTTCTGGCTGGTCATGATGTTCGCCAGCATCGGCTTCAAGCTGAGCTCCAAGCTGATCGGCTGGCCCTGCTGGGAGGATTACGTCATCGCCGAAAATCGGACCCCCAACCGGCTGCCCGACCTGCGCACCACCCCCGTGAAGGAATGGGGCGCCTCCATCGAGCGGTGGTACAACGACAACTTCGCGTGGCGCTCGCGGCTGATCCAGTTCTACCGCTTCGCGCATTTTCACTGGCTCCACACCTCGGTCGGCAAGGAGGAGGTGCCGGGCAAGGGCGGGTGGATTTTCCGCAAGGGCGACAACTGGGCGGAGCTGGAGGATTATCTCGGCGCCTTCGAACTGACCCCGGAGGAAATTGAGTGCTGGCTGGAGCTGTTCGAGGGCCGCAAGCAGTGGGCCGAAGCGCACGGCGTGCTCTACCTGGAAATCATCACTCCGGTCAAAGCCCAGATTCACCCCGAACTGATGTTCCCGATGATCGCGCGCCACCGCGGCCAGGGCGTGCGGGAACAGGTCCGGTATGCCCTGGCCGATTCGCCGGCCCGGGACAACGTGCTGTTCATCAGCGACCTCATTGCGGAGCTTACCCAGGCCCGCACCGTGTTCTACAAAACCGACCATCACATCAACGCCTACGGCACCTACATGATCTACCGCGAGATCGCGAACGCATTGTCGGCGCGGCTCGGCCCCATGTCCTTCCCGCCCTTCTACACCAACCCGCCCCCCGCCGTGGTGGCCGGCACCGAACCGGGGTGCTTTGAAAAAGGGCGGGTCGATTTCGAGCGGCTCTACGTGAGTATGCCGGGCATGCAGGAAGCTCCCGCCAGTCCCGCGGTAAAACGGGGCGGGCCCTATCCCTCCATCAGCCTCGTGCTGACCCAGCCCGGCGCGGAACGCACCCTGGTCATGGCCCACGATTCGTTCATGCGCTTCCCGCTCTCCTCCTGGCGCTTCAAGGAGGACCCCATCCGCCTGCCCATGCCCGATGGCTTCAACCGCATCGTCTCCCTGCTCTTCAAGCGCTTCTCCACCCGCGAGCTGGATCACGTGCTCTCCGTGGAAAAACCCGCGGTCATTCTGGAACAATTCCCCGAGGTCAAGCTCACCAAAGAAGTGGCCGGCTACGACGACACCATGCGCAACGCCTCCGCCTTCTCGCGGGGCACGCCGTTGCCGGAGGGGACTCCAGCCGCCGGTCAGTCCGTGCTGGCCCTGGCCGTGCTGGAAAACGTCACCGACGAAAGCGGCGCGTGGGTGGACATGCGCAACGGGAAAGATGTGCCGGAAATCGCCGTGGAACTGCGCGCCGGTACCAACGTGCTGGCCACCGCCATCACCTACCCCGGACCCCGCCGCGCGATTTTCTTTGCGCCCATTACGGCCAGCGGCGAGCCCCTGCAGGTCGTCGTGAGCGGCGGTCGCAGCGCCCCGCCCCGCCTGGAACTGCGCCACCCCGCCCCGCCCCGCCAGGTTCGGATGCTGCACCCGAAACCGTAAGCGGACCCCGACCCGCACCGGAGCTAATCCGCGCCTTCCCTTTGCCGGCTTGTCCGTTTACACTGGACGCCATGATGCCACTAAAAACTGACCGGCCGCTGGCCTTCTTCGATATTGAATCCACCGGCACCAATGTGCGCTCCGATCGCATCATTGACCTGGCCATCGTGAAGCTGCACGCCGATGGACACCGCACGGAACACACCTTCCGGGTCAACCCGGAACGCCCCATCCCGGCCGAGGCCTCCGCCGTGCACGGCATCTACGACAAGGACGTGCAGGGCGCGCCGACCTTCAAGCAGGTGGCCGCCGAAGTGGCCAAGCTGTTCGAGGGCTGCGACCTCGGCGGCTACAACATCCTGCGCTTCGACATCCCCATGTTGTGCGAGGAATTCGTGCGGGCCGGCATCACCTTCATCGTGGATGGACGTCGCATCGTGGACCCCCAGCGCATTTTCCACCAGCGCGAGCCACGCGACCTGACCGCCGCGCTGAATTATTACTGTGGCGAATTGCACCTGGGCGCCCACGGCGCGCTGGACGACGTGATCGCCACCATCCAGGTGCTGGAAGGCCAGTACAAAAAATACGCGGACCTGCCCCAGGACATCAACGCGCTGAGCGAATATTGCAACCCGCGCGACCCCACCTGGGCCGATGCCTCGGGCAAACTGAAGTGGGTGGCCGGCGAACTCACCATCAACTTCGGCAGCAAGCAGGGCGCAAAGCTGCGCGACCTGGCCCAAAAAGACCCCGGCTACCTGCGCTGGATCCTGGAGAAGAACTTCCCGCGCGACACCACGGAAATCGTGGGCAACGCGTTGAAAGGGAAGTTCCCGGCGGCGCCTGTTGCGGGAAGTAATCCGTGATCCGTAATCCGTGATCCGTCGAACCACAGGAAACGGATAACGGATTACGGATCACGCTCCTGCCGCCCGCTCTCCCAAAACCGCGCGCAGGCGCCCACCAGCGTGCCCAAGGGAATGAATTCCGTGCCGGGCGTGGTGCAATAGATGGCGGACGCCATGGCCACCCACAGGCAGTGTTTGCGCTCCAGGCCCAGGCAGGTGCCCAGCCAGTAGCCCGCGGCCAGGCCCACCGGAATGCCGAGAAAAAATCCGATGGGGCCAAACGTGGCCAGATCCACCACATCGAGGATCATCCCGGCCACCACCGGCCCGAAGGCCCGGTTCAGTCGCCGCAAGGTATCGGCCGGTGGTACGGGTTGTCCTTCCTCGCTCATGCATCATCCCGCGGGATAGCGACCGGCACGAATCACGGTGAACTGATCGCGGGTGATTCGACGTGAATCAGCACCGGGCCGTGATCGCTGGTCTCCTCCGATTGTTTCGGGGTTGAGGCTACCGGCGAGCCCAAGCCCCTGGTAAAAAGATAGTCGAAGGTCGTCGGCTCATGGAAACCGTTGCCATGCCAGGTCAGCCGTTCCTCCTTCGGCACGGTTGACCAGGAATTCCAGAACCCGGCTCCCACCATCCGGCTCACCACCTGATCGCCGAACTGGCCATCGTGGTTCGTGTTCAGGTCGCCGCCCGCGATCCAACCGCGGATGGTGCGGCCCTCGAATACCCGCTCCATGTCCTGCATGTGCTTCAGCAGTTGGGTGACGGACTCGTTCCGTATGTTCGCGTTCAACTGATCTTCCAGTGATTCTTCCTGCTCGTGCTTCACCCGGTTACTTTTCAAATGCAAACCGTACACCATGATCAACTCACCGGACGCCGGGTCCTGCAGGGCGGCAAAGGAGAAGCCGCGCGACAGATTGGTAAACGCCGGTTGCCAGGCCTCGGACCAGGCGGCCACCGCCTTGAGCTTGGAGGCGATGCCCACCTGCTGGCGGGTGATGGTTCCTGACGTGGTATCGCGGAAGGCCGAGACCACATTGACCCGCAGGCCCGGCACGGCGGAGACCAGATCCTCAAAGGCCTGCCAGTTGCGCAACTCCTCCACAATCAGGATATCCGGGTTCAGTTTCCGCAAGGCTTCCCGGCATGCCGCCAGTTGCTGCGCTTCCGCCTCCGGCTTGGGCTCCGGCTTGCGGCCGGGGAACCACTCGAGATTCCACGCCACCACGGTCAGGGCCGGGCTGGACAGATTGAAGGCCAGCAGGACCAGCACACTCAGCCATGCTTTTTTCCACGAGAATTCACGCATATCCATCACCTTATGTTGGTTGGCGCGGGGCACTCCGTCTCAACCTCGGAATCACTCTACCACAGGAGCGGGTACTTGGGCGGCCTCTTTCGCGCGCCGCTCCTCCACGGTGCCGCCCTTCCAGCGACCAACGATGTGGCCGGGAATCACGCCGGCGTAGAAGACCCAGCTGTAGGGCGCGACGTATTCGCCGAAGCTGCCGCCCACGTAGGTCCCATAGGCGGGATAGAGAATGTGATAGGCCCGCTTCTCCGCCTCCGCGTCCGGTTGGTCGCGCAGGTAGCCCACCGCGTCGCCGGTGGCCACGCCCTCGTGATAGAGGGCCACAAAGGGCAGCATGTAGGCAAATCCATAGGTGCCCTTCCATTTCCGCGAGGCGAAGTCCTTGGCGTGCCCGCCTTCGTGCAGGGCCACCGCGGGAATATCGGAATAAATGTTAATGGTGTCCGTGTAATCGTTGTAGTTGTCGCCGCCAAAAATGCGCTGGGGCAGGATGGTGTAGAAAGCGCAGCTCAGAATGCCGATGGTGTACCGCCAGCCCCAGCCCACCGTCTTGTT
>CAYTVN010000267.1:0-4908 GCA_964441655.1 uncultured Verrucomicrobiota bacterium | reverse complement strand
AAATTGTGCATGCCCTGACCCAGCGCGGGCTGGGCCAGTCCACCTGCGTGGGGATCGGTGGTGATCCCATCGTGGGTTCCGGCCCCATGGACCTGCTCCCGCTGTTTGAGAAGGACCCGGATACCGACGCCATGGTGCTGGTGGGCGAGATCGGGGGCGATGAGGAGGAGCGGACGGCGGCCTTCATCCAGAAGAACATCAAGAAGCCTGTGTTTGCCTACATCGTCGGCATCACAGCACCCGAAGGCAAGCGCATGGGTCACGCAGGCGCCATCGTCACCGCCGGCGCAGGCACGGCCGGCTCGAAGATCAAGGCCTTCACCCAGGCCGGCGTGCCGGTGGCCAACACCATTGATGAGTTGGCCGACCTGGTGTTGCAGTCGCAGCAGAAGTGATCCGTGATCCGTAATCCGTAGTCCGTGATGCAGAAGCACCACGGAACACTGATTACGGATCACGGATCACTAAATATGCAGCGCCCGCTTGTCCACCGCGAGGGCGGCCTCGTGGAAGGCTTCCGCGATGGAGGGGTGCGCGTGAACGATGCGCTGGATGTCCTCCGTGCTGGCGGCGAATTCCAAGGCCACCACGGCCTCCATGATTAATTCGGAGGCGGCGGGTCCCATCATGTGCACACCGAGCACGCGGTCCGTCTGGGCATCCGAAATCACCTTCACCAATCCGGCCGTCTCGTCCATGGCCTTGGCCCGGCCGCTGGCCGAGAGGGGGAATACACCGGTCTTGAAGGCGCGCGCCGCCTGCTTGAGCTGGCGCTCCGTCTTGCCCACCCAGGCGATTTCGGGGGCGGTATAGATGACCCACGGAATGGCCTCGTAGTTGATACGCATTTCCTGGCCGTGGATGCGCTCGGCCACCATGACGCCTTCCTCCTGGCCTTTGTGGGCGAGAGCAGGCCCGCGCACGATGTCGCCGATGGCGTAGACATTGGGCAGGTTGGTGCGGCAGGAATCATCCACATGGACATAGCCCCGCTCGTCGAGCAGCAGGCCGGACTCGTTGGCGTTGAGGCCATCGGTGTTGGGCTTGCGGCCCACGGCTACGATCAACTTGTCGCATTCCAAAACGTGATCGCCCTTGGCGTCCTGATAGTTGACCGTGACCTTGCGCTTGCCGGCTTTCGCGGACAGCACGCGGGTGGACATCCGGATGTCCAGGCCCTGGCGCCCGAATTCCTTCAGCGCCTCCGCGGCCACCAGTTCATCCACCATGGGCAGGAAGGTATCCATGGCCTCCAGCACCACCACCTCCGAACCGAGTCGTTTCCACACCGAACCCAGCTCCAGACCGATCACGCCGGCCCCGATGATGACCAGCTTCTGCGGCACGTCGCGGAATTCGAGCGCACCCGTGGAGTCCACCACCAGATCGCCATCCAGCGGAACATTGGGCAGCTCGCGGGGTGAGGAGCCGGTGGCCAGAATGATGTGATCGGCTTCCACCACTTCGGGCGGCACGCCGGTTTCGTGCGGGGACACGGTTACGCTGCGGCCACCCGCTTGCAGGCGGGCATGGCCGCGCAGCCAGGTGATCTTATTTTTCTTGAACAGGAACTGGATGCCCTGGGTCAGGGTATGCACCACCTTGTCCTTGCGTTCGATCATGGCCGGTACATCCACGCTCAGCCCTTTGATCTTGATGCCGTGGGCTTCCAGCTTGTGGGCGGCCTCTTCGTAGTGCTCGGATGATTCCAGCAGGGCCTTGGAGGGAATGCAGCCCACGTTCAGGCACGTCCCGCCCAGCGCGGGCTGGCCGTCCTTGCCAATCCACTTGTCGGCCACCGCGGTGGAGAAGCCCAGCTGCGCGCAACGAATGGCCGCCACATAACCGGCGGGCCCCGCACCGACGATCACTACATCGAACTTTTTCATAGTTACCTCTTAAGAAAGAAACCACCGATGGACACGGATGAACACAGATGGATGGTTGCTCAGCCTTTCGTGTGTTTCGCGTGTTTCGTGGTTTCGCAGCTAAATTTGCAGCAGCAGTCTGGCCGGGTCCTCGATAAATTCCTTGACCGCCACCAGAAACGATACGGCTTCCCGGCCATCAATGATGCGGTGATCGTAGGACAGGGCCATGTACATCATGGGCCGGATCACCACCTGTCCGTTTTCCGCCACCGGCCGGTCCTGGATCTTGTGCAGGCCGAGGATGCCGCTTTGGGGCGGGTTCAGGATGGGGGTGGACATCAGAGAGCCGAATACGCCGCCATTGGAAATGGTGAAGGTCCCGCCCGCCATGTCGTCCAGCCCCAGCTTGCCGTCCTTCGCGCGCTGCCCGAAGTCGGCGATCTGCCGCTCGATCTGCGCCACCGTCAGTTGCTCGGCATCGCGCAGGACCGGCACCATCAGGCCGCGCGGCGTGCTGACCGCGACCCCGATGTCAAAATAGGTGTGATAGACGATCTCGTCGCCTTCCACGGAGGCATTCACCACCGGGTAGCGGACCAACGCTTCAATGACGGCCTTCACGAAGAAGGAGGAAAACCCGAGCTTGACCCCGTGTTCCTTCTCAAACGCCTCCTTGTAGCGGGCGCGCAAGGCCATCACGCCCGCCATGTTGACCTCGTTGAACGTGGTCAGGATGGCGGCGGTATTCTGCACTTCCTTCAGGCGGGCGGCCACGGTGGCGCGCAGGCGTGTCATCTTGACCCGCTGCACCGGCTTGCCCGCATCCACTTCGGGGATGGGCGGGGGCGGCGGCAATTCCGTTTCCACCACGGAGACGTCCGGGGTGCCGCCGCCAAATTGCAGGGCGAGATGGGGCGAATGTTCCAGGTGGCGCAATACATCGGCCTTGGTGATGCGACCGCCCCGTCCATGGCCGGTGATTTCCGCGGGATTCAATTTGTGCTCGCGGATCAGATGGCGGACCGAAGGACTGAAATCCTGCTCAGGAAATGCCAGCTCGGTTTCCTCGGCCACCGGTGTCGGGGCCGTTGCCGCGGGCGGCGCTGCGGGTGCGGCTTTGGGCGCTGCCGGCACAGGCGGGGGCGGGGGAGGTGGCGTGGGCGCCGGCGCGGGTTCCGCCTTGTTCACGGGCGCCGCCACCGGCTTTGCTTTGGCCGGGGCGGGTGCCGGGGCGGGCGCAGCGGCTTGGGCCGGCGCGGGCGCTTTCCCGGCGGCGTCCAGGCTGCCGATTACTTCGTTACTGCGTACGATGGTGCCTTCCGGCTTGGCAATACGGACCAGGGTGCCCGCGGAAGGCGCGGTGACATCAATGACGATCTTGTCTGTCTCCACGTCGGCGATTTTTTCGCCGGCGTTGACGGCCTCCCCGGCTTTCTTGTGCCAGCGGGAGAGCGTGCCTTCAGATACGGATTCGGGGAATTTCGGAACGACAATGTCCACAGGCATCAGGATGCTCCTCCGCCCGCTTTAGCGGGGGCGCCGGGCGTGACGAGTTGAGGTTGCAAAGCGTTGCCGCGCGGCTCTGCCGAGCCCGCCGCGAGTGCGGTATCCACCAGCTTCTTCTGGCGCTCCAGATGTTTGTGGTGATCGCCGCCCGCCGGCGCGGCCATGGGAATGCGGCCCGCGTAATGCAGGTCCTGGCCGGTGGTCAGGCAGGTGCGCAGGGCGTCCTGGATGGAGAACCAGGCCCCCTGGTTTTGCGGTTCCTCCTGGCACCAGAATACTTCGCGGGCTCCCTTGTAGAGCTGGAACTGCCGGGACAATTCGTCGGCCGGGAACGGATAGAGCTGCTCCACGCGAATCAGGGCGATGTCGGTGATGTTGCGCTCGCGGCGCGCTTCCAGCAGGTCAAAGTAAACCTTGCCGGAACAGGCCACCACCCGGCGCACGTCCGCGGGCTTGATCGGGTCTAACTCGCCGATCACGTTGTCGAAGCGATCGCCCGCCAGATCTTCGAGGGCGGAGAAGGTGATCTTGCGCCGCAGCGGACTCTTGGGGGTCATGATCACGAGCGGCTTGCGATAGTTGCGGTGCATCTGCCGACGCAGTAGATGGAACATCTGTTCCGGCGTGCTGGGGTAGCATACCTGAATATTGTCCTGGGCGCACAGCTGCAGGAATCGTTCCAGGCGGGCCGACGTGTGTTCGGGGCCCTGGCCCTCCCACCCGTGGGGCAGCATGAGCACCAGCCCGGTCAGCAGACCCCACTTTTGCTCCGCGGCCACGAGAAATTGATCAATCACCACCTGGGCATTGTTGGCGAAGTCCCCGAATTGGGCCTCCCAGATGACCAGCGCGTTGGGGGTGGCGGCGCTGAAGCCGTACTCGAAGCCCAGCACGGCGGCCTCGGACAGGATGGAATCAATGACCGTGAATTTGGCCTGATGCTCCGAGAGGTGCTGCAGCGGAATGTACTCATCGCCGTTGCGCTGGTTGTGCAGCACGGCGTGGCGATGGAAGAAGGTGCCGCGCCCGCTGTCCTGCCCCGAGATGCGCACCGGATAGCCTTCCTCCACCAGCGTGGCGTAGGCCATGGTCTCCGCGAAGCCCCAGTCAATGGGCAGCGCGCCGGCCGCCATCTTGATGCGGTCGTCCACCAGCTTGGCCACGCGGGGATGCAGCTCGAAATCCTCCGGCAGGGTGTGCAGCTTGGCGCCCAGCTCTCGGATGCGCGCCACCGGCACGGCGGTGTTGGCCTCGTCCGTCCAGCGGGCCTTGCGATAGAGATTCCAGTCAATGCGGTAGGGATTCTTCTTGCCGGACACAATGCCGGGCACCACCTGGCGGCCCGCCTCCAGCGCGTCGCGGTAGCTTTTGACCATGGCCTCCGCTTCCTCCGGCTTGATCACCCCGTCCTCCACCAGGCGACGGGCATAGACCGCGCGCGTGGTCGGGTGCTGCCGGATCTTCTTGTACATCATGGGCTGGGTGGCCGCGGGTTCGTCCGCCTCGTTGTGGCCGTGCCGGCGGTAGCACA
>CAYTVN010000266.1:0-4935 GCA_964441655.1 uncultured Verrucomicrobiota bacterium | reverse complement strand
TTGCCGCGCACGATGATGACTTCCAGGCAGTCGTCGTGATTCAGGTGGATGTGGGTGGTGGAGACCACGTCGTGGTGGAACGCGTGCTGGATTTCGGTCAGCTTGTCCTGCAGTTGGCGCTGGTGGTGGTCATAGACCAGCGAGATCACGCCCACCACCTCCCGATCCGCTTCCCAGTCCTCTTTGACCAGGGCCTTGCGGATGAGGTCGCGCACCGCCTCCGAGCGATTCACGTATTGGTGGTCGCTTATATAGCGGTCGAATTGCTTGAGCAGTTGGTCTTCCAGCGAAATCGAAAATCGTTCCAACATGAGGTGTTCTCCTGATGGCGGATTCTATGGAAATTCGTGGGTAGGGTCGAGTGTCACTCTCCGGGGATAGGGTGCGGAAAAAATAACTTGATAACCAGAGAGGTATTCGTATCAATTTGAATCATCACGCCGGGGTTGCTCGTCGCTGGCTCAACGGGTGAGCTGTAGAACATCACGCGACGGTTTGAGTGAAGGATAGATAGGTTGTGAATATATTCGTAGGTAATCTGCCGTATTCGGCCGCGGATCAGGATCTTCGTGATGCTTTTTCCGCGTATGGTCAGGTGAGTTCGGCCAGTGTGATCATGGACAAATTCACGGGCAAGTCCCGTGGCTTCGGCTTTGTTGAAATGCCGAATCGCGATGAAGCCCTGAATGCCATTGCCGCCTTGAATGACAAGGACCTCAACGGTCGGCCCATGCGGGTGAACGAAGCACAGCCTCGCGAAGACCGTCCTCCGCGCCGCGACCGTGGCGACTGGGGTGGCGACCGTGGCGGTGACCGGGGTGGCCGTGGCGGCGACCGCGGTGATCGTGGCGGGCATCGCGGCTACTAAGTCTCTTTAGCGTATGCAAAACCAGCGGCCGTCCGGAGCAACCGGGCGGCCGCTTTGGTTTTAGGGCGGGTCCCGCGCAGAAAACTTCCAATCGTTGAAAGTCCGGCCAGAGCCCTTTTCCAATCGTTGGAACTTTTTCCCGGCGGCGCGCGCGCCAAGCCGGTGCGCATTGACCCCGCGCCCCCCCTTCGCTACGTTCGGGACGTTTGTCAGGAGCGCCCCGATCATTTCGCAACGAGGACCAACGTGAACGATCTATCCATGCCTTTGCTGCCGCTGGCGGACTTTATGTACGCCTACCGGGTCAGTGGTTTCCTGTCCGGTAAACTCATCATTTTTATCCTGCTGGCCTTTTCCGTGGTGGCCTGGACGGTCATGGTGACCAAATGGATTGAACTGAAGCAGGCCCAGCTGGAGACCAGGAAATTCCTGACTGCTTTCCGGCGCGAGCAGCATCCGCTGGGTCTCTATCTGCGCCATCAGAAGTTTGTCTCCAGTCCGCTCTTCCAAATTTACAGCAGCGCCTGCCAGGCCCTGGGGATCGAGCTGGAGGCGCGCGGAGAGGACGGGGAGTTGTTTCACAGCGGCCTGGAGAACAAGACCAGTCTGAACCTGATGCAACTGAATGCCGTGCGCAATGCCGCGGAACGCCAGATTGCCGACCAGCAACTTGGACTGGAGAGCAAGATGGGCTTTCTTTCCACCGCGGTTAGCGCCAGTCCGCTGCTGGGCCTTCTGGGCACGGTATGGGGCGTGCTGGATTCCTTCACCCAGATGGCCTTGCAAGGGGTGGCCAATTTGTCCGCGGTGGCGCCCGGCATCGCCAGCGCCCTGCTGACCACCGTGGTCGGCCTGCTCGTGGCGATCCCGTCCTCCATCGGCTACAACATGCTGATCGCCAAGATCCGCACCATGGCGGTGCAGATGGATAATTACGCGGACGAGTTCATGGCCCAACTGCAGCGCACGTTCATCCGCGACTAGGAATTCGCCATGGCCCGCCGCACATCCATCAAGCCGCTGCAGGAACTGAACGAGATCAATATGACGCCGCTCATTGATCTCACCTTCCTGCTCCTCATCACGTTTATCATCACCATGCCCATGGTGGAGCAGGGCATTCCGGTGAACCTGCCCAAGGGCAAGGCCAAGGAGCTGGACCAGAGCGAGACCCGGTCCATCACCATTGACGGCACGGGCGGCCTCTTTCTGGATCAGGCCGTGATCACCCTCGATCAGCTGGGGGTCGAGATGAAGGCGCTGGCCGCCAGCGATCCGGACACCACGGTGCTGGTGCGCGCCGACGACAAGCTGGCCTATGGCCGGGTGGTGGAAGTCATGCGGATTTTATCCGAGGCCCAGATCACCCGCATGGCGCTGGTCACCACTCCGGACGGTGCCCCGAGCCCGCGATGAAAGATCCCCGTTTCAGGCGCGGCCTGAAAATCAGCACGGCGGTGCATGTCGCGGTGTTGGTGCTGCTGGCGGCCTGGCCGCTGCTGAACCGCTGGGTCCACCCGCCCAAGCCGCCGGAATTGATCACGTTTGTGGAACTCATGGCGGGCGACCCCGCGCCGCCTGCCCCCGCGCCAGTCGTCCCGCAACCCAAGCCGGAGCCCAAGCCGAAACCGGAACCGGAACCTGAGCCCAAACCGGAGCCTGTGCCCGAGCCCAAGCCTATTGTCGAAACGCCGCCCAAGCCGGATAAACCGAAGATCAAGGTCAACACGAACCGTATTGTGCGCAAGACAGATGTGGTGCCGCCGAAGCCCGTCAAACCGACCCTGACCAAGGCGCAGATTGAACAGGCGCTGAATCAATCGGTTCGCTTCACGTCGGTCGGCGGCACGCCCGGCGGCAGCACCTCGGCGCTGGCGGCCTATTTCGCCCAGGTGCGCGAGGCGATGTATGCGGTGTGGCGTCAGCCCAGCGGTGCCGGGGCCAGCGGCATTCGCACCCAGGTCCGGGTCAAGGTGGTGCGGGGCGGTGGCGTGGTGTCCCGTCAGTTGGTGAGTGGTTCGGGCAGCGCGGTGATGGATGCCTCCGTCATGAACGCCGTGCAATCAGTTTCCCGGCTGCCGCCGCTGCCGGCCGATATTTCGGGCGACGACCTGGAAATCGTGGTGGAGTTTGTTTTGGAAGGGCCGTGATTCGCCCGCCGGATTTGCTGGTCACGACGGAGGGTGCTGCGTAGATTCGCGCCAACTTTTCAGGAGTGTTTGTTTATGTGGAAATTTATCTGGTTGTCGCTGTTGGTGGTGATGGCTCCGCTGGCCCGCCTGGAGGCGCAGGTTCGCGTGGTCAAAGGCGCGGGCGAAAAGAGCGCCGTGGATTGGTCGGCTTTTACTGTCGGGGCCGATCCCGCCTCCCAGCAGTTTATAAAAACCCTCACCGACGACCTGTTGCGTTCCGGCTGGTTCAAGCGCGGCGCGCCCGGCAGTTCGGAGTTTGCGCTCACCGGACAGGTGGCGGGGCAGGGCGCCTTGCGCGTGCAGGCCATCGTGTATGGCCGGGTGGCTGCCCGCCAGGTGTTCGGGAAAAGTTATAATGGCGAGCCCGCGGGGGCGCGCCGCCTGGCCCACCAGGTGGCGGATGAAATCATCGAAGCGGTGACCGGCCGCAAAGGCATCGCGAGCGGGCGCTTCGCCCTGGTAGGCACGCGCACCGGGAAAAAAGAAATCTACCTTTGTGATGCGGATGGCCAGGGCATGACCCAGATCACGCGCGACAACTCCATCAGCATCGGACCCAACTGGACGCCGGACGGGCGCCAGCTGCTCTACACGTCTTACCTGAAAGGGTTCCCGGATGTGTATGCCATTGAATTGGGCAGCGGGGGACGTCGCCGCTTGGCTGGTTTCCCCGGACTCAACACCGGCGCGTCGGTAGCGCCCAACGGACGTGACGTCGCGCTGATTCTCTCCAAGGACGGCAATCCGGAACTGTACGTGATGAACATTAACGGCGGTGGATTGACCCGCCTGACCAACACGCGGCGCGCCGCCGAGGCCAGCCCCTCGTGGTCGCCGGATGGCAGTCGCATCGTTTACGTTTCAGACCAGGCGGGTCAGCCGCAACTTTACATAATTGCACGCTCCGGTGGTGAGCCGCGCCGCCTGACCAGCCGGGGTTCCCAGAACGTCGCCCCCGACTGGGGTCGCAACAACATGATTGCCTACGCCAGCCTCTTCGGCGGGCGCTGGAATATTGCCGTAATGGACCCCGACTCGCTGCAAACCAAGCAGATCACCACGGGTGACGCAGACTACGAAGATCCCTGCTGGGCCTCCGATGGACGCCATATCGTGGCGGCCCGTTCGGTGCGCTATCAATCGAAGGTTTACCTCCTTGACACTATGGGAGATGCGCCTATAGCTTTGACAGATTCAACCGGCGATTGGTATTCGCCTGCGTGGATGCCAAACAAGTAGTTTTCAAACCAAACATAGATTCGGAGACTGATACGATGATCAAGAAGAGCTGGATGATGGTGGCGTTGGCCGTGGCGGTGTGCGCGTTGGCGACCACGGGTTGCAAGAAGAAACCCAAGGCTGGCGCCGGCATGGACGGCATGGACGGGGTGGGCGCTCTGAACGGCACCGATCCCTATGCGGCCGATGCCTTGTCCGGTCGTCCGGACGCCGCGTTGATCGAGGCGGCCAGTCAGTTCGGCGTGGTGTACTTTGATTTCGACAGCGCCCAGGTCAACCCGGGCGAGCGCTCGAAGCTGGAAGTGGTCGCCGCCTATCTGCGCGACAACGCGGGCGTGGGCCTGGTCGTCGAAGGTCATTGTGATGAGCGTGGCAGCAACGAATACAACCTCGCCCTCGGCGAACGCCGCGCTCTCGCGGTGCGCGCGTACCTGGTCGGCCTGGGTGTGGATGGCAGCCGCGTGCAGACCAAGAGCCTGGGCGAAGAGCAGCCGGTGGCCCTGGGTCACGACGAAGCGTCGTGGAGCCAGAACCGCCGCGCCTCCTTTGGCCTGTTCCAATAAGCGATTTATGTTCGCCCACGAGCCGCGTCCTCCCGGGCGCGGCTCGTTTAGTTTACGGACATGATGTAGAATG
>CAYTVN010000265.1:0-4970 GCA_964441655.1 uncultured Verrucomicrobiota bacterium | reverse complement strand
ACTCCATCCGCATCCTCCAGCGTGATGGAAAATTCATCCAGACCGGTCGCAGGCACGGCGATTTCGCCCTGACATGATTCTCCGGTGACGGCGAGCGGAAGGGGCTCCCGGTCCGGAATCACGAGGCGGGCCGCGCGCAGCGGTCTGGTGGCGGTGGCGGCGATCTGCAGGCGGCTGCCTGCGTACAAGGCGAGATTGCCCGGTTCCATGGCCGCCGGCGCTTTTCCGGTATAAGGGGGATAGCGCTGGGTGAACTGAACCGAGGCCAGCGCGGGCGGGCGTACGACCTTGATGGCATACAGCGGGGACACCGCCCGTTTGATCTGGACCTGGTAAGTGAACGATTCCTGCACATTCTGGATCGACGCCGCATAGGTGTCGGGCGCCGTGGCGGACCGCACGAGCGGCAGCTCCAGCGGTGGCGCGCCGGGACGCTGCAGGTTCAGACGACCGGACAAAGGAAGCCGACCTTTCGCGCGGGCTTCGATGCGAAACTCCTCGCCCGCGATGACCTCCGCGTCCCCGGTAACAAATACCAGCGACGTGCTCGCGGGCAGGGGCGTGTTTCCGAGCAACAGGCGGCGAAACAGGATGCCACTCGCCGGTTGGGTCAACGGGAACAGCACCACGTTCAGGATCAGCAACAGGCCCGCCACCCAGGTCGACCGCCGCATCACGGACCGCGGGGCCACGTCGTCGAAGGACCGCTGCGCCGAACTCGTTTCCACCTGTTCAAAAAGTATGCCGATGATCGGTTCCGGCGGGTGAGGCGAGAATTGCACGGCGGAAATCAGGGAGCTGCGCAGGTCGGTAAAATGTCGCTCCACCCGCAGCGCGCAATCTTCCAGGCTGGGCCGTCGGGGTGCGATCCAGTACACCCAGGCCAGTCCGCCCGCGAGCACCAGATCCAACGCCAGCAGCACGCCGCGCGCGGCCACCGGCAGATCCACGAGCCAATCCCAGAGACCCTGGAACGGAAGCAGCACCGCAAAGATACCCACGAACCAGCACAAACCGCGCAGCCACTGCTCCACCAGTATGCGTCGGGCCAGACGGGCCAACTTGGAGCGCACCGTGGCGGGCAGATGCTGGTAGTGGACGTCGGGGTGGGATGGCGTCGCCACGCGGGTCGCCGCCTGTTTCCAGGCCGCAAACGGCGAGGTCGGAAACCGCACGGCCAGCCGATCCCGCGTGCGAACGAACTCTTTTAGGATGCGCGTGTGGAGACTCATTTCAGGTACCAGAGCCTCCGCAGGAACCATTCGCCCGATACGAGCAGGATCAACAAGACCAGCCAGACCCCGGCCTGGGCCAGTTCAATCTTCCGCACCACGGGCTGGGTCGTCATATTTTTCCGCACTACGTCCGGCAGTAGATCCAGATCCTCCTCGCGGAAAAATGCACCGCTGGAAAGCTGGGCCAGGGCGCGCAGTTGAGGCGCGTCCAGCGCGGTGTCGTTGCGCTCCGCCGTGTCGTTGCGCACGTCAAAGGTGAGACCCGCCCCGGGATCCAATTCGGTGCGGAGGGTATAGGTCCCCGCCACCGGGGCTTCCAGTTCGGCCCGAAATTCGCCGGGATTGCCAGGCACGCCGACAATACGCACGGATTGCGGCAGGCGCTCGGTGCCATCCGGATTCCGGACCGCCAGCGTGGCCCCCACCGAGGTGCTCTGGAGGGGATGAAAGTCCGCGTCAAAGATCCGGCCGGAGACCCGCACCGTTTCCCCCGCGGCATAATCATCGCGCTCGGTGCGAAGCTGAATGCGGGGCGAGAGGGCCAGTGTCCGCTCGATGGCGAATCGCTGGATGATCTGGTTCCAGATGGCGGAATAATATTTTTCCCCGACCCGGCTGCGCCATCGGTAGGTCTCATCGAAACCGAAATACAGGATGGTGCCCTGTCCGCAGGGCATGGTGGCCACCACCGGTCGCAGGCCATCCAGGCTCTGCTGTTTCGCATCCTCCACCAGCACCTGGGCCCCGGGTCGAAGTCCCTTCACACGTGCGGTCCAGCCCACGGGGGGAAAGGCCTTCCAAATTTTCCGATTCTCCGCGGGGTCGGGAGAAAGCCGCAGCATGGGCGACATCTCACCCGCAGGGGTCAGGACCAGCGGGGCTGGTTCGGGGCGGCGCTCCCGCACGTCCCGGGCCGTGGCATCGACTTCCACCGGCAACAGCGTCTCCAACGGGGTGGCGGCATACTTCGCCGGGTTGTAGTCGCGTCCGGCCAGGAAGATCACCGCGCCGCCGAGGTCGGACACCCAGTCGCGGATGGCGCGCATGCGTTCGTCGCCCAGCTTCGCCGGATCCACATCGCCCAGCACGATCACCGAATACTCGGCCAGTTCGTTGCGGGTGGCCGGAAATTCGCGCAGGAACGGCTTGCCCTCTTCACCAGGCTTCACCGGATCGCCCGCATACATCAGACAGTGCACGCGCAGGCGGCCGTCACGCTCGAGGGCGGCCAGCAGATAGCGGAAATCCCAGCGCGGTTCCTGCTCAAGGTAAAGGACCTTGATCTGGTCATCCAACACGCGGAGCCGCGTGGCCGCACTGTTGTTTTCGGCGGAGGCTTCGCCGGGTTCGGGGGCGATGGAGGCGCTGACCGGAAAGAAGCCGGCTTCCGTGGGTACGTAGCCGATGCGAAACGTGTTATCGCCCCGGCCCCGGATGGAAATCGTCTCTTCCCCCACCACGCGCGTGCCTTCCTTCAGCACCAGCCGCAGGTCTTTCCCCTCGTGTGCCGGTGCCCGCACGGTGACCGTGTACTCGATGCGCTCCTTGCGGAAAACGCCGCGCGATCCGCTGATGCGGCGGACCATGATGTCCTCCGGATCGTCGATGCCCGTGCCGTAAACGTAGAGCGGGACACCGCTTTCCCGGGCCAGCGCGGCCGCCTCCTCCGCGGGTGAGCCGGCGTTGCGGCCCCCGTCGCTGATGAGGAGAATGCCGGCCGGTTCCTGGGCGCGGGTCTGGTCCAGCAACCGGCGGAGCGCATCGCCGGTGGCGGTGGCGCGGCCCTTCGAGGAAAGCGCGGACAGGAGGCGGGCCGTCTTGGTTGCGACCTCGCCCGCGGCTTTTTGATCGAGGATCCCGAGCGGCCGCAGTTCGGCATCGTAGGCGAAGAACGAGAGGTCCGCGTGCTCATAAAGGCGATCCCAGAGCCGGAGCTTGCGGTTGCCCGCGAGCGCCTGAACCAACGCGGTGCGCGAGAGGTGCGCCGCGTCGGCCTTCACCGGGTGGCCGGTGGCGAGGGAAGCGCGCCGCAGATCCTCGGGCCTGGTGCGCTGGTCCTGGATATCCATGCTCTCCGAGTCGTCGATCAGGACCAGCAGCTTGCTGCGCACCGGAGTATGGGTGGTCACATACAACACCGGGCGGGCGAACAACAGAATCAGGAGGGCGAAGAAAGCCAACCGCAGACCGGTGAGCAGGCGGCGGCGGAAGTCGCTCAGCCGCTCCGCGCTCAGGCGATAGCCCAGCCACACGCCCGCCGAGGCGAGCAGCAGCAGCATGACCACCCGGCCCGCCCCGATGCCCTCGAAAGCCCACTCGGCATGACGCGCACCGCCGGGCAATACCGAGACGATCCACTGGAGGGTAGCGTTCATTTGGCAGAAGAGAATCGGTGAGCCAGAACCATCTCGAACAACGCCACGCAGCCGGCCAGCAGCAAGAGGATTCCCCACAACTCGCGCCGGACCCGGCCGGGCGTTGCGGCAGCGGAGGTCGCCGGTCGAGCCCCCGCCTCCGGCGCAACGAAGGCAAGCGGATCACCCAGATAAGGGCGCAGGTCGGATTCCTCGGCGGACACCTGTACGGCAAACGCCGCCACCGGAAGGTCGCTGACCTCGAAGAAGAAGCGGTACGGCCCCGGATTCAGGGTGTCCTGAAAGACCAACTGGGCCGCCGCCCCGGCGCGGGTCACCTGCCCGGCGGCCACGCGCCCGCGCCCGCCGGGCAACTCAGCCAGGATGGCCCGCCCGGCCACACTCGCGTTCAGGGGCATCCGGAACACGCCACCCGCCTCGACGAGGAGTCGGTTGTTGTCGCGCGCCTGGAATACGTACCCGAGCAACCGCTGTACCAGAGGCACGAAGTTCGGATGGAGCGGGAGGTTGCTCCACTTGGTATTCGGCGGCGCGCTGAACAGCACCACGCAACCCGCCCCGAAAGTGCCTTCGACCACCGCGGGGGATCCATCCAGATACGGCACCACCACGCGCGCGTCGGCGGCGCGGATGGCCAGCGGGAAATAGCGCGTGGCGGCCACCGACCCGAGCGAACTTTCCGGGCGGACATTCCACAGGGCAGATACCGGATGCGTGAAGCCGCCGCCCGCCCACGCCAGCGGGGTCGAGCCGGCATCCCGGGCCTCGCCCAGAAGCGCGGGCAGCAGGTCGGCGAGACGTTCGTTCAGCAGGGCGGCCGAGGTGGCACTGCCGGGCAACACAAACAGCACGCCACCTTGTTCCACATAGGCGTGCAACCGTGCCGCGGCCGCCGGGGTGATGGCGCCCGGATTCGCCAGCACGATCGCGCTCTCCCGCTCCAACCGCGCCTGCTCCAGCCAGCCCAGGGACTGTTGATGTATCTTCAGGAAGTGCCCGGCCCGGTTCGCGGGCGGATACGGAACCAGCGCGTTGGCCATGAAAAACGCTTCGCGACTTGTGGCGCCATCCGCCGCCGGATCGCCCAGCACCGCCACCGGCATTTCCGGCATCACGTGCAAGGCGATGGAACGCGCGTCATCCGCGGGAAAACTGTCGGGCGGAAGGGCGGCCGTTACGGTGTGGAAGCCCGGCTCCGCAAACCGCGTGCTCAGGCGGACCGGGACCACCTGCCCCGGCAGGATGTGCGGCACCATGAATTCGTCCGTTGGCGCGCCCGCGTCGGTGGCCAGCACCACCCGCACCTTGGTGGCCGCGGCCTGGCCGAAATTCTGCACATCCACCACGCAGGTGAACGGCT
>CAYTVN010000264.1:0-4980 GCA_964441655.1 uncultured Verrucomicrobiota bacterium | reverse complement strand
CCAGTGCATCACCTTCAGGGCTTGCTCCAAATGCAGCTCGCGGGTCTTGCCATCCGACCCCACCCGGCCGTAATCGTAGATGCGATAGGTGGTGTTGGAATTCTGCTGGCATTCCAGCAGCAAGCAGCCCGCGCCGATGGCGTGCACCCGCCCGCCCGGGATATACACGGCGTCCCCGGCCCGCACCGGGACCTTGTTCAGCAGCGCCTCCACGGTTTGCTCCGCCACGGCGCGGGAAAACGTTTCCGGGGTCACGCCCGGGCGCAGCCCGGAATAGACAAAGGCCCCCGGGTCGGCGGCCAGGATGTACCACATCTCCGTCTTGGGTTCGCCGCCATGTCGGGCCGCCCCGGCGTTGTCCGGGTGCACCTGCACGCTCAGAGTTTGCCGTGCATCAATCAGCTTGATCAGCAGCGGCAGAACCGCCATCCCACGCCCACGCCGGCCCACCAGGTCGAGGTCCAGCCCACGCATCAGGGTGTGCAGGGTGCTGCCGGCCAACGCGCCGTTTTCCACCACGCTCATGCCCTCGGGCCGATCCGCCACCTCCCACGATTCCGCCACCAGGCCGGGCGGCACGGCGCGACCAAACACCCGGCCGATACGGTCGCCGCCCCACAGGTAATCTTTGTACACCGGACGAAGTTGGAGCGGATAGAGGGGTGCAGTCATGGCCCGGATGGTTTGCCAGAAAACGCACCCAGACAAGCGGATTTTTCGGACGGTGAAAATCTGCGTCAAAGGTGAGGGGGATGAGTGGCGGTTTACGCGGGGGGTGTGCTAGTATGGTCCACACATGAACCAGCGTCCACCCGATGACGAGGATGAGCGTGATGACGACGAGGTCGGCTCCGATCCGGAGCTGAATGCCGCGCCGTCGGAGACCACGGAAGACGACGAAGCGCTGGACGTCAACGGCTATCGGCTGGTGAGCGAACTGGCGCGCGGCGGCCAGGCCGCGGTGTTCCTCGCCATCCAGAAATCGACCGGGCGCAAGGTGGCGCTGAAATTGATGTTCCACGGCCCCCTCGCCTCCGACCTGGAACGCCGCCGCATGGACCAGGAAGTGCGCATCCTGTCCGCCCTCGACCACCCCAATATTGTCTCCGTCATTGACCGCGGCGAAACCGCCGATGGGTCCCAGTATTTCGTGATGAGCTACGTGGATGGCCGCCCCCTGAACGAATTCATGGACGACTTTCACCGCGATCACGGACGCCCCGAACTGATCACCGACGCAAGCGATTTGCTCAAACTCTTCAAACGCATCTGCGAGGCGGTCAACGCCGCCCACCTGCGCGGAATTGTGCATCGCGACCTGAAGCCGGGGAACATCGTCATTGATGCTTACGGCGAGCCGCACATTCTCGATTTCGGCCTGGCCCACGCCGCCCTCGCCCAGGGCGGGTCGCCGGAAAAAAGCATCACCCGCACCGGCGAGTTTGTGGGCTCTCTGGAATGGGCCAGTCCGGAGCAGGCGCGGGGCGAGGCGGACAAGATCGACACCCGGACCGATGTGTATGCCCTGGGGGTCATCCTCTACGAAATGCTGACCGGCGAATTTCCCTACGAGGTGTTTGGCGAACTGCGCGAGGTACTGGATCACATCGTGACCGCCCGCCCGGCCGCGCCCAGCATCACCCTGCAGGCCGCACGCAAGGAGGCCAAGGGGGTGCCGGCCCAGCTGCCGCTGCCCGTGGACGCCACCCTGGATGCCATCACCCTGAAAGCCCTGGCCAAGGCGCGCGAGGAGCGCTACCAGACCGCCGGTGAACTGGCCCGCGATCTCGGACATTATCTGGAAGGCAAGCGCCCTGCGCCCGCGCCGGCCCCCGATCACCGGCGCCGCAACATCCTGCTCACCATTCTCATTGGCCTGCTGACCGGCGCGGCGGCGTTTTATATCCAGGGCAAAGTCCGGCCCGGACTCGTGCCGGCCAGGGTGGAGTACGATCAGGGCATCTACGGCTATGCCATCAGCGGCCGCGAGGTGGTCTTTGTGTTCGAGCCGTCCCGCTACGAAGTGGCACGGCACGAGGATGGACGCCTGCTCAGGCTCAATCAGGTGGGCGAAATCAACAGTATCGCCGTGGTGGGCTCCTTTAACCAATGGAAGCGGAACGCCGGCGATTGGGTCATGAAACGGACCGGGCCTGATCGCTTTGAATTGCGCAAGCCGCTGGTGCACTTCTCCGGACGCGCGGAATGGCCCTATAAGTTCCTGGTCAACGGCGACCTCTGGGTAGGCGCCCCGGCCAGTGCCGCCAACCGCGAAGTGGTGGTCACCGACACCGCCACCTTCAACCTGCTGCTGCGCAATCCGACCGCCGACGCCGACGGGGACGCCGCCATCATCCACGCATACCGCGCGCGCCTCAATGCGGCCTGGCCCGGTCAGGGCGCCAATCTGGCCATGGACGAACGCCTGCGCTACCAGTTCACCTTCACCCTGCCACCCGGGGTGCGCGTGACCGATCTGGAGCCACTGCGCGGTCTGCCCCTGAGCGGGCTCGACCTCGGCGATACCAAAGTGACCGATCTCTCCCCGCTACAGGACATGACCACGCTGACCCGGCTCATGGCCAGCGACGGCACGTTTCAGTTCCTGACCACCGACATCATGGCCGGCCTGCGCCGCAACGAATTCGCCGAGGCGGTCCAGGCTGTGCAGACGACCTTTCGGCCTTACACCAACGTGCCCGCCTTCAACTCCGCACGCGAACTCACCCTGCAAAGTGTGTATAATCTGCAGGCCGTGCGCGAACGCCCAGGTGACTCCATGCCCCACACCCACCTGTTCAACGGGCACCGCTACGCCTTTATCGTGTATCCCATGTCCTGGAGCGATGCCCGTAATTTTGCCGCTGCCGTGGGCGGCTACCTCGCCACCGCCACCTCCATCGAGGAAAATAAGTGGCTGGCCGACACCTTCGGCACGGCCGCCCTCGGGCGCAAACTATGGCTGGGTGGCACCGATGAAGGCACCGAAAGTTTCTGGCGCTGGACCAACGGAGAGGGCTGGCGCTTCGAGCATTGGAACTCCCCGGAGCCCAACAACAACGGCGGCTCCGAACACGCCCTCGCCCTCAAACCCGACGGCTGGTGGATTGACGCCAACGGCTACGACCTTAATTTGCCCTTTGTGGTGGAGTGGGATCATTAAGCAAAATTCCCAGGCCATGAACCCGTTTTTTCCAATCGTTGGAAGTCGCCCAGGGGCCAATTTCCAATCGTTGGAACTTTTTGATCCGAACACCGAGGTTGCTGATGTACTTCCGTAAGTTCCCCCACCCCGCCAACTTCGCATTCGTCAAAACCTCTCGAACCGGCCGCGCCCGCCTTGGCCGCACCACCGTGTATGCACACCTGGACCGCTTCGCGGAGGACGTCTTCCGCCTGCGCATGGCCAGCCCGCGGTGGGGCGCCAACCCCTCCCAAGCCGGCCTCACCCCGCCCCGTCGCTCCACCCGCGGCACGGTGTCAGCCACCTTCGACGCCAGCTTCGCCCTCACCCTGCGCGACGCCCAGGGCCGGATCCTGCTGCGCGCCCCGTCCAGTCGCGCCTTCGGAGTAAGCGGTGAAAGCTCGATGTTCCTGTTCGAGCACCAGGAAGGCGACCAGTTCTACGGCATGGGCGAAAAAATGCTGGGCCTCGAGTTGTCCGGCAAGCAGTCGAAATTCTGGAACACAGATGCCTTCGGCGACTTTTACTGGAAGGAAATTTTCGACGACCGGGTGGATCCCTACTACGCATCCTTTCCCTACCTGATCCTCAAACGCGGCAACACGTATGTGGGATTGCTGCTGGATAATCCGCACGCCACCTTCATCAATACCGGCGCCACCGTGCAGGCCGCAGGCGGTCAGATGAGCCTGGGCGCGTCCAACCTCAAGGCCGTCATTCTTGGGGCCGAACGCGGGGCCACAGATCTCTACGTAATCGTGGGACCCAGCCTGCCCGAACTGACCCGCAAACTGCAACGGTTGGTCGGACTCACTCCGCTGCCGCCGGTGTGGGCCCTCGGCTATCATCAATGCCGCTGGGGCTATAAATCCGCGGACGATCTGGAAGAGATGGACCGCCGGTTCCGTAAACACGGCATCCCGTGCGACGGGCTGTGGCTGGATATCGATTACATGGACGCCTACAAGGTGTTCACCATCCAGAAAAAACTTTTCCCGCAGTTGAAGAAAACACTGCAATCCCTGGCCCAACGCGGTCGCAAGGTGGTGCCCATCATTGACCCCGGGGTGAAGATTCAGAAGGGCTATCCGGTCTACGATGATGGCCGGCGGCGCCGCACCTTCTGCCAGAATCCGCAGGGCGATATTTTCACCGGGCTGGTGTGGCCAGGCGAAACCGCCTTCCCCGATTTTTCCCTCCCCGCCGCGCGGGACTGGTGGGCCGGCTGGGTCCGGGATTTCGCCCGCCAGGGCTTTTACGGCGCCTGGATCGACATGAACGATCCATCCACCGGTGCGGTGCAGAATGACGCCATGCTATTCAATCATGGCAAGGCACCCCACGACACGTTCCACAACCAGTACGCCTCCGGCATGGCCCTGGCCACCCGGTCCGGGTTTGAAGCCGCCCACCCCGGTCGTCGTACTTTCATCATCAGCCGCTCCGGCTTCACCGGTATCAGCCGGCACGCCGCCATCTGGACCGGCGACAACTGCGCGAACTATCACAACCTGCGCCAGAGCATCCCCACTTCGCTCAATCTGGCCCTTTCCGGGGTTCCGTTCAACGGCCCGGATATCGGCGGCTTCGCGGGCCAGACCGGAGCCTCGCTCATGCGCGACTGGCAGAAGGCGGGTTTCCTGTTCCCGTTCTGCCGCAACCACGCCGCCCATGACAACGCCCGCAAAGAGCCGTGGGTGTTCGACGCGCTCACCCTGAAAATTCTCACCCACTATATCCGCCTGCGCTACAAACTGCGGCCCTACCTCTATCAGTTGTTCCAGAACCAGGCTGCG
>CAYTVN010000263.1:0-5012 GCA_964441655.1 uncultured Verrucomicrobiota bacterium | reverse complement strand
GGTACTGGGCCCGCGGGTGCGGGTGAGTCGCGGCGGCGCGCTGCCCGCCAACTGCCGGGCCAGCATCTGGTCTTCCGGTTTCAGCAGGGCCAGGCGAATACGCACCTGCGAGGCGTCCCGCTTGCGCAACTCCACCGTATCAAACTGGGCGCGGACAAATTCCGCCTCCAGCTGGGCTCCCGACAAACTGGTCCAAACCCGGAAGGCGGCTCCGGTCAGCCAGATCGCGGGCGCGGTGGGGGCGACCGCGGGGGCCGCCTCTTCCACTTCGGCCGGACCTCCACCTTTCGCCGCCAGATAGGCCATCACCTCGGCGTGATGCATCACCGACGCCATGTCGTAGGCCGTGAGATTCTCTTCCTCCAGCGCGCGCACATCCGCCCCCGCCTCCACCAGGCGTTGTACCGCGCCCAGGTGGCCGCTGCGGGCGGCTTCGTGCAGCGGGGTTTGTCCCTGGCCCGCCCGCGCCTCCAGCGGCGCCTGCTGCAGCAGCAGATAGCGGATCATTTCGTCGTGCCCCAACCGGGCGGCGTAATGCAGGGCGGTCAGGCCCGCGGCATCCGTTGCCGCCACGTCAGCGCCCTCGCCGATCCAGGTTTGCACCAGGGCGAGATCACCCTGCCGCGCCGCCTCCACCAGCGTAGGCCGCGCCACCGGCGCAGGTGCGGGCGGGGCGGGCTTCTTGATGACATCACATCCCACCGCCGACCACATCAGCACCATCGCCAGAATGCGGACGCTGGATACGAGATTCCTCACCGGGGTTGCTGTACGCTGCTGGGAGGCGCGGGCAAAGCGGGCCGCTCCGGCACCCGGGCCGGTTCATCATGCTGCAACAGCGTGGAATGACGCACATCCGCAATCAGGTGAAAACATTGTTGGATGTAGTTCTGCATGTCCACGTCGGGCGGCGCCACGTTCTTCACGGATTCAAACTTGCGCAGGGCCTCCCGCACTTCTCGTTCGACGCGCGGCAGCTGGTCGCGATGCGCCCGCGTTTTCTGAAAATCCATGTACAGCGCATAGGCGTCGTTGAACAAACGGGCCCCTTCCTTGAAGTCGGCGTTGTCCCAGACCACCACGCCATCCTTCATGCCGCTGGACGGCCGCTCCGCCACCGCTTCATCACCCCAGTCAATTTCCGGCAGAGGCGCCTCCTCGACAACCGGAGCCGGGACCACCGCCGAACGGGTCACGAGTGGAACCACCTCCGGCGCCGGAGGGGGCGGCGGCGGTCGCAGTCCGATGCGATGGGGCATATCGAGATAGAAGAAAACGCCCACGCCCGCCGCCGCCACGACCAGGAACAGCAGCTGCGCCAACGCGCGACCAAAACCCCGGTCATCGTAGATGCTTTGCAGGCCGGGCTGGGTGGACGCCGCCGCTTTCACCACTACTATGCGCTTGGGCGCCTCCGTTTCGTTCGTCGTCACCGCCGGCACAGGTAGCGGCGCGGGCAACGGCACGACGCGGGCGGGGCAGCGCAACACGGTGCTGATCCCGGCTTCCGGCAGAGGCGGCCGGGGCATGCGCCCCTGCTTCACTTCGGCCAGGTCCGCCAGCACCAGGCTCCAGTACAGGGGCCGGTAGGCCCGGTTCTTCGCCATCATTTTTTCGATCAGCCAGGCGGTGGCCGACGACACGGCCGGATTCAACTCCATGGGGTCGGGCAGGTACTCCGACAGATGGGCATCCATCGCGCTGCTGCCCGGCCGCCCGGCAAACGGAAGGCGACCCGTCACCAGATGGTACAGCATGGCGCCCAGCGAATAGATGTCCGTCCGGCAATCCAGATCCTCCATCCCCTCCGCCTGCTCGGGCGAGACATAGTTGGGCGTACCGATAATGATGTCATCCTCGGCCCGCCGCCGCTGCATGCCGATGAAGCGGGCCAGTCCCAGGTCGGTGACCTTGATGCCGCCATCACTCTCCACCAGGACGTTGTCGGGCTTGATGTCGAGGTGGATAATGCAGTCCTTGTCCCACGCATAGGCCAGGGCGTGCGCCACCGCCTCCGTCACCAGCAGCGCGTTGCTCTCGGTGAGGGGGCCGGATCGCTGCAGGAGATCGCCCACCGTGTAGCCATCCACATACTCCATCACCAGAAAGGGCCGGCCATCCATCTCCCCCGTGTCGTACACCTGCACAATGGACGCATGCTTGAGGCGTGCCGCCGCCTGTGCTTCCTGCCGAAAACGGGTCAGCGCCGCCGGGTCCAGCTGCAAAGCCGAATCCAACACCTTGATGGCCACCAGCCGGTCGAGGGATAATTGGCGGGCCTTCCACACGGACGACGTCCCGCCCTCCCCGATTTTCTCGAGGATGTCGTAGCCAGGTAAATGGAAGCTTTCATGCATGACGGCAATTCCAATGGCAATCGCGTGTAGAGTAGACCCGAACCCCGCCTACAGGCAAGCGAGGGTCACCCCGCGCCCGTGGTCCGCGGCCGCACGTCCTCGTAGAAGTGGGCGGTGGCGGCCTGCATGTACGGCAATAACCAAAGGTTGCCTATTCCGCAAGTCAACGAGGCTAGAAGGGCCCACCCAAGAAATCGGAAGTTAAGACAGAATAGCTTCCATTTGTGACCGCGCATCATTGTCTTGCTGCGCCGGATGGCCTCCAGAGGGCCGACCTCCGAATCATCAGCCATCACGAAAAAGGTCATCGCATAGGCATATGTCATGACAATGCCGGGAATAACGAAAAGCAGCGACCAGAGAAAGATGAAGAAAAACATCAACAGATAGGCGCCGATTGCGCGGCCAAACTGTTGGAACCCAGAAAACAACTGACCAACTTCGCCGCGGCCCCGAACGATCGAGAGAAACAGGGCGGTCATGCCCAGACAAAGCGGCCCTGAGATAATCAATACGCCACAGCATAGAAAGCTTAGCAGCGCGTATAATATAACTGTCGCCACCACGCCGGTCCCCCATTGCCCCTGCAACGAGGCGCGGGCACGGGCCATCAATTCGCGATTGGGCGTTTGTCCGGTCACCCCGGCGCCGGCCGGGGCCGGGGCCGCCGCGGCGGGTTCCTGATACAGCGAGGCCGGCGCGGCCGACGGGGCCTGAAATTCCGGACGGTTGAACAATCCGGGCACGGTGAACGCCTCCACCCACTTGCTGCCCATGGTGTCGTTCCACACCAGATCGTTGGGCTTCAGTTCGCCCACCGCAATCAGACGCCGCAATGCGTCGTCATCAATGGGCCCGTTGCGATTTCCGCCGCGCACATAATACCAGTTCATACCCGTCTGCCTCCTTTGCCGCGCACTATAAAAAAGAAGGGGCGCGTTTGCACGCGCCCCTTCTGGATCAACGGATCCGATTATTCACGATCAGGCCTTGATGGCCGCCTGGGCTGCCGCCAACCGCGCGATCGGCACGCGGAACGGGGAGCAGCTGACGTAGTTCAAGCCCACCTTGGCGCAGAACTTCACGCTGTTGGGGTCGCCGCCATGTTCGCCGCAGATGCCGCACTTGAGGCCCGGACGCGTCTCGCGGCCCTTCTGTACCGCCATCTCGACCAGCTTGCCCACGCCGCCCTGGTCCAGGCTCGCGAACGGATCCACGGGCAGGATCTTCTTCTCGAGGTAATCGGGAAGGAACCCGCCGATGTCGTCACGGCTGAACCCGAAGGTCATCTGGGTCAGGTCGTTGGTGCCGAAGCTGAAGAACTCCGCCGTCTCGGCGATGCTGTCCGCCGTCACCGCTGCACGCGGCACTTCAATCATGGTGCCCACCATGTAGGTCACCTTGGACTTGCGGGTCTTGATGATGGCGTCCGCGGTCTGGCGGATGATCTGCTCGCAGTAATCGAGCTCGGTCTTGCTGCCCACCAACGGAACCATGATTTCCGGCAACACCTTCACCCGCTTCTTGCCCACGTTGCAGGCGGCCTCAATGATGGCCGTGGTCTGCATGATGATCAGCTCGGGATAGGTGACGGACAGGCGGCAGCCGCGATGGCCCAGCATGGGGTTCATCTCGTGCAGCTGCTTCACGCGCTTCTGAATCACCTCCACCGGCACGTTCATGCGGCGGGCCATTTCGTCCTGGCCCTTGGCATCGTGCGGGAGGAACTCATGCAGCGGCGGGTCGAGCAGGCGGATGGTCACCGGGTGGCCGTCCATGGCCTCGAAGATGCCTTCGAAATCGCTGCGCTGATAGGGCAGCAACTTCTCCAGCGCCTTCTCGCGGGTCTCCTTGGTCTCGGCCAGGATGAACTCGCGCTTGGCCCAGATGCGGTCGCCTTCGAAGAACATGTGCTCGGTCCGGCACAGGCCGATACCTTCCGCGCCAAACCGGATGGCGATTTCGGCATCCTTGGGCGTGTCGGCATTGGTGCGCACCTTGATCTTGCGGTACTGGTCGGCCCAGTCCGATATCTGCTTGTACATCTTGAAGATGGCGTGCTTCTGGGATTCCTTGCTGCCGCCCACGATCGCCGCCACCACCGGGCTGGCCTCGGTCGGAATCTGCCCCTTGTACACGATGCCGGTCGAGCCGTTCAGGCTGATCCAGTCGCCTTCGCGCAACACGGTGGTACCGCAGGTGACCGTCTTGGTGACGTAATCAATCTGCAGCGTGCCCGCGCCCGCGATACAGCACTTGCCCCAGCCACGCGCCACCACGGCCGCGTGCGAGGTCATGCCGCCCGTGGAGGTCAGGATGCCCTGCGCCGCCCACATGCCGCCCACGTCCTCGGGGGAGGTCTCGTGGCGGACCAGAATCACCTGCGCCTTGGCATCAGCCTTGACCGCCGCTTCCGCTTCGTGCGCGTGGAAGATGATCTTGCCCACGGCCGCGCCCGGGCCGGCCGGGAGACCGGTGGTCAGCTTGTCCGCCACCGCTTCCGACTTCGGATTGAAGATGGGGAACAACAGCTGCTCGAGGTCGCCGCCGCTCACCGTGTTGATGGCCTGGGCCGGGCTCAGGATCTTGTCCTGCTTCTTGCCCGTGTAGAAATCCTTGCCCGTGGCCATTTCCACCGCCCACCGCACGCCGGCC
>CAYTVN010000262.1:0-5069 GCA_964441655.1 uncultured Verrucomicrobiota bacterium | reverse complement strand
GGGGTTCCGTGGCATCCTGTTGGACGAGGCGGCCCGGATCGATCCCGACACCTGGCACTACACCATTCGGCCCACCATCAGCCAGACCAACGGCTGGGCCCTGATGATCAGCACCCCGCGCGGGCGCAATTGGTTCTACGACCTGTTCACCCGGGGGAAAGACCCGACAGAGAAGGACTACGCCGCGTTCAGCTTCCCAAGCAAGGCCAACCCGTACTTCCCGGAGGCGGAATACGAGGAGGCCCGTCGCACGTTGCCGAGCGACGTGTTCCGTCAGGAATACGAGGCCGAGTTCCTGGAGGACTCGGCGGGGGTGTTCCACAACATCGAGGGGTGTCTCATTGATAAAGCTCCGCAACCGACGGGCGACATCGCCATCGGCTGCGACATCGCCAAGCACACGGACTTTACCGTCCTGATCGCCATGGACCGCACCACCGGCGCATGTGTGGACATGGAGAGGTTCAACCGGCTCGACTGGCCGATCCAGAAGGAGCGCATCCTCGCGTTCTGCCGGAAATGGCGAGGCCTGTTGGTCATGGACGCCACGGGTGTCGGCGACCCGATCTACGACGACCTAGCCCGTGTCTGGCCACGCATCGAGGCGGTGAAGTTCACCAACCTGGTAAAGACCCAGTTGGTGCAACGGCTCGTGGTCGCGGTGGAGCAACGGACGGTGTCATGGCCCAGAGCGTGGGTCGTACTGACCGACGAGATGAAGCGGTACGAGTACGCCATCGGGGCGAATGGGACGATCACCTACAGCGCACCGAGCGGGTTTCACGATGACTGCGTGATGGCGATTGCGCTGGCGGTTAGCGGTTGTCAGAATCCGGCTCATGTCGGCAACATGGTCAGCCTGCCACATTCGCGATGCAGAGCACTGCATGCTCCAGATCGCATCATACATTAATCCAGTCCGCTTGCTGCATTCGCTCGCTCTTTCCATGCCCAAAAGCGGTGAGTGTGAATTGTGAAGACTCGACCCCAGCACGTCTCCCCAGCACGTCTACACCGCGCCGTAATCAAAGGTGAAAGGGTCAGCACATAGTTGCAACTTCTGCCGACACCTCGTTGCGGACGGTACCACGGCAAGGACGTTCACACCCTGATCGACCCTTCCGATTCTCGCGGGCCGGGAATCGATTCCATCCATAAAATATCAATTCACAAAGTCAGGGGCTCCTGCCACGCGCCTTTTACCGGCTACCTGCTCTTGTTTGATGACTCATTTAACAGCGTGAGCGCGTTGAATACGACAAGCAGGGATGATCCCATGTCCGCGGCTATGGCCATCCAAAGCGTGGCCATCTGAAGCATGGCGAGGATCATGAACACCACCTTGACGCTCAGGGCAAAATATATGTTCTGCCGGATGACGCGCAACGAACGCCGCGCATGCGCGACCAGCCAGGCCAGCTTCAACAAATCATCGGTCATCAGAGCGACGTCAGCCGTCTCAATAGCCGCGTCACTGCCCTTCGTTCCCATGGCAATGCCGACACTGGCGATGGCCAACGCCGGCGCGTCGTTAACGCCATCACCCACCATGGCGGTAGCCCCGTACTTTTCGAGAATCTCCTCAATGGCCTTCAATTTATCCTCGGGCAGCAGTTCGGCGCGCACATCCTTGATGCCCACCGCGCCGGCGACCGCATTCGCTGTGCCCCGGTTGTCGCCCGTGAGCATGACCAGATGTTGAATACCGGCCATCGCCAGGCCGCGAATCGCTGCTGCTGCTTCCGGACGCACGACATCAGCCACGCTAATCAAACCGCAGACATGGCTATCATTGCCAATGACCATCACGGAGTGCCCGGCATCTTCCATGCGCTGGGCCTCGGCATGCATCGCGGCATCTTCCCCGCCTTTTTCATGAAGAAGACGGTGGCTTCCCACCCAAAAGTTGCGGCCATCGATCAAGGCCTCCGCACCCCGGCCTTTGAGCGCTTGAAAGTTTTCCGCTACGAGCGGCTGAACATTTTCCGCGCGTGCCGCCCTCAGAACCGCTGCGGCAAGCGGATGTTCGCTGTGCGTCTCCAGCGCGGCCGCCCGCGCCAGCAAATCCTGCCGGTTGTGACCGCTGAAAGGAAGAATCTCCTGCACCTCCGGTGACCCACGGGTTATCGTGCCGGTCTTATCCATGGCAAACGCCTTTACATTCGCCATCGCCTCCAGATACACGCCGCCTTTGATCAATACGCCCGCCCTGGCTGCCGCGGTAAGCCCGGCAACGATGCTGACCGGCGTGGAGATTACCAGCGCGCAAGGACATGCAATGACGAGTATAACGAGCGCATCATAAAACCAATTTTCCCATTGCCCATCAAACATGGGAGGGATCAAGGCAATCCCAAGCGCCAGCAGCATCATCGCAGGCGTATAATAGCGGGCAAAAGTTTCCACCCATTGTTCCACGGGAGCGCGCCGCGACTGGGCTTGTTCCACCAAGCTGATAATTCGGGCGAGCGTTGTGTCGGAAGCATTCTTGGTGGTTCTGAATTCGACTGCACCGTCCTGATTGATTGTGCCAGCAAAGACCTCGTCGCCGACTTTTTTGGACACGGGCATGGATTCACCGGTAATGGGGGCCTGGTTGATCGACGTGCTCCCCTTGGTTACCACGCCATCCAGAGGAATTCGCTCGCCCGGCCGGACCATGACGATGGCGCCGAGTGGCACCAGGGCAACAGGCTTTTCCTCGATGTTGCCATGGTGTTCGCAGAGGTAGCGCGCGGTGACCGGCGTAAGGCTGACCAGGGCGCGAATCGCCTGTCGGGCGCGGCCAACACTCCACGACTCTAAAAGGAGGGATATGGAAAAAAGAAAGGCAACCGTTCCGGCCTCAAACCATTCGCCAATAATCATCGCTCCGACGACGGCAACAGACATGAGCACGTTCATGTCCGCCCTCATGTGCCTTGCGGCCGACCATGCTTTGGGAACAACAAACCAACTGCCCGTGACGATGGCTGCGGTGTAAAAGAAAATGACCAGCGGTGGAAATATATGCTGCGAAACACTCTCGCCACCGGCCATCGCATGGATCCATCCGCCGTGCATCATGGAATGTGATACCAAACCCATGATGATGAATGCGCCGGAAGACCAGCACATGAGAGCTCGACCGCGTGCGCTCCACCAACTTGTTTCACGATCACTGGCGTTAGGCGGCTTAGCGGTATCGAATACGCTCGCCTCGAGCCCCGCCTCACGTGCTGACTGCAGGATGGTTGAGTCACTGATTACATCAGCGTCATAGTCAACCGTCATTACGCCGTCTAGGAGGTTGAATTGAAGGTTGGTCACCCCCTTCAGCTTGCCGACCGTGCCCTTGAGCGCATTGACCTCTTCCGCGCAATCCATGCCGCGGACGCTGTATTTACCGGTATAATTCATCCTTCTTCACTTCCAGCCGTAGACCATTACGATCCTGAGGAACCGACAAGGAATACCAACTCAATGCTCGCTTTTTTGCGTGAGCGAAACGACGCATGGTACGCCATGAAGTCGGACTACAAATTTATGTGCGTTCCACACACCTACGAAAACAAGGTGATCACAATCATGGCTCCACCACCGGCCGGGCGGCGAAATTGGCCTGAAGACTTGAGTTCGGATCAAACAGAAGGCAGCGAAGAGAACGAAGGCGGGGGCTTTTTTTTTCTTCGCTACCTCCGTTGGCTTCTGTTCAATGCAAAATACACACGCGCTGTAGTTTAGTGAGCCTGCCCGTCTTCCTCTTCCCCGGCGTGCTCGCAGGTGCAGGCATATTCGGCCCGCTGGCATTCCCCGCAGCGCTCGGCGTGATAGGTGATCCGGAAGTTCTGGGTTTTTCCAGCCGGGTTCGCCTTGATCTGCACCACGATCAGGTAGCCGTCACCCGCAGGCAAGGCCTCCGCAGAGGTCAGCACATCGCCCACCCGCTGTAAGTTCAGCCGGGCTTTACCCGTGGGCGCTTCGGCAATGACGTTCACCACCTGCTCGCCCGGCGGTACGACCTTCAGCGCTGCGTCATAGAAGCGAACCTCCACCTTGCGTTCGGCATTCACGAAGAACTCGGCGCGGGGCGCCTCATTCTCTAGAAGCTTGCCACCCCGGGGTCCACCCACCACGCCCGCCTGCACGGTCACCGCCAGCAAGGCCATCAGGGCCATCCATTTTTTCATGCTTCGATTCCTTCCTTTTTCTTGTTTCGCTTTTCCACCCATGCATACAGCGTGGGCAATATGATCAGGGTCAGCAGGGTGGAGGTGATGATGCCGCCGATGACCACGGTGGCGAGCGGACGCTGCACCTCCGCGCCCGCCCCAGTAGCCACCGCCATGGGCACAAAGCCGAAGCTCGCCACCAGCGCGGTCATCAGCACCGGCCGCAGCCGGGTCAGCGAACCTTCCATCACCGCCGCCATAACCTCCTGCCCCTTCTGCCGCAGCTGGTTGAAGTAGGTGATCATGACCACCCCGTTGAGCACGGCCACCCCGCTCAAGGCGATGAAACCGATGCCCGCGGAAATGCTGAACGGCATGCCGCGCAGCCACAGGGCCAGGATGCCCCCGGTGGCGGCCAGCGGGATGCCCGTGAACACCACCAGGGCCTGATGGATGCTGCCGAAGGCGAAGAAGATCAGCACGAAGATGACCAGCAGGGCAGCCGGCACAATCACGGCCAGGCGCGCTCGGGCCTCCTGCAGGTTCTTGAACTGGCCCCCGAATTCGATGGCATAGCCGGGGGGCAACTGGATCGACTTGGCCACGCTGGCCTGGGCCTCCAGCACAAAGCTCTCCACGTCGCGCCCGCGCAGGTTGACCATGATGGCAGCCCGCCGCTGGGCGAACTCGCGGGCGATGGTGCTGACCTGTTCCTCCACCCGGAAGTCGGCCACCTGCCCGAGCTGGAGCAATCCGCCATCCTCCGTGCGCAGGGGCAGCGTCTTCATAACCTCCACCCGCTTGCGCAGGTCCTCGTCCAGGCGCACCACGATGGGGAATCGGCGGTTGCCGTCAATCAGCAACCCGACCTCTTCCCCGGCCAGGGCGTGGGCGATGACGCTGTTGACTTCCGCCGCG
>CAYTVN010000261.1:0-5082 GCA_964441655.1 uncultured Verrucomicrobiota bacterium | reverse complement strand
CCACCAGATCAACATCATCGATACTCCCGGCCACGTGGATTTCACCGTGGAGGTGGAACGCTCCCTGCGTGTTCTGGATGGTGCGGTGGGTGTATTCTGCGGGGTGGCGGGTGTGCAGCCGCAATCCGAAACAGTTTGGCGGCAGGCCAAGAAGTACCGCGTGCCGTGCCTGGCCTTCATCAACAAACTCGACCGCATGGGGGCGCGTTTTGCCTGGGTGGTCAAACACATCCGCGAGCGGCTGGCCGTGCCGGCCTATCCCATTCAACTGCCCTGGGGCCAGGAGGCGGATCACCGCGGCGTGCTGGACCTGGTCCATCGCAAGGCCTATTCCTTTGACGAGGCAAGCCAGGGTGTGGAGTTCACCGTCACCGGGATCCCGGCGGATTACCAGGCTGCGGTGGAGCAGGCCCGCCTTGAGTTGGTGGAGGCACTCGGCGAGCGCGACGAAGCCATGCTGCAGGCCTACCTTGAAGATTCCAATGTGGCGCCGGAGGTCATTCAGGCCTGCCTGCGCCGGCTCACCACGGCGGGAGCCTTTGTGCCCGTGCTGTGCGGCACGTCGCTGCACAACAAGGGCATCCAGCCTTTGCTGGATGCGGTGGTGGACTACCTGCCGTCGCCACTGGACGTGCCCGCGGTGGAGGGTCATCACATCAAGACCCTGGAGCCGTTGCGGCGCGAGGCCAGTGATTTTGAACCTCTGAGCGCACTGGCCTTTAAAGTGGCCAATGATCCCTACGTGGGCAAATTGATTTATCTGCGTTTGTACGCGGGTGTGCTCAAGAAGGGCGCCAACATCTTCAATCCGCGCACCCGCAAACGGGAACGCATCATGCGCCTGCTGCGTGTGCACGCCAACCAGCGTCAGGATGTGGACGAGTTATACAGCGGCGAGATCGGCGCTGCGGTGGGGCTCAAGCATGTGACCACGGGCGATACAGTGTGCGCAGAGAACGATCCGATCCTGCTGGAGCGGATTATTTTTCCCGAGCCGGTCATTGCCATGGCCATCGAGCCCAAGACGCAGGGTGATCGCGACAAGCTGCACGCTTCGTTGCAAGCTCTAGCCGATGAAGATCCCACCTTCATGATTAAGCAGGACGCCGACACCGGGCAGACCCTGATCAGCGGCATGGGCGAATTGCATCTGGAAATCATCAAAGACCGCCTGTTCCGGGAATATAAAGTGCAGGCCAACGCGGGCAAACCCATGGTGGCGTACCGGGAAGCGGTGACGGCGGAGGGCCAGGGCGAGCACATTTTCCAGCGTGAAATCGGAGGGCATGGTCACTTCGCGGGGGTGCGGGTGGCGGTTTCGCCCCGCGAAAGAGGGGCGGGAAGCGAAATTATTTTTGACGTCACAGAAGAGCAAATACCGGCCATTTTCCGCGATTCTGTGGAAGATGGGCTGCGGGACGGGCTGCTCACAGGAATAATTGGAAATTACCCCTTGATCGATGTGACCGTCCGTATTATAAGCGGCGCCTTCCATCCGGTGGATTCGACAGAGGTGGCGTACCGCTCAGCGGCAATCATGGCCTTGCGTGATGCTGCGCGCGCGGCCAAGCCTGCTCTGTTAGAGCCCATCATGAAGGTGGAGATCATCGCGCCGGATGAGCATCTTGGCGATGTGATTGGTGACGTGAATGCGCGTCGCGGTCGCATCAAAGAGATGGTGCCGCAGGAAGGTGCCCAGGTGATACAGGCGGAGATACCGCTGGCCGAGTTGTTTGGATACTCGACCAGCCTTCGCTCGATCAGTCGGGGGCGCGCGGTGTACAGCATGGAACCGGCGCGCTTTGATGTGGTGCCGCAACATTTGCAAGAGAGCATATTGAATAGGTAGGCCCATGACCGGTCAGAGAATAAGAATCAGGTTGAAAGCATACGACCACCGCGTGCTCGATCAGTCCGCAAGCGACATCGTCGAGACCGCGAAGCGCACGGGCGCGCGGGTCGCCGGTCCCATTCCGCTGCCGACCAAGATCGAGCGGTACACGGTGAACCGGAGCCCTCACGTGGACAAGAAGTCCATGGAGCAATTCGAAATCAGGACGCACAAGCGACTGTTGGACATCATTGAGCCGACCATCAAGACGGTGGACGAACTCAAGAAGCTCAACCTGCCCGCCGGTGTGGACATCACCATTAAGATTTGAGTACGACCATGCAGGGATTGATAGGCAAAAAGTTGGGCATGACCCAGGTGTACGACGCTAACGGCCAGCATGTGCCGGTCACGGTCATCGAGGCCGGACCGTGCGTCGTGTTGCAGCGCAAGACGGCCAAGACCGACGGCTACGAAGCGGTTCAGCTGGGATTCCTTCCGCAGAAGGAAAGCCGGGTGAGCAAGGCTTCGGCGGGTCGCTTCAAGAAGGCGGGCGTGGCGGTGCAACGCAAGGTGGCGGAGATGTTGGTGGACGCGTCTTCCGAGCTGAAGGCGGGGGAGACGGTCACCGCGAAGTTCTTTGAAGGGGTGTCCCACGTGGACGTGTCCGGGGTTACCAAGGGCCAGGGCTACCAGGGTGTGGTCAAGCGCCATCGCATGGGCGGCGGTCCGCAATCCCACGGTCATATGTCCCATCGGCGCATCGGCGCCATCGGTCAGCGTACCTGGCCGGCGCGCATCATGAAGAACAAGCGCATGCCTGGCCACATGGGCAACGTGAATATCACGGTTCAGAATCTGCGTGTGGTGCAGGTCCGTCCGGACGACAATGTGCTGTTGGTAGAAGGTGCCATTCCGGGGCCCACGGGAGCTCTGGTCATGGTGCGTAAAGCAGTGAAGAAAGCGGCGAAGTCATGAGTTCGTTGACGGTTCATAACGCCAGCGGCAAGGCTGTTGGCCAGGTAGAATTTGCGGACGCCCTGTTGTCCACCCGTCGCGGTGGCCAGGCGCTACAGCAGACGGTGGTGACGATTCGCGCCAATCAGCGCGCGGGCACGGCCAGCACCAAGACCAAGGGTGAAGTGGCCGGACATGGCCAGAAGCCGTGGCGCCAAAAGGGCACCGGTAATGCCCGGGCCGGCTATCGTCAGTCGCCCCTGTGGCGCGGCGGTGGCGTGGTGTTCGGGCCCAAGCCCCGCAGTTATGCCAAGACGCTGAATCGCAAGACGTCCAAGCTCGCCCTGTGGCGCGCGTTGTCCGACAAGATTGCGGCCGGCCAGTTGATGGTATTGGACGAAGTGCAGGTCAGCGAGCCGAAGACCAAGGCGCTGGCGGCATTTCTGAAGGGTCTCAAGATTCAATCCAAGGCGCTGTTGGTGGTGGAGCAGGTGGGCCGCGAGCTCGGCCTGGCTTCCCGCAACCTGCCGGGCGTTGAAGTAGCGACGGCGCTTCACCTGAATCCGTTGCAGGTGGTGAAGTATCCGCAGGTGGTGGTCAGCAAGGCGGCGTTGGAGCAGCTTCAGATCCGTCTGGACGTCGCGCAGGAGAAGGCGTCATGAGGCAGGCCCAGCAAATTATCAAGCGCATGGATTTGACCGAGAAGGGTTCCCGACTGGGCGAGCAGGACAACAAGTACCTGTTTGAAGTTGTGGATGACGCCAACAAGGTTGAGATCAAGCGCGCGGTTGAATCGTTGTTTAAAGTCAAGGTCACGGGGGTCAACACCCTCCACCGCCAGGGCAAGGCCAAGCGTAATCGCCGCGGCCAGATCGGATTCCGGTCTTCCTGGAAACGCGCCATCGTCACCCTCAAAGAGGGCGACAAGATTGACCTGACCTAAGGAAGCAAGCCATGGCCCTCAAAACCAATCGTCCGGTCACTGCCGCTCGTCGTTTTACCGAGTTGGCTGACTTTCAAGAGCTCACCACCAGCACGCCTGAGAAGTCGCTGCTGGAGACGCGTAAATCAAAAGCGGGCCGCAACATGTACGGCCGGCTCACCGTTCGCCATCGCGGCGGCGGCCACAAGCGTTTCTATCGCCTGATTGATTTCAAGCGCGACAAGCACGGTGTCCCGGCCAAGGTGGCCACCATCGAGTACGATCCCAACCGTTCCGCGCGTATTGCGCTGCTGCACTATAAAGACGGCGAGAAGCGCTACATGCTGGCCACCACCAACCTGGTCGTGGGCATGACGGTGGTGTCGGGTCCCGCGGTGGAGCCGACCGAGGGCAACGCCCTGCCGTTGAACCGCATTCCCGCGGGCCTGCCAGTGCACAACATCGAGTTGATTCCGGGTCGTGGCGGCAAGCTGGTGCGTGGCGCCGGCATGTCGGCTGAGATCATGGCCATCGAAAGCGGATTCGCCCAGGTGCGCCTGCCGTCCGGCGAAATCCGGTTGATCCGCGAAAACTGCTACGGCACGGTGGGGCAGGTGGGCAACCTGGATCACCAGAATATTTCCCTAGGCAAGGCCGGTCGCAAGCGTTGGCTGGGAATTCGTCCCACCGTACGCGGCGTGGTGATGAACCCGATTGACCATCCGCACGGCGGTGGTGAAGGCCGCACCTCGGGCGGTGGGCATCCCCGCACCCCGTGGGGCGAGATGACCAAGGGCAAGAAGACTCGCAACAAGCGCAAAACCACCAGCCGGTTCATTCTGCAGCGGAGAAAGTAAGCCATGGCACGTTCTATCAGCAAGGGTCCCTTCGTGGACGAGAAGCTCCTCAAGAAGGTGGAGCAGATGCTACGTTCGGGCCAGAAGCGTCCCATCAAGACGTGGTCGCGGCGCTCGGTCATCACCCCTGATTTTATTGGGCAGACGTTCGCCGTTCACAATGGGAAGTCGTTTGTCTCGGTGTTTGTCACGGAAAACATGGTCGGTCATCGCCTGGGTGAATTTTCTCCCACGCGGGTGTTCCGTCGGCACGGCAACGCGACCGACAAGACCCCGACCTTGAAGTAGGCGGATGTCGTGCGGAAGGCCCTTCTGGTTGTGGGCCTGGTGACGGGGTGGATGGGTATCCTCCCGGCGCCGACCGGTTGGTGTGAGCCGGCGGCGGATGGTTCGGTGGCCGAGGTGGCGGAGCACTTGGAAGCAGCGCTCGCGGCCCCGGTGTTGTTGGACGAGAACGAGCGGTTGCGGGAGCGCGTGGCGCAGCTGGACGCGCAGGTGGCCGAGTTGATGGTGTT
>CAYTVN010000260.1:0-5116 GCA_964441655.1 uncultured Verrucomicrobiota bacterium | reverse complement strand
AAATCCGAAATCCGAAATCCGAAATCCCAAATTTCATCCCACCCGGGAATCCATCCATGAAGACCATTCCGATTCTCATGCCGCAGATGGGCCAGAGTGTGGCCGAGGGGACCATTGTCAAATGGCGCAAGCGCGTGGGCGATGCGGTGGCCGCCGACGAAGTGATCATGGACGTGGAGAGCGACAAGATCACGGTGGAGGTGGAGAGCCCGGTGCCGGGCCGGCTGGCCAGCCTGCTGAAAGGCGAAGGCGCGAGGGCGGCGGTGGGCGAGGTGGTGGGCATGATTGAAAGCGACGCCCCGGAGGCCGCGGCCCTGGCCGGTGTGGATACCGAGCCGCCGAAGGAAACGCGGGCTCACCGTCCCCATGCGGGCGCCGATACGGATCAGGAGTTGGTGAGTGCGGTGGGGAACGGGCGTGGCCTGGACCCGGCCCACCTGCCGGAGCTGACCCGGGACTGGCTGTCGCCCGTGGTGTTGCGGCTCTCCCTGCTGAATGGCGTTTCGCTCCAGGAATTGCAGACCATCCGCGGCACCGGCCGCCAGGGCCGGGTCACCCGCCAGGATTTGCTGAGCTATATTTCCCGCCGCCCGGTGGGCGCCAGTTCCATTGCCGCCGAGACGGGTACGCCCCTTCCGCGGCAGGAGGATGTGGCGGAGCTGGGTTCGGTGGTGCCCATGACCTCCATCCGCCGCACCATCGCCGACCATATGGTGCAGTCCATCCACACCAGCGCCCACGTGACCATGGTGCATGTGGTGGACATGACCCACATCGTGAACCTGCGCGAGCGGATCAAGGCCTCCTTTGAAAAGCAGTACGGGGTCAAGATGACCTATACCGCGGTGATGATCTATGTGACCGCGCGCGTGCTGCGGGATTTCCCCAACATCAACGCCTCGGTGTTTGGCTCCAACCTGGTGTTGCGCAAGGAGGTCAACATCGGCTGCGCGGTGGCGTTGTCCGACGAGAGCCTGGTGGTGCCGGTCATCAAGAATGCGGACCAGCGCAGCTTCGCGCAGATTGCCCAGGACCTGGAGCGGCTGATCAAACTGGCGCGCGCCAAGCAGCTCAAGCGGGACGACGTGGAGGGGGGCACCTTCTCCCTGTCCAACTTCGGCGCCTTCGGCAGCATCATCGGCACTCCCATCATCTACCAGCCCCAGGTGGCCATCCTGGGCATGGGCGCCATCGTGAAGGTGCCGGCGGTGGTGGAGGACCAGATCGCGGTGCGCGACCGGCTGTACCTGAGCTTCTCCTTCGACCATCGGGTCATCGACGGCGCCATGGGCGGACGTTTCCTGAACGCCATTCAGACCCGCACCGAGTCCCTGACGGCAAAAAATCTAGGGGTGGAGCAGCTCTAGGAATCGTCTTTCCGGCTAAAGCTTAAGCTCGCCTCCGCGGGGTCAACAATGTATCCGTGACCTGCGCCCGGTAAAGGGGTATAAAGGTGGAACTCTGTTTATGACGGTAAAAACGACATATTCCCGTGAAGAATTGCTCTTCTGCGGTACGGGCAACATGTTCGGGCCCGGTTCGCCCCGGTTGCCCATGCCCAATATGTTGATGGTGGATCGCATTGTGGATATCCAGCCCGAGGGCGGTCTGCACGGGCGGGGCCTGCTGAAGGCCGAGCTTGATATCCACCCCGACCAGTGGTTTTTCCAGTGTCATTTCAAGGACGACCCGGTCATGCCCGGCTGTCTGGGTCTGGATGCGTTGTGGCAACTGGTGGGGTTTTATACCGCGTGGAAGGGCTACAAGGGATTGGGCCGGGCCCTGGGTGTGGGCGAGGTCAAGTTTACCGGCCAGATTCTGCCCACCAACAAACTGGTGACCTACACCCTGCACATCAAACGTATCATTGACCGCAAGCTGATCCTGGCCATTGCGGATGGCGTGGTTTCGGTGGACGGGCGTGACATCTACCACGCCGACAGCCTGAAAGTCGGGCTGTTCACCAATGCGGACGGTTTCTAGCGAAGGACGGAATGCTATGCGACGAGTCGTAATAACGGGTATGGGCGTGATTTCCTGCCTCGGGCATGACCGGGACAGCGTGACGCAATCCTTGCGCGAGGGCCGCTCCGGCATAAAGTTCAATCAGGTTTACAAGGATATGGGCTTCCGCAGTCACGTGTCGGGCAGCATTGACCTCGACCTGTCCGCGCTCATTGACCGCAAAGTCCTGCGTTTCATGGGCGACACCTCGGCCTATGCCTATCTGGCCATGGAGCGCGCCATCCAGGACTCCGGCCTCGCTCCGGACCAGATCTCCAATGTGCGCACCGGCCTCGTGGCGGGTTGCGGCGGCGCCTGCTCATCCCAGGTGGTGGAAGGTGCGGACAACCTGCGCAACAAGGGCATTCGGCGCGTCGGCCCCTATCTGGTCACCCGCTGCATGAGCAGCACGGTGGCGGCCTGCCTGGCCACCCCGTTTAAAATCAAGGGCGTCAGCTATTCCATCAGCTCCGCCTGTGCCACCAGCGCGCATTGCATCGGCAATGCCATGGAACTGATCCAGTTGGGCAAGCAGGACGTGGTGTTCGCGGGCGGCGCGGACGAGGAGCACTGGTCCACCTCCATGATGTTTGACGCCATGGGCGCGCTGTCCAGCCGCTACAATGAAACGCCGGAGAAGGCCTCCCGCACCTACGACGCCAACCGCGACGGATTTGTCATCGCGGGCGGCGCCGGCATGCTGGTGGTGGAGGAGTTGGAGCACGCCCTGAAGCGCGGTGCGCGGATTTACGCCGAACTGACCGGCTACGGCATCACGTCGGACGGCGCGGACATGGTCAGCCCCTCCGGCGAGGGCGCGGTACGCTGCATGCAGCAGGCCATGGCTACGGTCCAGCGGCCGGTGGACTATATCAATGCCCACGGCACCAGCACCCCGGTGGGTGATGTGCAGGAGTTGAAGGCCATCAAGGAAGTGTTCGGCGACAAGGTGCCGCCCATCAGCTCCACCAAGTCCCTGTCCGGCCACTCCCTGGGCGCGGCGGGTGTGCACGAGGCCATCTATTCGCTGCTCATGATGGAGCACAAGTTTATCTCCGCTTCCGCCAACATTGAGCAGCTCGACCCCGAGGCCGAGGGCCTGCCCATCGTGCGGCAGCGTGTGGATAACGCGGACCTGCAAACCGTGATGTCCAACAGCTTCGGCTTCGGCGGCACCAACGCCTGCCTGATCTTCAGCAAGTTCGCCTAGCCCGGGTTTTGGGCGGAATTGTTTCCTCTGCCTTGACCTGAGGCCCTTGCCTTTGCTACACCCGCCCGCACTATGGGACAGAACTTACGCACTCGGGTTAAGCAGGCGGCACGCCTGCGTCGCAAGAAACGCTTGAAGGCCAAGGCGCGCGCCACCAAAGCCGCCTACGCCAGCAAGTCCAAATAAGCCGCTTTCGGGCGGTTTCCAGCACGCGACCGTGGGGCTCCGGCTCCGGCGGTCGCGTTGCTTTTTACCACCCAGGGTTTGTCCCGGCGTGACATTGTCCGGGGGGTGCCCTAGAGTGAAGCACGGAGATAACCATGATACTTGTTGTAGACGACGATCCCATGCTGGTGCAGTTCTGTAAGGAAATCCTCGAGGCCGAATCCTATGAGGTGCGCACCGCGTTCAGTGTGGATGAAGCCTATCGCATGTTGCGCGACCCCAAGTGCAAGGGCATGTTGCTCGACCTCCAGATGCCGGTGGTCAACAGCCCCGGCCTGCTTATGGTCATGTCTGCCGAGCACGCGCGCACGCCCGTGATTGCCCTCACCGACAACCCGGACTATGAGGAAGAGGAATTGAAGCAATTCCCGAACGTGAAGCGCCTGCTGCTCAAACCCTTCTACGCCGAAGATCTGCTGGCCGCGGTCCGGCAGCACATGCCGAAAGCCTGACGAGTTGCAGGTTCCAAGTCCCATGTTCCAAGTCCAGCCATGACCCGACTTCTTCGACGTGGAACTTGGAGCCTGCAACTTGGAACTCTTCTTCTTTTGTGTTCCTGCACCTCGCCTTCCGGGTCCGCCGGCTTTCTGGGCCGGCGCGCCCCTGTGACCAAGCCGGTGGTGGCGGTGATGGATTTTGAAAACAAGGCCAGTTTTTCCGGGCAATGGAATCTCGGCCAGGGCATGGCCGATCTGCTGGTGGCCCAGCTCATGGAAACCGAGCGGGTGGTGGTGCTGGAGCGGCGTCACATCGGGGATGTGGTGAATGAGTTGGACCGTCAGGGCCAGGGCCTGTTCCGTCCGGAAGGCAAGGTGGAGCGGGGTCGCCTCAAGAACGCCCAGTACTTGATCCGAGGCGCGGTCACAGATTTTACCGTGGTGGGCGATGTCTCCGGCTGGTTCGGCGTGCAGGACAAGGCCATGGTCCGGGGTCGGGGCGAGCGCGCCCGGGTGGCCCTGGTGATCACGGTGTCCGATGTGGCCAGCGGCGAGGTGCTTTCGTCCGTACAGGCGGAGGGCGAGGCCTCCGCGGGCGGTCTGGGGGTGGGCATCAACTACCGCCAGCTTAGCTTCGGTGGCGACGCCTATTTCCGCACCCCGCTGGGCCGGGCCACCGAGCGCGCCATGGAACGCGCGGTCAAGCGCATCCTCTACGAAGTTCCGCCCCGACCGTGGGAGCCCCGGGTGGCCGAGGTCAGCGGGAACGAGGTGGTGCTCAACGGAGGCGAGGATGTCCGGCTCAAGGAAGGCCAGCTTTTTGTGGTGCGCGAGGTGCCCCAGCCGGTCACCGATCCCGTCACCGGCAATGTGATTGATGTAAAACCCGGTAAGGTTATCGGGCGTATCCGCGTACTAACGATCAAGGAAACGGCCTCGTACGGCGTGCTGGAGGATGGCACAGCCCGTCGGGGCGACTTGTTGGAAAACGCGCCATGAAAGGCGCAGGAGATGAACCGATGAAACAGGGATGGTTGATGCTGACCGCCGTGGCGGGCATGGGCTTGTTGTCTGCGTGCGCCAAACAGCCGGCGGAGTCCGCGCCCGCGGCGGCGGAAGCCAAACATGGCGCGGAGCTGATCATCACTTCGGAGGCCCAGTTCGCCGAAAAGGTCGAGGGCTCGCAAGGCGTGGTATTGGTGGACTTCTGGGCCACCTGGTGCCCGCCGTGCAAGATCAT
>CAYTVN010000259.1:0-5131 GCA_964441655.1 uncultured Verrucomicrobiota bacterium | reverse complement strand
GGATCGGTGTAGTCCGGCACGATATAGTTCACGCCGAGTTCAGAGTGAACTTTCCTCTGACGATGATCATCCACCGGCAGTCGGCTGATGGTGGGGCTGCCCATTTCCGCGCCCGCTTTGATTTCAGTGCGTCCGTCGCCGACGATCAGTACGTTGCGCGGATCGAGGTTTCGCTCTTTAAAGATACGGGCCATGACTTCATCTTTGGGCAGTTTTTTATCCCAGCTGGAGCCCTCCAGGCTGGCCATGACTTTGCCGGGGCCGATTTCATAGCCGCAGACTTCGACTTCTTCGCGCATGCCGCCGCCCTCATAAACCACCGCGCCGGTCACGAAATGGTTTTCGAGGCCAAGGTTGAACAGGTACGTGATAAACTCGAGGCTGCCCGGTACGCGCCATCTTTCGGGGTGTTTCCGGGCATCTTCCGTGTTCTTGTCGCGGCTGGCCTTGTAGAGCAGCTCTTCGTAGAAGCGGAAGAGGCGGGGGGTGACGCTGTCGATGAACGCGATGACTTCCGGTCGCTCCTGGATATCGTAGTAGCGCTCCTGCCCCGAACGGAGGCGCTCGAGTACCGCCGCGTTGGCGGCGCGATCGGCCTTCGTCAGCTTGAGCTTTTCTTCCGGAATGGTTCCTTCCTGAAGGCCGCGGCGGATGCCGTACTCGAGCTGGGTGATGGCGGAATAGCCATTGAAGAATCGGGTGGTTTCGTCAAATTCCTCCAGAGGTTCGCCGACTTTGGCAACCATCTTCAGTAGGTTTTCCTGCGAGTCGAAATCCTCGGTGAAGCGGCAGGTCATGCCGTACCACATCGAAAGGCTCATGACGGGCGGCCAGTCGCGGATCAGGCTGTGCGTGCCGTCGATATCATGGATCACGTGCGTAATGGCGCGCGGCCCATTCAACCTCTTGTTGATGGTGATGTTGCTTCCCACCGGAATGCGTGTGTCGTCCACGTAAACAGTCACAAAGTGTTCCTTTATCCCAACTCACAAACGACCAGGTTCTCCGCCTGCAGCTTCTCTTCTGGAATCAGATTGCCCTCGAGGACCTCGCCGTTGAGCGTTGTCCGGGTGACGCCTTTGTTTTTCGCGTTAGGATTCTTGACCTCGATGGAGATCGTCTTGCCTCGGAAGCGGCGCACGGCGGTGAAGCCGGGCCAGGTGCTCGGAATGCAGGGGTCGACGCGAAGCCCGGCTCGTTCGGGGCGCAGGCCGAGGATGTATTGAAGCATCGTGAAGTGCGTCCACGAGGCCGAACCGGTTAACCACGGAAGGTGACCCTGTCCCGGCTCCTTGCTGAAGATGCTGTCCGTGCTTTGCCCGTGGACGTAGGGCTCAATCTTGCGGACCTCGGCGCTGTCGTTGAAACGGGAGGGCAAAAACGCCTTCAAGTAGCGATAGGCGCGATCGCCCTCCCCGATCATGGTGTTGGCCATAATGGTCCACCCTTGCGAGTGGTTGAATATCCCGGCGTTTTCTTTCTGGCCTGGATTCAGGACCATGGCCCGGATTTCTTTGCAGTCGGCATGGTAATAGGGCGGCTGCAGCGCCATCAGGCCGTATTCGGTGAAGAGATGCTTATCTACCGAGTTGAGCGCGGTTCGCGCCTGCTCGTCCGTCGCCGCTCCGCTTATGACAGACCAGCACTGGGGCGGACGGAAAATCCATCCTTCCTTGCACTCTTTAGCGCCGAGCTTGTCGCCCTTTTCGCGGAAGGCGCGGATGAACCACTCGCCATCCCAGCAGTGCTTCTGCAGGTTGGCATCGAGTTGATCGCGTTGCCCGAGTGACCAGCTGGCTTCTTCCGGGCGACCCAGCTCTCCGGCCATTTCGGCATAGATGCCGTAGGCTTGCCGGATTTGGAAGGCGAGCATCACGGTTTCGCCATGGAAGCCCAGACGGAAACCGTCGTCCCAGTCGGCGTAGAGCCCGCAGGGCAGGCCATGCTTGCCGGAGCGCTCGAGATTGAATTCGAGGGCGCGCTTCAGGTGACCGAAGACCGTGGCTTCGCCTTGGTCCGAGTAAGGCAGCACCTTGTTGAGAAAATCCCAGTCGCCTGTTTCGTTGATGTATTCCTTGATCGCGGCAAACAGCCAGATGCAGTCATCGGAGCGCTGCTGATCGGCGGGGGTGAGCGGCATGTTGCCCGGCGTATGCGCATAGGGTTTCAGTTCGGGCATGGCGCCGCCGTTGGACTCCTGCCCGGTGATCATGAATTCGAGGCGCTCGCGCACCTGGTCGGGGATGGCGTGCATGCTGCCCATCAGATCCTGAATGGTGTCGCGATAACCGAACCCGTCACGATGGTCGCCGGAATAGATCAGGCTGGCGGAGCGGCACCAGTAGAAGTTGATCAGCGCATCGTATGCGCCCCAGACATTTGCCATGTGGTCAAAATCTTCGTCCGGAGTTCTGACTTGTACGACCTTCAGCAGGTCGTGCCAGTAATCCTTCACCTTTTGCAGTTCGCGCTCCAAGGCGGCAGAGGTGCCGAGTTCCGCGACGACCTTTTTTGCATCGCGCTCTACCCGGCCGACGCCGAGCATGACGATGATCTCGCGTGTTTCACCGGGGGCGAGATCGAGGTTGGCCTTCATTCCGCCGCAGGCATTGTCGCCGTAGGCTGTGCTGCCAAGGCATTCCCCGGTCACCACGGCGCGCGGATTGTGGTAGCTGTGGTAGAGCCCGATGAACTTCTCGCGGTTCAGGTCATAGCCGGCAACTTCGGCTCCCAGCAGCTTCATCCACGCCCAGCGCCCCTGATCGCCGTTTTTGAAATGCGCGGGGTCCTCCGGGTTGTTTTCGAGGGACGTACTCACCACGTAGCCGTCCTCGAAACGCGACTGCGCGCAGTAGGCGCTGTACTGCACGTTGAAATGGTCCTGGAAGATATTCCACTCGCTGGCGAACTCACAGAAAGTGAACAGGCTCAGCTTGCGTGGTGCTTTGCCCGTATTCGTGAGCTTGATCCGCCAGTATTCAAATTGCTGCCCGAGCGGAATGACGTAGGTGCTCTCGCTCCGGATGTTGGCGTAGGCGCTGGTGATCCGTGCATAACCCGTCCCGAAGCGGCACTCGCTCGTGTACACATCGAGTGGTTTCCCGACTGGTTGCCAGGACGAACTCCAGTAGTCGTTGCTCTCGTTGTCCCGGATATAGAAGTATTTACCGGGTTGATCCATCGGTACGGAATTGAAGGGGAGACGCGTGAAACGGCCGAGCGCGGCGGTATGAATGAAGGAATAACCGCCTGCATTGTTCGAGATTACGCTCCCGAACGTTTTGCTTCCCAGGTAATTGGTCCACGAGCGCGGGGTGTCTGGACGCTCAATCACATATTCAAATCTTGCGTCATCAAAATAGCCATACCTCATAGCGAACGCCTTTATGTAATAGCCCCATGCTATTTGATTTGGTCGGCAATCCAATGGGTGATACAAACTCGTGTTGTGTAGGATTCAAACATGGGCATTCGCTTTGAAGATATATCGGTTCATCTTCTGAACTGCCGCCTGTTGCGTGTCCCGGACTGGAATTGGACCTGCGTGGAAACGGTATTCTGGCGCTGCCTGTGGAATTCGCAGCCGGGATGGAAGGTGATATTTAACGGCGAGCACGTTCCCCTGGGGCCGAAGAACTGGGTGGTTATCACGCCGGAAACCTCCTTCGAGGCGTCTGGAAACAATAAGCTCAACCACTTCTTCCTGGAATTTACCACCCCGTTTTCCCACAGCCGGTTTTTGCCAAAGGTGTATAAATTCGCGATCACCGGCCCTGAGCTGGCGAGCATTAATTCCATCGCCCGGCTTCAGGAAGAAACGATGAGCGATGCCGCAGTGCGGCGCAGTTGCTGCCAGATGACGCAGTTGGCCTGCTCGATCCTGAGCCGGATCCCGGATGCGGATATCAAACATCCGCCACGCGACCTCCGGATTCGGGAAATCATGGACTTTCTCGAAAACAATACCGGGCGGACTTATCGCAACGACGTTTTAGCCGGTCGGGCGCGACTCAGCACCAATGCCTTTATCCGGCTCTTTCGAGAACAGGTGGGCGTCTCCCCCCAGGAGTGGCACTGCCGTCGGCGTATCGCAGTCGCCTCTTCGCTTCTGCACCGCTCCACGCTTACCATGGAAGAAATTGCCCAGCAGACCGGCTTCTGTGACCGCTACTACTTTTCCAAAGTGTTCAAACAGTACCGTCAGGTCCCGCCCGCCGCCTACCGCGATACGCACGACGGCATGCTCTTTCGTGCGAAATAGTGTTTCAGCGTGCGGTCCACGCCGAAATTCCACCTTCCGTCCGGCTTCTTTTTGACAAAGCCATTAATCGAACATATTATTCTTATTTGCGACATCGTGTTGGGCGAACTATCGGGAGGCAGGTTTAAGCTATGAAAGATGCAGGGGTACTGTTGCTGCTGGGCGCACTCACCTCAAGTTCGCTGCACGCTGAAGGGGCGACGCCGGCATCGTCCACCCGCCCGAATATTGTATTTATTCTCGCGGACGATGCCGGGCCTGACAGCCTCGGGTGCTATGGCAGCGAGCAATTTGCGCAGGCGACGCCGCGCATAGATCGTCTGGCCTCGGAAGGCCTCCGCTTTACGCGTTGTTTTGCCGGCCCCATGTGCTCGCCCTCCCGTTATCAGTACCTTTCGGGTCAGTATCCATTCCGCAATGGATGTATCGCGGCCAATGGGATGTATGACTACTCGCAGAGCCCGAATCGTCCTTCGGTGGCGCTGCTTTTGCAACGAGCCGGCTATTACACGATAGCCGCCGGAAAAGATGTGGAAATTATTCCTACCGGGCTGGATGAATTCATTTCTCAGGGCACGGGATTCTATTGGCAATCAGGCCTCTACCGGAAACAGGAGCCCGGGAAAAGTGTGGTGAAAATCGCCAAGCCCGAGGGCGTTTACTTCCCCGATATCCTCCAACAGTACGTACTGGATCGTTTGGATGCGTGCGCCAGGAAAACCGAACCGTTTTATCTCTTCTACTCCCTGATGAATCCCCACGGATTAGGCGGAGCAACGCCCTATACCCAGCGAACCCCGGACTCTGATCCCGCCGATTTTGGCAACGACCAGGCCCTGTTCCGGGACAATATGGAGTACATAGACAAAG
>CAYTVN010000258.1:0-5161 GCA_964441655.1 uncultured Verrucomicrobiota bacterium | reverse complement strand
CCGCCGATGGCTACCACACGGTGTACACCAACGGCCCGCGCGCGGGCCAGCACCTCCGGCAGGGAACCCTCCTGGTCGAACGTATCCAGGTGCGCGTGGCTGTCGAAACACCGTGGCAGTGTCACTTCGCGCCTCCGGGCAGTACGTCCAGGAATGGGCTGCCCGCCCAGCGCTCGCGGAGTTTCGCTTCCGCCTTCGCACGCGCCTCGTGCTTGCCCAGCGCATCCAGCATGGAAAGGTAGCGGGTGGCAATGCGGACCGCCTGCTCCGGCGAGGTGGCGGTGGTCAGCGCGAGGTCGTAATTCGGAATGGCCTCCTCCACCAATTCGTTCTGGGCGTACAGATCGGCCAGCTTGGCGTACAACGCCGGTTGCGGCCGCAACCGGATCCGCTCGCGCAGATAACGCAAGGCCGGGTTGAGCCGTCCATCGCGGGCCAGTCGGTTGGCCATGCGCACATGGGCATCTTCCGCGGCCGGGTCCCTGGCTTCTTCGAGGCGGCGAATCTGCTCCTCCAGCGTGGCCGCGAAAGGACGGTACAACGGGTCGCCGATCACCGTGGTCTGCCAGGACAGGCAGGGCAGCGCGAGGTACATGGCGTCGGCCCACGGCAAACCCAGGCACAGGCGGTCCACCAGGATGGAGATGTGGGGGGTGTACAGGAGGAACGGTTCCGACACCGCGCCCGCGGTGGCTGCCGCCCCACGGGCCAGCAGCGGGCCGCACCAGCCCTCCGTGGTACTGCGCAGGATGGCCGCGTTGCCGGAATGATTGTGGTAGGCCAGCGCACCCGGCCGGAAGACAAAATTGGTTTGCCGGAACGGACCCGCCGCCTGCCCGGTGTACCAGCCCAGATAGATGGCCGCGCCCTCCATGGGATAACGATCACCCAACACCGCATCCGTGCGCTCCACCGACACCTCGTAGCCCTCGCGCAGCAGGCGCAGCGCGGATTCTTCCAACCAGTAGTCCCCGACCTGGTAGTCATCCTGGTGCGGCGCGCGCTGGTCCACATAGACCCGCCCCTGCAGACCAAACTGTTCGGCATGCCACGCCTGCTCCAGCATGCGGCGCACGCCTTCCGGATCGGGACCATCCAGCCGGGACACCAGCAAAAGCGGTGCGCCGCCCGCATTGGATTCCCAGCGCAACTGGTTGTACAGGGGATTGCTGACCCGACCGCGCAAGTCATAGCCATCGCGCAGCAACAGACTCAGCTCCGAATCCACCGCGGCTTCGTCGCGCTGGAGTCCGTGATTGACCAGGTTGGCCACCTTCTCCAGCGGCCAGGGCTTGGTGTCGTCAATGCGAAGTGGCACCCCCCACACCGGCACCACGTAGCGCAGGATGGATTTCACCGTGTGCCATCCGCTGTCGTGTTCGGCCACCAGGTCCGCCTCGCGCCGTACCTGCTCCACCATGCGCAGATCACGCAGGGCGGCCAGCAACGGATCGCGCAAGCGTTGTTCGTAATCCGCCCGGCTCATGGTTTCACCGGTCGGAAGATCCAGCACCACCACACGCTCCGCGGGCACACCGCGTTTTTCCGCGTAGTACCGGGCCAGACTCTCGCTTTCCGGCGTATTCCGGTTCGCGATCAGGACAAGTCCCTCCCGCCCCGCGGTCGCGGAGTCGTACCCCTGTGCGGAGACCGTGCAACCCCCCGCCAGCACCAATCCGACCAGAAGCATCAGCTTCCTCATCGCGGCTCCAGCAGAAGGGTCACCGGCGTATGCAGCGGTGGCACGACCGACCGGTTGACGGACAGGGCTTCGTCATCCGCCCCGAGTTCGGATTGGACATTGATTATGGCCCAGGGATCCCAGTAGCTGGCGATCAAACTTTCCTCGGCCAGCGCCTTGAATTTTCCGTCTTCAAAAAGTGAGCCGTTAAAAATCCACCCCTCGGTGCGCAGGGGCCGTTTCTTTTTCCACTCATAGGCCAGCGACTCCAGCGGTTGTGCCACCCGCCTGCCCTCATGCTCCCAGGTTACCCAGATGGTGACCGCATCGCCCTGCGGAGGACCCATCCCCAGTTCGCGCATGGGAGGGCCGGATTTCAGACCGATCAGCAACAGGGCCGACTGCAAATCCACCGGATTCACCTCGAGGACCAGTACGCTTTCATGCACCTTGCCACCCGGTCCGCAGGCCAGCAGTTCGATGGCGCCCTCCACCTGATTCACATAGCCGGTGGCCAGCACGCAGCGCAAGTCCGGGTCCACCTGCACCGTACCAAGGCGGATCAACCGGGCGGGTTCGGGCTGCGGCGCCCGGGGTGTCGTGGCGCAACCGGCACCCGCGATGACGAGCGCGATCAGGACAACCCGAACGGTGGGAAGGGATACCTTCATGGGTCGAGCAGCGAAAATGCGGTGACGGCTTCCTGGCTCTTCCGCACCTGATCGGAATACGTGGACAGCTGTGGCCCATCCGCTTTTTGCTCGGTAGCCAGGCGCAACGCCACTTGGGCGGCCCGCAGAGACCGGTCATAGCGCCCGTTTCGATAATACGCCTCGGCCAGCGTGCTCCACACGCTGTAGTTGTCCGGCGCCAGGAGAAGGGCCTGCCGCGCCCACACCAAGGCTTGCGCCGGATCGCGCAACGTGGGCTCCGACGCCGTGGCCAACAACCAGGCCAGGTTGTTGAGAACCACGTAGTCCTGCGAATTCTGCTCGGCCAATTGCTTGAACAGCTGCAGGGCATCGCGCTGGCGGCCCAGCTCCGTCAAGATGATCGCCACCATGGTGAGCGCCTTTGCGTGATGCACATCGCGCTTCAACACTGCACGAAGAAGGGTCAGCGCCTCCACCCGGGCGCCCGTCTTCATCAATGACTCCGCCCGGATCAAATTTTCCAGTTCCGGATCCAACGCCATGTGCTGCACGCCGGGCAGGACAACCTCTTCCAGCCCGGACGCGGCGTTCGTCGTTTCGCTCCAGCCGTCCGAGCCAAAGACCAGACCGAGGCCCAGGGTGACCAGGAGTATTCGGCCGAGCCCCGGGCTCATGGCCCCCGCATCTCCACGCGCAGCTGGGCTGGCTCCACCCCCAGCAACTCAACCCCGCTGGGCACCGGGGCGAAGATGGTCACTTCACGCACCTCGCCCGGCTGCAGGGCCGTACAGTCCACGTAAGCGCTCAAATTAGTTGCCTCCAGACCGGACAGGATTTCGGAGCGACCTTTGAGCGAAAGTTTGACCCGGGCGTCGGCTGCCAGCTTGATGGGGGGCGTATCCGGACGCACCACCAGCTGTACCGGCACGCCCTCCACTTCCTTGCGCGTGGACCGCTCCACAATCTTTACATCCACGCGAACCCGGTCCGGTTCCACCCGCGCACTCCAGGTTTCGCTGGGCGACAGCACGGTGCGGGTCAGGGTGAAGGAACGCAGGCGGCCTTCCAAATCAATGGGACCGGTCTTGGCTTCGGCGATCCCGGCCAGCCGTCCTTCCGGTCCCTGCAATCGCACCATGGGTGGCGTGCACACCACGCTTTCCACTTCGAACCCGTCCGGCGTGTTGCCCACAATGTCCGCCTTCACGGCCACCTCGCGGGCGCCCTCGCGATCCAGGCTCAGGGTGATTTCCGACGGGTCCACGCTGACGGCCCGCACCCCGCCCGGCGCCCGCACCTTGCGGGGGCCCAACCGGACATCGCGTGAGCCGGCCACGGATTGCCCGCGCAAGTCCACCTCCACGCGAATCTGGTCCCGGTTCAAATAGCGGATGTCACTGGGCGAGCCACGAAACAACACATCCACTTCGTCGATGGAGCGATCCAGCACCGCCCAACCGGGGTCCATCAATACGTCCAGCTGCACGCCCTGCACCTTGGCTTCAAAGCTGGTGACTTCGCGAATGGCGTACCACAGCACCACCGCCCCCGCCAGGGCCGCGACTTTGAGCCCGCGGTTGTGGCGGAACACATCCATGATGGTCCGTCCCTCAGACGCCATGGGACTCCTTTTCCGGCGCGGCCACCGGCGTCCGCGTGCGACCGTTGCGCCAATTTTCAACCCAGTGCCGCACCCGCGAAGAGGCGGTCTTGGGCACGCCGGTGCGGCTCTTCAACAGCACCGAGCACAGGAAGCGCTCCAACCGCTCGGCATCCAGCCCGCTGCGCAAGCGGCCCCTGTAGGCCACCGAAATCGAACCCGTCTCCTCCGACACCACCACCACCAGGGCATCCGACTCTTCGGTCAAACCAATAGCCGCCCGATGGCGCGTGCCCAGCGACTTGCTGAGCTCGGCCTTTTGGGACAGCGGAAATACACAGCCGGCGGCCACCACACGGTCACCCCGGATTACCACCCCGCCGTCGTGCAGGATGGTGTTGGGATAGAAGATGGTCTGCAACAGTTCCGGGGTCACCGTGCCGTCAATCGGTGTCCCGGTTTCCTGCACCGGCACCGTGCCCACTTCGCGCTCGATGGCGATCAGGGCCCCGATCTTGCCCTCCGCGAGTTGCATTACGCTTTTGACCAGCGCATCAATCAGGCTTCGCTCGCTCACCGAATTGCCGAAGACGTGACGCCGCCCCAGCTGGGCCAGGGCGCGCCGGATTTCGGGCTGAAAGATGATGAGCAAGGCCACGGCCAGATAAACCGTGAAGCGCTGCAACAGCCAGTTCAGGGTGTCCAGCTTCAAGGCGTTGGTCAGCACCAGCAGCCCGACAAAAACCATGACCAGACCGGACAGCACCTGGGCGCCGCGGCTGCCCTGGAAAAAGAGAAAGATATAATAGAGCAACACGGCCAGAACGAGAATCTCGATCAAGCCGTTAAAGCCGGGCACTAGCATGCGGTCCAGAAAAGTCATGTCGCGGGCGGCTCCGTCGGTCGCCTGAACTTAGCCAGCAACCCCACCATTTCGCAAGATTCCTTTACGTCATGCACCCGCATGATATGGACGCCCTGCTGCACGGCATACGCGAGCGCGGCCAGGCTGGGCACCAGCCGATCCGAAACCTCGCGCCCGGTTAACCGGCCCAGGAAACTCTTGCGAGATACCCCGATCAGCACCGGACGTCCCAAACGGAGCAGAGCCGGGATCCCGCGCAGTAACTCCACGTTGTGTTCAACCGTCTTGCCAAAACCGATGCCGGGGTCCACGGCCAGCTGCGCTCGCGCCAGCCCGGCCTCTGTCAAGGCGCCCACCCGGTC
>CAYTVN010000257.1:0-5173 GCA_964441655.1 uncultured Verrucomicrobiota bacterium | reverse complement strand
TTCTGACGGTTGCGACGTATTTCGTGCTGACGGGCGCGTTGCTTGCGGTCGTCGTCTTGTGCACGGGCCTGGCCTCGTCCGCGTGGTCGGCCGTGACCACGGTGGGCAACGTGACCGGGTTGACCATCACGACGAACAGCCCGTCCGGGCACATCACCGCTTCGTTCGCGTTGAGCACAGGCGGCTCGGTGGAGGTCACCCCCTACGCGCCCGATCTGGTCCGGGTGAATTTCCATTGGGCGGGGCCGTTCGACACGGCGCAGCCGATGATCGCCAAACCACTGGCCGATTGGCCCTTCACTTCGGCCACCATCACCGACCAGGGTTCCAAGTATCTGCTGCTGACCAGCCAGGTCCGGGTGGAAATCGAGAAGTCGCCGCTGAAAATTCACTTCATGGATGTGAACGGCGGCTACTACCTGCTGCAGGATGACTTCATGGCCTTCGACTCGGCCTACAACTACACCGGCCAGCGCGGCACCAGTTCGTCCAAGCTGAAATGCCAGAAGGTCATGCCGTCCGGCCAAGCCTACTTCGGCCTCGGTGAATACGGCGGCCCCATGAACCGGCGCGGCAAGGAAATCGATTGCTGGAACAGCGGCACCTACAACTGGGGCGAGTTCCAGAACCCGACCTACATGAACATCCCGTTCTTCTACGGGGTGCAGCCGGCGGTGAGCGGCAATCCGGCCTTCGTGTACGGCGTGTTCCTCAACAATCCCTGCCGGCCCCTGTTCAAGTTCAACCAGTCCTCCGACACCCGCTACTCCTTCGAGGCGGGCGATGGCCGCATGGATTACTTTTTCTTCGGCGGCGGTTTCCAGCACACCATGGCCACGGTCATCAACCGCTACTCCGAACTGACCGGCCGCCCGACCTTCCTGCCCAAGTGGGGCCTCGGCCACCACCTGTCCCGCTTCAGCTACGACAGCCAGTCCTGGGTCGAATACATCGCGAACCAGGCCACGGTGGACGATATGCCGCTGGACGCGGTCTACCTCGACATTGATTACATGAACGCGGCGGCGGACGGCAATTTCGCCAACGGCCAGTTGCACCAACTGACCATGAATTCCAAATTCGCCAACCCGGCCGGCATGGTGAGCTACTGCAACACGCGGGGCGTGAAGGTGATCCCGCTGATCGAGCCCTGGCTGGAGCCGGGCGATCCCAACCACTACAACGATGCCAACGCCGCGGCGCATTTCATCAAGGACAACAATAGCGTCACCGCCACCCGCAGCATTTACGTGGGCAACGTGTCGTGGTTCGATTTCAGCAGCACACCGATGAACCTGTGGTGGCAGGGCCGCATCGTAAATTGGTTCAACAACGTGGGCTTCTCCGGCATCTGGAATGACCTGACCGAGCCGGAGGGCGGCGACAGTCTGCCCCACAACGGACTACTGTGGGTGGACGGCCAGTTCGGCACGTCCAACACCGATTCGCGCCGCTACTGGTCCAACGAGCGCAACTATTTCGGCCTGCGCTGCGCGCGCCAGAGCTACAACACGATGCTGGCCAAGGACAGCAACAAGCGGCCCTTCGTGCTGAGCCGCTCGGGCAACGCGGGCCTGCAGCGCTTCGGGGTGAGCTGGAGCGGCGACACGCGGGCCAACTGGTTCTACCAGCGGGCCACCATCCGCTTTGGCATGGGCGCGATGATTTCCGGCGCGGCCTGGTACGGCAACGACGTGGGCGGCTTTGCGGGCACCCCGAGTTCCGAGTTGCTGGTGCGCTCCTACGAGGCCAACTGCCTGGCCCCCTTCTTCCGCAACCACGCGGATAAAGCGGCGGCCGATCGCGAGCCATGGCGCTTCAGCGAGCCCTACAAGAGCCAGCTGCGCGACCTGATTAAGCTCCGCTACCGCCTCATGCCCTACCTCTACACACTGGCCTACCAGTCCACCCAGACCGGCGAACCCATGAATGTGCCGCCGGTTTTTGATTATTTCGCGGATGCCAACACGCACTCCGAGCTGAGCGATTACAATTTCCTGGTCGGCGACTTCGTGCTGGCCGCCCCGGTGTACAACGAGGGCAACACCACCCGCTCCGTCTACCTGCCCTACGCGCCCGGCGTGGATTGGTACTACTGGCCGTCCGGCGCGCCCAACAGCCAGCCCGCCGGCGACAAGTACGGCGGCGGCCAGACGGTCACGGTCAGCGCCCCGCTGGGCAAGCTCCCGCTGTTCGTGCGCTCCGGGGCCATCATCCCCATGAGCGCATCCATGCAATACGCCAACCAGACCCAGCCCGGCTGGATGGACATCTTCTGCTGGCCCAGCGGCAGCAGCGAGTTCACGCTGCACGAAGACGACGGCGAAACCTTCAACTACCTCGGCACCGGCTACAGCCGCCGCCGCCTGGTCAGCACCCGGACCGCCAACGCGTGGGAATTCACCCTGGAAGCCAAGCAGGGCAGCTACAATACGGGCGCCCGCGACTTCTACATCTACGGCATGAATCCCGGCACGTCGGTCGTCTACGGCGTCACGCTGAACGGGTCGCCCCTGCCCCAGCTGGCGAACTTCGGCGCGGGCGCCCAGGGCTGGCTGATCACCGGCGAGGGCCGCATCGGCATCAAGCTGCCCGATACCGGCGCCCTGGCCGCGCTGCGCGTGAGCTTCGGTGACGTCAACGATGTGATCCAGTTTACCGCCGCCACCAACAGCGTGGCTGAAAATGCGGGCAGCGTGCGGGTCTATGTGAGCCGCACCGGCTCGGCCACCGGCACGGTCAGCGTGAACTTCAGCACGACCGACGCAACCGCGCTGGCGGGCTCGGATTACACCGCGACCAACGGCACGCTGAATTGGGCGGGCGGCGACCTGGCCACCAAGTTCTTCGACGTGGCTCTCACCGACAACGGCATCTACGAGAACACCGAAACATTCTCCGTCAGCCTGAGCAGCCTGGTCGGCGCCGACCTCGGCACGCCCACCCTGCACACCGTGACCATCCTGGACAACGAGCCGCTGCCACCCGACCTGCTCGTCACCAATCCGCCCATGGCAATCCTGGTGTCCGAGACCACCACCACCTACACGCTGCAGGGCGTCGCGAATGCGTACAACTGGACCGGCCTGGCTTGGAGCAACCAACTGACCGGCGCCACCGGCACCGGCCCCATCGGATTCGGCTGGTCGCTAAACGACGTCGGGCTCGGCATCGGCACCAACCTGATCCGCGTCACTGCCACGAATGAGGGCAACGCGGTGCTCGCCAGCGACAGCGGCACCAACAGCGTCTATAGCGATGAATGGACCTTTACAGACAACGGAGGCTTCGGTTGGGGCGCATGGCAGCTCTACACGAGCTCCGCCACACCGAGCGATAACGGCCGCTTCATGGCCAGCAGCGCGTCGGTCAGCATCGACACCCCGGCGTGGGGGCTCTACGCCAACGGTGGCAATCTGTCGGAAGCAAAACGCGCGCTGACCAATGCGCTCGCCGTGGGACAAAGTGTTTCGGTCCGCATGGACAACGGATTTCTGAATGCCGGTAGCGGCACGGGCGTGGCGCTACAGAATGGGGCAGGCACGACGTTGTGGGAGTTCTTCTTCAACGGAGGCGACACCTACTACAGCATGAGCAGCACCACGACCGACATCGGCTGGACCAGCGGCGGGCTGGACGTGGAATTCACGCTCACATCGGCAAACACGTTCCGCACCCGGGTGACCCCGCTGGGCGGCAGCACGCGCACCAACACGGGTTCGCTGATCACCTCCGGCGACCAGGTCATCACTCACTTCCGCGCCTGGAACTACAACGCCGGGTCGGGTTCGGATTACGACTTCTTCTTCAATAGCCTGCAACTGAAGGGCGCGGGCGGCTCCGGTCCCTCCACCAGCGTGGTGGTGCAGATTGTGCGCGACGGCGTCATCAGCCAGATTCCGCAGAGCTGGCGCGATCGCTTCAACCTGAGCGGCCCCAACTCCGGCGATACCGAGGACCGCGACAACGACGGGTTCAACAACCTCGAAGAATATTGGGCCGACACCAACCCCACCAACGACACCTCGTTCTTTTCCAAGACCAGCATCGTCTCCAGCAATGCCATGCCCGGCGCGGCCTTCGTGGTGGAAATCGGACCACCCACGACCAACAGCCGTCTCTACGACATTTCCTACAGCAGCAATCTGGTCGAAGGCCTGTGGTGGCCGCTGGGCTACAACCGGGTCGGCCCGACCAACGGCGGCAAACTCAGCATCGTCATCACCAACCAACTGGGCGACCCCGTCCACTTCCGGTCGCACGTCTTCCTGCCCTGATGCAAACCTTGCGCACCATCCTGTTAACCGCGGCCATCCTGGCCGCCGTGATTGCGGCCTATCATTTTCAGGCCCGCACCCGCGCGCCGGAACAGCAACCTGCGCCAACCGCGCCGGTGGTTCGGGAGACGCCCGAGCCCGCAGCGCAACCGGCGGCCGCCACACCCGCACCCGGGCCAGCCATCGCGAGTATCATGCCCGTGAATGGAGCCAGCCTGGAAAAGTTTCAAGAGGCCCTGAGCAAAGCCACCGTGCAGATGACCGCCGAACAGCCCGGCGTGCCCTATGCCGTCGCCATGTCCCGGGCCGCCCGCCAGGCCTTCACCGCGCTGGGCCACAACCCGGACCTCACCCTGCTCTACTGGCTGTCCCCCCCGTTCGCGGAAGATGTGGCCGCGGGCAATCCCGCCGCTGCGGTGGATACTCTGCGCACCGTGGACAACCTGCTCTCCATCCTGCTGGGCGACACCGCGAGCCCGGAAGAGTTCGCACAGATCATGGCGGAATGCTCACCCGACGTGCGAGCCCTGGCCAGCCAACGGCGCGCCCGATCACGGTGAACACGGCGATCGTGGTACGTCGCCAGGAGACAGGCTGACGGGCGACTTATTGTTTGGTGGCGGAGAAGGAACCGCTGTAGGTGCCGCCATCGCTGGAGCTGCCCGAAACGGAGCCCAGGATTTTGTTGCCCACCACGTTGCCCTCAAACTGAATGGTGCTGTTGGTGCCGCCCCCGCTGGAGGTGGACACCAGCGTGAATCCGCTCCCGCTCAAATTGCCGGTGAGCTGCTGACCCGGACGGATGGTTTCGCTGAACACAACCTTGTTGGCATCCACTACGATGGACATGGCGCCGGAATCGCAGGTGGTCACGCCGCCCGTGCTGGTCAGGCAGG
>CAYTVN010000256.1:0-5193 GCA_964441655.1 uncultured Verrucomicrobiota bacterium | reverse complement strand
GTTCAGGATGGTGAGCACCTCATCATCGGTCGCCTCTTTGCCCTGATTGACGGTGGCATCTTTGACCTGGGCATGCAGGGTGCGCAGGGCGGTCAATTTGTCCTGGGCGCGATCCTTCATGGCCTGTTTGATATCCGACATGAGCTGGTCGAGCAGTGGCGATGGCATGGCATTCTCCTTCAGCGTTCGTAGGTGGCATTAAAAAAACATTCGCGATGGATGCGCGCGATCGGAATGCCCCGCGCCTCCAACCATGCCGTAACCTCATCAATCATGGTGTCCAACCCGCACAGGTAGTAATCGTGCGGTTCCTGCAGCGGCAAGGTATCCAGCAGTCCCGTGATGCGGCCGGCTAAGCAACCCGGTGCGGTTTCGCGAGAAACGGCACACTGCACGTTGGCGCGGGCACGCAGCCATTCGGCGTCCACGAGATCCGCAGCCTGACGAACTCCGTAGAGAAAGGCGTTGGGCGAAGCTGGTGGAGCACTTCTCAAGTAGGAAAGGAATGGCGCCACCCCGGTCCCGGTAGCCAGAAAGACGAATGGACGTTCCCGGGCCAGTGCACCGGGACGAAACCAGCCAAAGGGCGAGCTCACACGCACATTCTGTCCAGGTTGAACGCCCGCCAGATAATCGCTGACTTCACCGCCCGGCATGCGGCGGATGAGAAATCGCAAGGTTTCCTCGGTGTTGCCCGAGGCGATGCTGTAGGGACGTGAAACCCGGCCATCGGCGCCAAACAAAGCCATGCAATCGCCGGGAACAAACGGCATCGAAGCGCGATCCAACTGGAGTTCAAAAACCGATGGGCTGAACCAGCGAAGCCCTCGGACGGTGAGCACATCATTCATATTATCAACAAGTTAGCATTTGGGGCGCGACCGAATGGCATCGCGCTCATCAAGGTTGAGACCTATACACAATGCGGTTAACGAGGTACATATTCATTGTGCCTTGGGGGGCAACTTGCAATGAAATATCTATCGACATTCCTGGGTGCATTTCTCGTACCACTGCCAGTCCTGCTTGCCGTGGAACACGTGTCGGCACCGGTGGATTTCCCGTCCTTTCAGCTCAGCGTATATGCCTCCGGATTGACCCAGCCGGACGGCCTGGCTTTTCATCCGACTTCGGGTGAACTTTATGTGAGCGAAGAGTCCGCGGGCCGCATTTCGGTCATTCGACAAGGGCGCGCCCTACCGGTGATTGAAGGCAAATTCCGGATGAGCGATCAGGTGCCTTCCGAGTGGCTGGATGAGGACCACCCTCGCGAGCACTGGCTGAACAATACCCTGGTCAGTCCGGAGGGCATCGCGTTCGGCCCCGACAACAGCCTTTATGTGGTGGAGGACTCCACGCGCGGCAGGGTCCTGAAGTTCACGCCGGACAACTCGGGCCGCTACGATGCCGGCTCGGTTCTGCCCTTGCCACGCTTGGGGGAACCATACGCCTGGGAAAGTCTGTGCTTCAGCAGGAATGGCAGCCTGTTCCTGGCCGGCTCCTCGTATGAGGCAACCCGCGGATGGGGCTACAGCTGCGTGCTGGCGTGCGACGCCACCCAGCAGTGGTGGATGGTGGATTACGGCCCTCTCGCCTCTTTCAGTGCGGTGACCCTGATGGAAGAGGATCAGATTATGATCGCCGGTGACGAGTCGGTGGGCAGCTTGACCTGGTGGGATCTTAAGCGAAAGCAGGAGATTCAGACCCAAACGCATTCGCTCGGAACCATTGAAGGAATCTGTCCGCTGCCGGATGGATCCCTGGCGGTGGCCATCGAAGCCTCCGGTCACGGGGGCCGCGTAGTTCGCATCGATCCCGTCACCGGTCAGCAGACTGTATTGATTGAGGGACTGGGCACCTTGGAATCCGTGGTCTGTGAAAAGTCCAGCGGGCGTCTGTTCCTCACGGAAGATTCAACCGGACGCATTCTATGCCTGACCCCATCCAGGCCCATTTCGGAGGATTCCTCCGGCATGCAATTGGCCCGTCGCAGCAGCGAGGCGCGCCGCGGGTTGCCACCGCGCAAAACGCCGCAGTTCTTGCGCCAGTTCATGAAGCAAGTCGGGGTGGATCTGGTGGATGCAGAGGTCACAGGCCAGCCATCCGGTGAAGCTTCTGAACCGAGCACTCGAATGACCTTGGAAGAATTGGGAAAACACATCCCCCTGGTCGCTGGGCGGGTCCGCGTTGATCCCATGCCGGATGTGGCGGATCCCGTGACCGAAGTGAATTTCCTGAGTCTGCACCCCAACCAGATCACCGACCTCAACGGCCAGCCCACCCCGCCCATTTGTCTGTATGCCGCCAAACGACGAAGCGGTCAGGTGGACCGCAGCCAGACCCTTGGCGGAATTATTATGCGCAAATACAACACCCACTCCGGCTGGGAAAAAGAAGGCGAATCCGCTCAATTGCTGCTGCCGCTCAACACCTGCTCGACTTCGGAAAACAGCAATGGGGTCACCGTGGTCATGACATTCCTGGGCCTGGACCAATTCGAAGACAGTTTCCTCACCATCAACTATGGCCATAGCAACCATGCCTATTTCGCCACTTCCGGCGATCGGTTGCGGGTGGCCCAGGCCACCTTCATGGAGCAAGGTGCCAACGGAGAGGAAATCTGCAACTTTGCCCTGACCGGGGTGCGCACCCGCCGGGCCGAGGACGCCACCTGGATGCCGCTCAAGCCACGCACGACGTGGACCTTGATCTCACCCGGCGTGAACAACTGGGTATCCCGGCGCACCATGGCCCTCATGCCCGAGTTGGTCGCGCGCATGCGCAAGTTTGACCGCTATATTTCTGACACGCTGCTGGTGGATGTGCCCGGGGACAACCTGCCCGCCATGGCGGAACAGGAGAAAACGGATAAATCGGAGGCCACACGCGAACCGAAACGTGAACAAGAACCTGCACGCAACCTGACCCCGGTGGCTGACCTGCAGTTCTCAACTCCCGAGAAAGAGGAGGAAACCTCCTTCACCAACCGGATTCTCCAGCAAATCGTCAGTGCCTGGTCGCGCAGCTTGGGCCGATAAAGCCATATCCCCTCAAAATAAAAGCGGCGGCCCTGGAGAGCCGCCGCTTCACGTTACCGGTTTGAGCTGGTCAGCCGCAGCCGCCCTCTTTACCCGCTTTCAACTTTTCCAACGACGCATCGAATTTTGCTTTCTGATCGTCGTTCAAAAGGGCACGGATTTCTCCGCGGGACTTGGAGCAGGCCTCTTCCGAACTACCGTCGGCTTTGCAGGCAGCCTCAATCTCGGCGATCTTGGTCTGCTGCTCTGCCGTCAGCTCCAAACCCGCAAGCGACTTCGAGCACGCGCTCATCGCCGTATTTTCTCCGCCTTTTTTTGATGCACAACATGCGCCGCCGGCGAAGGCCGAAACCGCCGCCAGCACCAAACCAGCCACTACAATTGCCATACCTGTCATCTTCATTATGTATCTCCTTCGAGCCAGAACCTACCACATGTTCTTCATTCGTAAAGTCAGTCACCACGATTTTATGCGCGCCCCCGGGTGATCTCACAGGCCACGCTTCTCGTAAACCGCAGCGCTCCCGGCTTGTCCACCGTCACCATCACCTGCTCCACCCGGGGATGGGCCAGACAGGTCTGGGCCACCCGCTCAGCCAGCGTTTCAATGAGGTTGAACTGACTGGCTTCCACCAGATGGATGATCGCCTTGGTGGTTTCTTTATAATTTACAGCATCCTCGATCCGGTCGCTGCGACCGGCCGCGGAAAAATCGCCCGCCATCACGATGTTCAACAGGATGTCCTGCTTCTCGCGCCGCTCCTCGTCGTAGATGCCAATGATGCATCGAAGCCGCAGGTCCCGGATAAAAATGCGATCCATGTTCAAACTCCAGTTCCCAGTAAATGCTGGCCCCCATCCACAAACACGATCTGCCCTGTGGTGGACCGGCTCTGCAGAAGGAAAACCATCGCCTCGGCAACCGCCTCCGGGGTAGGTCGCTCGCCCAGAGGCACCGCGCCCGCGTGCTCGCGCAGATACGCGGAACTCCGGCCCGGCGGAGGCAGGACGGGACCCGGCGCCACCGCGTTCACCCGAATGCGCGGCGCCAGGGCCAGGGCGGCCACCTCCGTGAAGGCGGCCAGCGCTTTCTTGCTCAATAAATAGGGAATGCAGGATGGATCGTGCCCGGCAACGCGCCGATCCAGGATATTGATGACATGTCCCGTCGCGGCAACTTTTGCAAACGACTGCGTCAGCAATACGGGGGCAAACAGATTGGGCCAGAACTCCGCCAGCAACGAGCGACCGCTGATGACACCCAGCTTCTGTTTGTTAAAGACGGCCGCCGAGTTCACCAGTATGTCCAATGAGCCAAAGGCCTTCCGGGCCGAATGAATCACCCGCTCGCAACCGGATTGCGTATTCAGGGATCCCTGCACAACGAGCACGCTGGCGCCGCGTGCGCGCAACTCAGCGGCGAGTTCACGCGCTGGTCCCGATGAGCGAAAGCAGTGAATGACCACGGAACAGCCTTCCGCGGCTAAACGCTCCACCAAGGCCCGGCCGAGACGGACGGCCCCGCCAGTGACCAGTGCTACTTTACCTTTCAGGCTTCGGCTCATGTTCATTCGCATCATGCCATGTGTCTTCGAGACGTCACGTGAAACATTACACCACGATCCACCGGACGGCATAGCATCTCAAGCCGCCGTGATGTATAGTGCCCCCATGAAACGCTTATGGCTTACCATGTTTGCCTTTCTTTCTGTCACAGGGATACGAGCCGACACCACGGTGGATGTTGCCGCGGCAAAGTCCGGGCTGGTGTATGTCATTCCCGTTCACGGCATGATCGAACCCGCGCTGCTGTACGTGATACGGCGGGGTGTGACGGAAGCGCAAAATAATGGTGCGGCCGCCATCGTGCTCAGCATGGACACGTTGGGCGGGCGACTGGACGCCGCCACCGACATCGTGCGCCTCATGCAGCGGGTCCGGGTTCCGACCTACACCTTCGTGGAAAAGAACGCCATTTCCGCCGGGGCTATCATCGCCCTTTCGACGGACAAAATATTCATGGCTCCGGGCAGCGTCATCGGCGATGCCATGCCCATCATGATGTCGCCCACCGGCGGCGCGCAGGAAATGCCTGAAGCCATTGAAGAAAAAACCGTTTCTGCGGTAGCCGCGCTGATCCGGGCGGCGGCCCAGG
>CAYTVN010000255.1:0-5263 GCA_964441655.1 uncultured Verrucomicrobiota bacterium | reverse complement strand
AATCGACAACATGCGGGTGACTCCATCCTGCGAGGCGGCGGATTATGCGCACCGCCGGACCCGGGGGCGAGACTTGTGGAAGCCGGCGCTTTTGGGTAGGGACGGATCACATCGCGACGGGTGCGCACTGTCGATATCGGCATTCGCGCGCCCCGCCGCCAGCTGGCCGTCATTTCAGGACGGCGGCGCAAGAGGCCGGAACGAGCCTGAACCGATGGGCGGCGCAGACGTCTTCGGGTCGACCTCGCCCTGCGACAGGCTCAGAAAGCGCTCGTGGTGGATCTGCAGGTAGGGTCCGTGGTCGGCAGCAATCCAACGCAGCCGCAGCGGCTCGGGCAAGCCGAGACGAGCGCGATCCGCTTCGCCTATTGCACCCGAAACCAGCAATTCACCGCTTTCACTGAAACTGATCAGGAAGCGATCGAACAACGCATCCAGATTCGCACACAGCAGAAAGCCGTTGAACACATCCAGCCGCTCGGCGTCGGAGGCGCACTCGGCCCACGGTTTGGCATGACTCGCACGCAGCACCGCCGGCACCGCGATGCCGGTGACGGCGCAGGCGCCGCCCCAGTAGTCGAGCATGGCCTCGCGGAACGCCTGCTGACCGACGCGCTGGCGGACCATGGCCTGCACTTCGGTATGCGCGATGACATCCGCGGAGAACTTCGCGAATTCCTGCTGCAGCCTGGCCGCGTAGTCGGTGGCGGCCTGATGGGGCAGTGCCTGCGCGAGCGCAGCGGCGCGGCGCAGCAGGCGCGCGAGCGAGCCGATGGTGTCGGTGCCGAACGCGCCGTCCGTGCGCGGCAGTGCGGGAAAGGTGCGCGTCAGTTCGGCGTCGAGCAAGGCGCTGCCGGCGGTCAGTCGCACGCGAAAACCATCCGCGCTCGCCTGTGTGATCGCTACGCGCGCCTTGTGGCGTGCCGAACCGAGCTCGACCGTATCCGACGCGGCGGGCAGCACATGCTCGAAGCCGTTGTCGTTGCCGGCCTTCTCGACGAGGGCGCGTTGCAGCACGTCCATTGCGCTATCGGCTCCTCATGGCGCGCGCTGCCGGTTCCATTCGATAGCGCGCCGCTGCCAGTGCTCGCCGATCGCCTGCGTGAAGTCGGCCCGGACCAGCTTGGCCCGGGCTTCGCACCAGTCGCCGTCGTCACGGCGGATCACCACGCCTTCCAGCACATCGCTGCCAAACGCGCTCGGTGTCGTCGCCAGCAGCTTCTGCAGATTCGCCAGGCTGGTACGCCCGGCGAACAGATGTGCCACCACGCAGAGCCCGAGCCGTGCCGCCAGTTCGTCACGCCGGCGCGCGCTCCAGAAGCGCCGCTCGACGCAGTCGTACACGTCGAACAGCAGAAACCAGTCGGCCAGCCCCGTGTACGCCACCGTGTGGCGCGCCGCGCACCATTCACCGAAGAGAATCAGGTTCCGCTCCAGCCCCTCGATCAGCATTGCCCCGTGCTGCGCCAGCCACGCGTTCAGGCGACTGAACTGCCCGGTGTAGGGCATCACCAGATACTGTCCGCGGTTCTGGGCGCGCAGGGTTCCGTCGGGGGCGAGCGACAATCCCAAGTTGGCTCCGTCCAGTTTTTCCTCGACCACCACGCGCGCGCCGAGCAGCGCTTCCGCCTCGGCGTCGCTCAGCACCTTGTCGTCACGCGGCACGCCGTCACCGAGCCAGGCCAGGTGCGGGGTGTGGGGAAATCGGAAAAAGATATCCGTCACTTTGTGGCCAGCCTCTCCGTATACCACTCGTCTGGCAGCAGACGTTGAAAGTGAAGCCCTATCGTCTCCAGCGCTGATTGGGCTACGAACCAGTCGGTTTCAGCGCCATAGACAATCGGCGGCGTGCTGCCGAAAAGCGTCTGTGCAGAAAACGCACACGCGATCCATTTGCGGTCTTCACGATCCGGCACAAGTAGTTCATGTGCAGGCTCCAGAACCGCGATATGTTCTCCATTGGCTTCGAGCGTATCAATCGGCACGAACTCCACGAGGTTCCTGTCCAGTTTGCCCTGCAGAACCTGCATGCCAAATTCCTGCCCGTGCATATTGAACGGCATATTGCGCTCGTATTCGTTTCGTACCAACCCCTCCTCGTCGAGCACAAGCCGTTCCCCGGATTCGGCAAAAACAGACAGCCACTCGTAAACAAGCTCCCGCAGTTCGATTTCCCTTGGCATTGCGCGCATGGCAACGTTCGAAAGCTCTTGAATTGCACTCGCCGCAAGCATCACATTGGTGTCAACCAGATACATTGGAATCCTTCGCGCGCATTTCCTTGGCTCTTTTGATCATCAACGCGGTCTGCTCGCGCGTTTCACCCAGCGCATCGCCGAAGAAACCCTCCGGCCAGTTCGTGACCCGACCGAACTCGTCGAGTTCCAGCGTGCGCAGCCGCGCGGCCTTTTCGTCGCGCTCCACAAAGTACATTGCTGCCTGGCCCGGGGTGATCGTTTGCCTCGCCATCAGTGTCTGCATCCGCCGGAACAGGTGTTCCGAGTGAGTCTCGACAATGAACTGCAAGTGTCGCTTCTGGCTGACTTCCACAAACAACTCCGCCAATACGGACTGCGCCAGCGGATGCAGGTGAATCTCCGGCTCCTCGAGCAGCACCGTGCTGCCTGTGGGGGCGAAGTACGCCACGGTCAGCACGGGAAGTACCTGGGAAATGCCGATGCCGACATCACGCAGATTGGCTTCGACGCCATCGCGATGCACGACCATCTCGTAGCGGGTGGAGCGTCCGAGTTGCTTCACTTCGAGCCGATCGGCCACCTTCATACGTTTCAGCCAATGCGACACACCATCGATGATTCGGCTCTGATCGTCGCCCTTGACGAGAGCGCTGGCGAGCAACACGTCGATAGCGCGATGCCCGTCGATACCCACCTCGCCGGGTTTTGACTTGTTCCAGACGTAGTCGCGTTCCGGCTTGCGGCGCAGAGGGCCCAGATACACGATGCTTTCGAGTTCGCGTCGTGCTGCGAGGCTCAGGTCCTGCAGCAGATCACCGTCGGCTCCCAACGCGACCAACCCTTCGGCGGACAATGCTATGGACCGCTCAGGCGCAAGATGCCGACCCTTCGCACGCGGCTGCGATTCGTCATTGATGAAAAGAGAGTACGCCCCCTTTCCACGTCGCACCGAACGGAAACGGTGAGCGGCGGTGGCGAGCTGCCAATCCTGGATCACCACGCCGCCAACCGAATTCTGCCCATAAGCGCAGTGAAAGCTGCCGCTGGTGATGCGGGCCTGGCCCTGAGAATGAAATTCGAAGTTGAGCACGAACTGGCGCTCACCATCCGAGTCCTGGCTCAGTACATTGTCGAAATCGCCAAAATTGAACAGGTCGTTGACTTCGTCACCCCCGAGGTTCAAGTGAATGCTGCGGTCGGGCGACTGCACGGTCTGCTTGAGCAGCAACAGGCTCTGGATCAGCGAGGATTTACCGGAAGAATTCGTCCCCAGCAGCATGGTCACCGGTTTGAGCGGCAGCTCCCCTGTTTCCTTCCAGGCCTTGAAGTTCTTCAGGCGCAATTGCGTGAACATCAGCGCGAATCTCCCGTTTGCATTCGATCCCAGGCCGCCAGCACCAGCCGCCCGGTTCGGTACTCTCCGAACTGACGAATTTCGTTGTTTTTCAATACCCTGAACGTTTCCGAGGGGTAATCCTCGCCCATCACGTCGGCCGGGTCGAGAATGTAGCGCAACTCCTCGCGCGTGAGGCCGTAGAGACGGGCGTAGTACGCGTCGAGCTCGGCGCGCAGACGGGCGCGGCGCTCGGGGTCGAAGGCGAAGGGCGGGCCTTCGTAGCCCAGGTCGCGCGCCCAGGGCGCGAGGTCATGGGCGGTGTAGGTGAGTTCCAGTACGCGCGGAAGGATATAGGCCAGATCGGCGTCGGTGTAGCGATCCGGCGGCAGCACAGGCAATTGCTTGAAGATGAAGTAGTTCAAATGCGTGCCGCCGACCTTGTGGCGTGCGACGAAATCGAACACGAGCGCGCTCAGATTGGCGAGCAAAGCAGCAAACCGCCGCCCCTGTTGCCGCTCCTCGAACAACATAAGAGGCAACTGGTTACCCACCCCCACTCGCGGCACCACCGACGCGATCACCGTCCGCTCGTTGGTCGCGTTGGTGATATCGCGCCACCCCATCAGCCAGGCGCGCGACCACCCCTTGTCCTGCAGGCGCTGCTCGGCCTCGGCGCGATCCACCCAGTAACGCGGCGTAACGCGGAACGCGGGATCCTGCTTCTCCGCCAGCGTCAGGTCGCGGCTGTCGCGCTCGGGGGTGTAGCTCGCCCAGCGGTGATCGAACTGGTGCGCCAGCTTGGCTTCGTATAGCGGCACGCGATCGGGCGCGGCGGTGTCGTGGAACAGATGGCTGTCGCTGGACATGTGCATCATGGCCATGAACCGGATGCCCCACGGATTGCCGCCCGCCCTGCCGTCATCGATCAACACCGGCGCCGCGCGATAGAGCTTCTTGGTCAGCTCCGCGTCGCGCTCGCTGCGGAATACCGGGCAGGTCAGCGTGTTGGGATTGATCAGGCGGAACTCGTCGGGCGTGAGCGCGAAGCGGCGCCGCGCATCGGCCAGATGCGCGGTCTGCGTGGCGAAGCAGACGAATTCGGCCTGCGCCGCGGCACCGAGCGTCAGCAGGCAGAACTTCATACGGCTATCGACCGCGGGAAACAGTCCCTCGCGATTCTCGACATCGTACAGGCTGACCAGCCGCCCGCCCTGCGTTATCGCGCCGAAGAAGGCCTTGGTGCTGTCGTCGGTCGCGATACCGGTGGGCACGATAAACCCCGCCCGCCCCGACGTCGCCGTGATCCGGCTGATCGTCTCGGCGAACAGCGCGTAGGTATTCACGTCACCCACGCCGGTCAGCGGGAATCGGCCGCCGGCATCGCCATCCACATGCGCGAACACGCTGGTGGCCTCGGCGGTGCGCCGCGCCGCGAGGAACTCGGTGTACAGCCGCGTCTCGGCGATGCCGTCCTGCGCCGGTTGGTCCCGCTCCGGGTACAGGTGGCGCGCCAGCATGCCTTCGGAGAGCCACTGTATGCGCTGCGCGCGCTCGGCCTTGTTCCTGGCCTCGGCCACATCGCGGTGGCGCGTGGCGAAGAACTCCTCCTCCTGCAGCTTGATGCGTTCCCACGGCGGGTTGCCCAGCACGCAATCGAAGCCTCCGGCCGCGAATACCTGCGGGAAGGCCAGCGGCCAGTGCAGCACGCGCGCCTCACGGCAGGCGGCCT
>CAYTVN010000254.1:0-5282 GCA_964441655.1 uncultured Verrucomicrobiota bacterium | reverse complement strand
CCTGGAACCAGGCCGACATGCCGATGGCGATGCCGCCAAAGATGCCCACGCTGATCATCATGGGGAAGTTGCTGGGGTTGGCGGTCACGGCTTCACTGATGCTGTTCATCAGGATCATGCCATAAATGGTCTGGGACAGGGGGGCCCCGATGAAGGTGACCAGGATAAACGGCGCCGCCTTGCCCTGGGCAAAACACTTTTTCCATGCGCCCACGGCCGCCGGCCCGGCTGCGCCCGCGCCCAGGGCGGAGCCCATAGCCCCGAAGGCCAAGGCCGCCGCGGCACCAAATTTTCCCCATCCGATCATTAGTTCTGTTGTCATGTTCGTCTCCTTCTATTCGCTGTTAGGGTTCAGAATCCTTGCGCGTGATGCGCTGGAATGGCCGGTAGGGCAAGCCGGTCCAGGCCATTCCGATATGGGAGGAAAATTCCAGGGTGTTCAAGCGCACGCCGTGCACCAACACGCCCATGGCGCACAGAATCAGATTGAGGGCATGGCCGAGAAAGAGCAGCAGGGCGGCCAGCAGGCCGGCCAACACCCCTTCGATCCCGCCGCCCAGGATCATCTTGTTGAACGAGGAAGCCACCGCGAAGCCGGCCGTGCCCACGGCAAACAACCGAATGTACGAAACCACATCCACAAAATTGCTGACCAGATTGAGGGGCAGCATGACATGATTGAACCACTCGTTCTTGAAATCGCGCGGCGCAGTCATGAACAAAATGATAAGCACCACGCTGGCCAGGAAGACCACGCCGATCCAGCCCGGCAGGGCGTGCCCAAGCACCAGGTTGCGGGCCATGAAGAACATGGTCCACGTGCTGCCGATCCAACCCAGCTGGGCCAGCGCCTTGGGGCTGTTCCAGGTGCGGCTGATGATCCACAGATGAGCCAGAGTCAGATGCACGGACCCGATCAGGAAGCTCAGCAGCATGATGTTTTTCGGCTCACGCAGCCAGGCCACGGTCAGGCTCTCCAGGAAGGTGGGCAGGTGCCCTGCTCCGAACCAGCTCCCGGTGACCGCCCCCCACACGACGGTGGCGAAGCTCATGATGTAGAGCAGGTGGAACGGATAAGCGGGGGCGCTCGACATCTTCCGGCGCAGCCACCACGTAAGCCCCAGCAGGATCAGGCCGTAGCCCGCATCGCCCACCAGCATGGCGAAAAAGAGGCTGAGGAAAAACATGAAGGCGGCGCTGATATCAATTTCCGTGTAGCCCGGAAGCACCCCGATGAAATCCAGCACGGCTTTGATGGGCTTCACCCAGACCGGGTTGCGAATCAGGGTCGGCACTGGATCATCACCCGCGGGTTCGCTGATCAGCAAACCCCAGCCCTCCCGTGCCGCAGCCTCGCGCAGACGCCCCACTGCTTCCCGGGGGATGTAGCCCCGCAGGTAGGCGACCGGGGCGGCCTGGCCCATGGTGTCACGGGCCTCCAGAAACTGCATGGTTTCCTCCACCGCATTGGCCTCGGCCTGCACCACCGCATGGTCGCCCGCGTGAGCCCACAAGGCATCCCCGTTCGCCAGCAGCTTGGCCTCCAGATCGGACAGTCGGCGATCCAGTTCGGAGAGCGGGAGTTCGGGCCACTTGAGTTCCGTGGCATCCACCTTGAACTCCGCGGTGGCCAGCAGGGCGTAATAGGCATGACCCTGATCCTGGCTCAACTTCTGCACCACCACGCCCTCGGGCGTGGTCAGCGGTGTTTTGAGCGGCTGTTGCACCAGCTTGATCACCAGGCCTTTTTTCTTCAACGCGAGCAGGGAATCCGGATCGAAAAAACCCAGGGGTGCTACCCGGCGACGCTCCTCGCGCAAGTCGCCCAGGGCTTCCTCTAGTTCACGCTTCTGCTGCAACAACTGCCAGGCCCGATCCACCACCTGTTCACCGGGTTGACCGGAGGGCGCCTGCCCCGGTTTGGCCGGCAGCACGTCCAGAACACGGCGTATATGGCTGGCCCGCGCCCGCAACTCGTCCAGGCCCCGCCCATCCGTTTCCTGCACCGGCATCAGGTGGACCACCCCCAACTCGCGCAAGGCGGTCAGAGCCTGCTCGCGTGCGGAGCTCAGGCACAGCAACGTCAGACTCTGCATGGGTACGATCATGCCGCCACCTCCGGCGACTTGCTCTTGGCCAGCTTGGAGCGGGCCACATCCGCGGTCTGCGCGTCGCCGAGAAAGATCCGGATCACCCGGATGTTTTCCTCGCACTCCGGAATCTTGACCTTCTCAAAAAGATTCACGCGCTGGCTGGTGGTCCGCAATTCCTCGCCCAACAAGCGGTGCTGCTCGGCCAGGATGTCGCGCTCGATGCGCCACCGGACCAGTTGCTCCACCGTCTGCACCCCTTCGTCCACCCAGGGCGGGGTGTCATAGAGATCCAGGGCCACCGGCTTGAAGGCAATTTCCTGTAGCACCGGAATATTCACGCCGGCAATATTCCCCACCCCGGTCTTCACATGATCGAGCTGGACCCAGGCGGCCAGATTCACCGGCTCGGCAAACAGACGCACCCAGGCCTCCAGCCCGGCCACCCAGCGTTCCTCCTCGCCGCGCACCTCTTCGATGCGCTGCTCCAGCTGGCGCATTTCCATCTGCAACTGCTGCTTCTTCAGCAGCAGCGTGGGCAGATAGCGTTTGAAACGGCGCAAACCATCGCGCTGGGCCTTGAGCTCGTTCTTGGTATGTTTGATCTTGGCCATTGATGAGGAGTTTTCGAGCTAGGAGTTGGGAGCTGGTAGCTGGGAGAAAGACTTTTGCGCGCGATGGCGTTCTATACCTCGGATATAGCCACCCAAGAGTCGGCCAGTTTGATCGATATTCTCACAGAGCGAAGGCGTCTCACCATAATTCAGGTCTGCGGCAAGCCGTACAAAATATCGAAGTTCCTCCAATGAGCCCTGTGCAATATTTAGGAAACGGACTTTTTCAACCGCTCCACGCCGATGAAATCCTTCGACAATATTTGCGGGAACCGATACCGCTGCCCGCCTCATTTGGGAAACCAGTCCAAACAATTCGCTTTTTGGAAAGTCCGCGGTCAATTGATACACAGACAACGTCAGACTGTGTGCTTTTTGCCACACCTCCAAATCCTCGAACCGGCTTGCCGGTCGTTTGTTGTCTTGTCCTACCATCTCCCAACTCCTAACTCCCAACTCCCTCGCGCTTCGGCCAATACTTATCCGTCATCTTGCTGGGAATCCCCGTCTCCGCGGGTTCAAAGCAATCGGCCAGAATCTGCCAGCCGAGATCGAGGGCCTTCTCCAGCGGGATGTTGACCGTGAGCTCCATCATTTCCTTTTCGAAGCGCGCCCCGTACTTCAGCAGCTTGCTGTCCCACCCGCTCATGCGGAATCCCATGGCCTGCTTCTCCAGGGTCTCCTTGTAGGAGGCATACAGCTGGATCATGGAGTTCATGATGGTGCGGTGGTCGGACCGGGTCTTGTCGTTCACCAGCTGCTTCAGCCGGCTCAGCGAACCGAACGGCTCGATGCGCCCGTTGCGCAGATAGAACTGGCCCTCCGTGATGTACCCGGTGTTGTCGGGCACGGGGTGGGTCACATCATCGCCCGGCATGGTGGTCACGGCCAGAATGGTGATGGAGCCCGCGGTGTCGAAGTCCACCGCCTTCTCGTAGCGCGACGCCAGCTGGCTGTACAGGTCGCCCGGATAGCCGCGGTTGGAGGGGATCTGCTCCATGGTGATGGCGATTTCCTTCAGCGCGTCGGCGAAGTTGGTCATGTCGGTCAGCAGCACCAGCACCCGCTTGTTCTGCAGGGCAAACTGCTCGGCCACGGCCAGGGCCACATCCGGCACCATCAGGCACTCCACCACCGGGTCGGAGGCGGTATGCACAAACAACACGGAGCGGGCAAGCGCCCCGCGCTCCTCCAGCACGTCGCGGAAATAGAGATAGTCGTCGTGCTTGAGGCCCATGCCGCCCAGCACGATCACATCCACTTCGGCCTGCAGGGCGATGCGCGCCAGCAGGGCGTTGTAGGGCTCGCCCGCCACGGAGAAAATGGGCAGCTTCTGCGATTCCACCAGGGTGTTGAACACGTCGATCATGGGGATGCCGGTGCGCACCATGTTTTTGGGGATTATGCGCTTGGACGGATTGACGGAGGGCCCGCCGATGGCGGTGAGGTTCTCGGTCAGACGCGGGCCGCGATCGCGCGGCTGACCGCTGCCGGTGAAGATGCGACCGAGCAACGCGTCCGAAAACGGCACCTGCATGGGATGGCCGAGGAAACGCACCTGGGCGTCCGTGGCAATGCCCCGGCTGCCGGAAAATACCTGCAGCGAAACCCGCTCGCCTTCCAGCCGGATGACCTGGGCCAGCGACGTGCCCTGGGCCGAGGTGACTTCCGCCAGTTCGCGATAGCCCACCCCTTCCGCTTTCACCACAATCACGTTGCCGGCGATCTGTTCAATTTGCTGGTAGGTCTTATGCATGGCTGGTCACCTCCGCGAACATGGTCGCAATGCGCTGCTCGAGGTCCTTGAATTCCGGCGTGCCCTGGTTCACCCGGTTCCAATCCTTGGTCACCTGGGTCAGGCGCTGGAAAAATTGCCGGGCCGTTTCCTTCTCCTTGAATCCGGTACGGGCCTTCAAAATCCCGTGGATCACCGAAAACACATACTGCTGGCGTTCCGCCGAGGTGGCGGCATCCACCTCGTGGTAGGCATCCTGCTGCAGGTAGACCGCATCCACGTACTCGGCCTTCAGGTAGGTCACGAAGTCGTCCATGGAGGTGCCTTCCTCGCCCACCACCTTCATCATCTGGTTCACCTCGTTGCCGCGTCGCAGCATGGCGCGGGAATAGGCCACCTGGTCGTCCGGCACCACACTGCTGTATTTGCTCCAGGACTCCAGGGGCTGAATGGCCGGGAAACGGCGCGCATCCGAACGTTCGCGTGACAGGCCGTGAAACGCGCCCACCACCTTCAACGTGCTCTGGGTTACCGGCTCTTCAAAGTTGCCGCCCGCCGGGCTGACCGAACCGCCGATGGTGACCGAGCCCATGGAACCATCCTTCAGCTTCACCACACCGCCGCGCTCGTAGAAGGCCGCGATCACCGACTCCAGGTAGGCCGGGAAGGCCTCTTCGCCGGGGATTTCCTCCAGACGGCCCGACACCTCGCGCAAGGCCTGCGCCCAGCGGGAAGTGGAGTCGGCCAGCAGCAGAACATTGAGCCCCATCTGCCGGTAGTACTCGGCGATGGTCACCGCGGTGTACACCGAAGCCTCGCGCGCCGCCACCGGCATGGAGCTGG
>CAYTVN010000253.1:0-5289 GCA_964441655.1 uncultured Verrucomicrobiota bacterium | reverse complement strand
CACCACCGCGTCCACCGTGGATGGCAGGATGCGCGGGATGTTGTCCGGGAACCCGCCGCCCGTGATGTGCGCCATGCCCAGCACGCGCACCTTCTTCATCAGTGCGGTTACCGGCTTCAAATAGCTGCGGTGCACGGCCAGCAGGACCTCGGCCACCGTCTTCTTCGTGCCGGGGAAAATATCGTCGCATTCCAGTTGCGCCTTGCGGAACACCACCGCGCGGGCCAGCGAATAGCCGTTGGTGTGCAGGCCGGAGGAGGGGAGCCCGATCAACACGTCACCCGCCCGGATGTCTTTCCCGGTGATCAGCTTCTTCTTCTCTACGGCGCCCACGATGGTGCCCACTAGGTCGTACTCGCCGTTGGGATAGAGTTCCGGCAGTTCCGCGGTTTCGCCGCCGATCAGCACGCAACCGTTTTCCGAGCAGGCCTTGCACAGCCCCTCGATGAGTTGGGCCATGGTACCCTGATCGATCTTGCCCATGCCGATGTAGTCGAGGAAGAACAGCGGACGCGCCCCCTGCACGAGGATGTCGTTGATGCAGTGGTTGACGATGTCCTGGCCCACCGTGTCGTGCCGCCGGGCCCGCACCGCCACCTTGAGCTTGGTGCCCACACCGTCCGCGCTGCTGACGAGCAGGTGGTCCTTGCCGGGCGACTTGTAGAGTCCGCCGAACGAACCCCACTCGCCGACCACGTTGGCGTTCTGGGTCTTCTCGATGAGTTTCTTGGCCCGGGCCAGGGCCGTCATCTTGGCGTCAATATCGACGCCGCTCTTACCGTAGGCTGAATTCTTTTTCATAAGTTCAACCACGGATGGACACCGATGGACACTGATGGCCCATCCGTGTGCATCCGTGTCCATCCGTGGTTAAAGTCCTACCGCTTTGAACGTCCGGTTCACATCGCGGAAATGGGTTCGCACATCGAACACGCGCTTCAGGTCGGCCTCCGTCACCGCCTTCATGACTTCGGCGTCCTTCCTCAATAAATCCTTGAGGTGCTCGCCGGTTTCCCACGCCTGCATGGCGTTGCGCTGCACCAGCCGGTAGGCGATCTCGCGGGAAACACCCTTTTCGGTCAGCAGCAGCAGCACCTGCTGGGAATGAATCAGCCCGCGGGTGAGATCCAGATTCTTCTGCATGTTCTTCGGGAACACCACCAGGGTGCGCACCACGAACTCCAGCTTGGCCAGCATGTAGTCCAGCGCGATGGTGGCGTCGGGCAGGATCACGCGCTCAGCGGAGGAATGCGAAATGTCGCGCTCGTGCCAGAGAGCCACGTTTTCCAGGCCGGTCAGGGCATAGCCCCGCACCAGGCGAGCCATCCCGCACAGGCGCTCGCCCAAGATGGGGTTCCGTTTGTGCGGCATGGCCGAGGAACCCTTCTGGCCCTCGCCGAAATATTCCTCCACTTCGCGCACCTCGGTGCGCTGCAAGTGGCGGAATTCGGTGGCCCAGCGCTCGATGGAGGCGGCGACCAGGGCCAGCGTGTTGAGGTACTCCGCGTGCAGGTCGCGCTGCAGGATCTGCGTGGATATCGGCGCGGCGCGCAGGCCGAGCTTGCGGCACACGTAGGCCTCCACTTTCGGGTCGAGGTGCGCGTGCGTGCCGACGGCGCCGGAGAGCTGGCCCACGCGCACCGCCTCGCGCGCGGCTTCGAGCCGCTGCAGCGAGCGGCCGAACTCGTCGTACATCAGGGCCATCTTGAGGCCGAAGGTGATGGGTTCCGCGTGGATGCCGTGGGAACGGCCGATCTGGGGTGTGAACTTGTGTTTGCGGGCCTGCCCGGCCACCGCCTTGCGCAGCAACTTCACATCGGCGATCAGCAGGTCGGCCGCCTGCACCATCTGCACGGCCAGCGCGGTATCGATGACGTCGGAGCTGGTCAGGCCTTTGTGGATGTAGCGGGAGGACGGGCCCACGTGTTCGGCCACGTTGGTCAGGAATGCGATGACGTCGTGGTTGACCTCGCGCTCAATCTCGTCGATGCGCTTCACCTCGAATTTGGCGCGTTGCTGGATGCGCTTGAGGTCGGCAGCCGGAACCTGGCCCAGCCGGTGCAGGGCCTCGCAGGCCAGTACTTCGATCTTCAGCCATACGCTGAATTTGTTTTCGTCCGTCCAGATGGCCGCCATGGCGGGCCGGGTATAACGAGGTATCATTGCGCAGCCTCTCAGGGAAAGGGCGAACGTAGCAGATCGGGCGCACGCCGGGGAATGGGAAAAACAGGATTTCCTAGCGTCTCGAAATAGGGCAGGGTTCGCGTCTTATGCGCATCCTTTTCGTCCTGCTCGGCACCCAGGTTTTGTACACGGTGAGTGACTTCATGGGGCGCTACTTCATGAAGCGCTACGGGTTTAATGCCGCCCTGCTCACCAGCGCGTGGTTCTGGGCTTACCAGGCCATCCGCCAGGTGGCCATGTTCGGCCAGCTCTACCTGTTCGCCAACGTATCGCTGGGCAAAACCATGGCGTTGATGGCGGCCACGTCGGTGGTGTTCAGCAACGTGGCTGGCTTCCTGTTCCTGGCCGAGCGCCTCACCCCGCTGGGCTACGTGGGCGTGATGCTCGCCGTGTGCGCCATCCTGGTCATGGCGTTCCGGTAGATGCACATTCCCTTTTGCGGTGGGATGGCAGGGTTTCAGATTGTTACGGCGTATTACGGCTGATAAACTCAAACCCATGGATCGAATGACGGTTAAAAAGGGGCAGTTGTCCAAGCACGACCACGGCCGTGAGCCCCCGGTTTCAGGCACCATGTCTAGTCGCTTGGCGCTCGTCTGGCCGTTGACCGATGAAGTCGCCTCGTTGAGTAAAGTCCACGATGCTAAACGACGATTACAAAGAGATGTTGCAGTGCTTGGCCGCCGAGGGCGTTGAATTCCTTCTGGTTGGCGCCTATGCCCTGGCGGCACACGGGCACCTGAGAGCCACCATGGATATTGATCTATGGGTCAGGCCCTCGTCTGCCAATGCCGATGCGGTATTGAGAGCGTTGCGAAGATTTGGCGCCCCCGTGGCCGGGCTCAGCAAGGCCGATCTTCAGCGGGATGATACGATTTACCAGATTGGCGTGGCACCGCGCCGAATCGATCTGATCACGGGTGCATCAGGATTGCGCTTCGATGAAGTTTACGCGCGGGCCCAACAAACAGAAATCGAAGGTGTTCCCATTCGCATTCCGACCGTTGGGGATTTGATTGCGAACAAGCGAGCTTCAGGACGACCAAAGGATTTGTTGGATGTCCAGATGTTGGAGTCACTCGCCGAATCCAAGCCGAAAAAGAACAGACGACGATCGCGTTGACGAACCTTGATTAGTTGACCAGCGGCACGGGCGCAACCGGTTCCACGACCTCGGGTGGCGGGGCTTCCTCGGCGGCGGTTTCCGCGGCGCCGCCTTCGCGGTCGAGGTACTCCTTGCGCTCCCGGTCCTGTACATCGCGCACGCGCAGGATGGTCTTGTGGCGGGTGGGGTAGCTCTGGATCTCGATGTCCTTGATGAACCAGCGGTCGTTGATTTTGCGGAAGCTCTTCACTTCCAGCCGACGCTGCCGCTGGTCGTCCATGCCGTAGGCCTCGGCGCGCAGCAGGATGTTGATGCGCGGGTCAATCCAGACCCGCACCCCGCTGCACCCGGCAAACGCATCGGTGGGGGCCGGCAAGTCGATCACGTAGCACATCCGGCCCTTGACCTCTTCCTCGCCGCGCGTGATTCCGCCCGGCCACCGCAGAAAGGCCAGGCTCAAATCCATCCAGGAAATATCGGTGCCGTCGATGGGCTCGGCCAGGTTGGGCAGCGCGGCCGCCTGCAGCGGGTTGCCGGTGAAGAAGCGAAATTCGGCCGGGCTTCCCGCCGGCCAGCTCAGGGCCAGATGGTTCAAGGTGGCTCCGAAGCTGTCGCGCAGGGTGTAGCGCGCGCCGGGCGGTTCCATCTGCCAGTCCAGCAGCATCTCGACGTTCATCCGCCGCTCCAGCTTGCCGTCCTTGGTGCGGCTTTGCAGATCGGCATTCACCAGCAGGGGGATGTCGGGCAATGCGCTCATGACGCCAGCCAGGATGGAATCCGCGGAGGGCAACACCGGCACGTCCTCCGCATGCGAGTCCGGTGCGATCAGGAGGCCGCCCAGCAGGGCCAGCAGGAGGGGTCTCATTTAGCGCGACGCCTTCTTGGTCCCGTTCATCAGCAGGCGCAGCACATCCTCGGCCTGGTCCACAAACGTAAAGGTTAGTTTCTTGCGGATCTCCGGGGGGACGTCGCTGAGATGGCGCCGGTTTTTGCCGGGCAGCACGATGCGGGTGATCCCGGCCCGCGCCGCCGCCAGCACCTTTTCCTTGATGCCGCCGACCGGCATGATGCGGCCGCGCAGGGTGATTTCGCCGGTCAATGCCGTTACTGCGGGCACGGCCAACCCGGAGGCCAGCGAGAACAAGGCGGAGAGCATGGCCACCCCGGCCGAGGGGCCGTCCTTGGGGATGGCGCCCGCCGGCACATGGATGTGGAAATCTGTTTCGTCGGCGAATTTCGGGTCCAGCTTCCACGTCCCGGCATGGCTGCGCAGATAACTCAGGGCGGCGCGCGCGGATTCCTTCATGACGTCGCCCAGGGAACCGGTCAGGATCAGGTTGCCTTTGCCGGGCATGCGGGTGGCTTCGATAAACAGGATGTCGCCCCCGGTGGGCGTCCACGCCAGCCCGGTGACCACGCCCGGCATCGGGCGTTGCTCGGCCACTTCAGATTCATAGCGGATGGGACCCAGCAGGGCATTCAACTGTTTGGGCTGGATGGTCATGCCCTGGCCCTTGCCTTCGGCCACGCGGCGGGCCACCTTGCGGCACAGGTTGGCGATCTCGCGGTCCAGGTTGCGCACCCCGGCCTCGCGCGTGTAGTCGGTGATGACCTTCTCCAGGGTTTCCTTGGGCAGGCGTATCTGGCGGCGTTTCAGGCCGTGGGCTTCGATCTGCTTGGGCACCAGATGGCGCTCCGCGATGTGGATTTTTTCCTGCGGCGTGTAGCCGGGCAGCTCGATGATTTCCATGCGGTCGCGCAGGGGGCCGGGCATGGTGTCCAGAATATTTCCGGTGGCGATGAACAGCACCGAGGACAGATCGAACGGCACATCCATGTAGTGGTCGGTGAAGGTGTTGTTCTGGGCCGGGTCCAGCACCTCCAGCAGCGCGGACGCGGGGTCGCCCCGGAAATCCGCGCCCAGCTTGTCGATCTCGTCCAGCATGAAGACCGGGTTGCGGGTGCCCGCCTTGCGCAGGCTCTGGATGATGCGGCCGGGC
>CAYTVN010000252.1:0-5377 GCA_964441655.1 uncultured Verrucomicrobiota bacterium | reverse complement strand
CCCTTCCGGTGAAACCGGTTCAAACCGGTGCGATTCGTGGACGCGCGCCTGATCTCGATTTCATCCTGGACCTTCTTCACCTGAAGGTTGGACGTTCGCTTTACGCCCGGCTCGCTCCCGTGCGACTGCCGTTGGCTGCATCCCCGCATCTGGCCGCCCGGCAGGCCGGAATATCCCTGCGCATGAACAAGCTGGTCTCGGCGGTCCACCGCCTGCAAACTGATGGCGTGACCACCGTTGTTGAAGGAGCAGGCGGAATCCTGGTGCCTCTGAACGCGAAGGAATCGATGCTGGATCTCATGCAAGCGCTGGATTTGCCGGTCATCCTGGTCGCCCGTCCCGGACTGGGCACGCTGAACCATACTCTGCTCTCCGCGCACGCCCTTGATTGCGCGGGCTTGTCCCTGGCGGCGGTCATCCTCTCCCAGCCCGGCGGCACGGTCGCTGGCCGCATCGAAAAGGATAACCGTGCCACCCTGCAGGCGCGTCTGGCGTGCCCGGTCATTACCCTGCCCGGCCTGCCTGCCGGCCATGCAGAATCCTACACCAAGGCCGGGCGTCGCATCCTGGATGCATGCAGGAGGTCTGCATGAGCATCCGCATCAAGGCACTTCTCTTGCTGCTGGCTACCTTCGTCGTCTACGTGGTCACGCGCAGCCTGTGGTTGGACGAGTGGGATTCGGTCCAATTTGCCATGGGAGTCGGTGAATTCAATTTGTGGAAACACCAACCACATCCGCCCGGCTATCCGGTCTACATCTTTGCGGGCTGGCTGCTCACCCAGGTCGGGCTGGACCCGGTCGCGGCCCTGGTGGTGGTGTCGTGCCTCACCGGTGCCGTCCTGGTGGCCGCGTGGTTTCTCATCGCCCGGCTTGAGTTTGATGAGCCCTTTGCATGGTTGCTGGCCCTCACGCTCGCGGCTACTCCCGCCATCTGGATGACCGCGACCAAGGCCCTTACCGACATCCCGGCGGCGGCGGCCCTGAGCGTGGCGGTCTATTTCGGATTGTTATATCGCCGCGGCGGGCACCGGCGTGCGCTTGTGGCCTGCGCTTTATCCTGTGCCCTGGCCACCGGACTCCGCCCCCAATTCTTCGCGGTGGCGCTGGTGCTGCTGCTGACCGTGCTCGTGTCCAGCCGGGCGGACCTGCGCACCTGGGGCAGCGCCCTGGGTGCCCTGCTGCTGGGCAATGTGCTGTGGCTGGCCCCCACCTGTGTGGTGCAGGCGCGGCTGGATCCCAACCACGTCGACCCCCTTGCCTACCCACACCAACTGGTCAAACAGTGGCAATGGCGCCTGGACAAGCCGAACGTTTACATCGGCGCGGGACACCTGGACGCAGCCAGCCTGGCCAAGCGCTATCGCACGCATCTTGGCGGCTGGTTTCGCAACGGGCTCGGTCTTGATCACTCCGCCAAACGGGACGTGTTTCGCCTGCTGTTGTGGAGCGGACTGATCCTCACCTTGCTGCGCAACCGGCACAGCGCTTTCTGGCGTCTACAGGCGCCCTGGGCCATCCTGCTTGCCCTGATCGTGTTCTGCTGTCTGCCTGAGGATCGCCGCTACTACGTGGCCCTGGCCCCCCTCATGTGGCTGGCCATCCTGCCCGGGCTTTGGAGTCTGCCCCGTTCCTGGCGATACGTGAGTCTGCTTGCGCCGCTGCTGATGCTGAACGTGGGGGTGCCGTTGGCCTGGGCCGGCCATCGTGAACCTCCGCCACCGGTGCAGATGATCGACTATGTGAAGGCTGCACATCCTCCCTCTCAGCGCGGCCAGGTGTGGCTCCTGCTCGATGACACCCGCCGACACGGAGACTGGTACGCACAGGATTTCAACGTGGTCCTCGCCCGCTCGCGCTCCATGTCCGCGGCACAGGTTCGTGAAGCCCTGGCCATCTATACGGACACCGGGACATTCGCCACCAACCAGGCTTTCATCGGGTGTACCCTGCAGCCAGTGGCTACCTTCAAACGGGACACCGCGATTTATCCCAAACACAGCCAAGCCCAGTTGTTTCGCGTGGTGCGGTCGGCAGAAGTTCCAACGATTGGAAAATGAACCTCCGGCCACTTCCAACGATTGGAACTTTTATCGTATGACCGCAACCCCGTATGCCGCCTGGGACCGCGATCACGTGTGGCATCCCTACACGCGATCATCCGCCGCGGCGGACGGAACCCTGCCCATGATCGTGCGCGGGGAAGGCATTTACCTGATTGATGATCAAGGCCGCCGCTATGTGGACGCCATATCGTCCTGGTGGTGCGCGGCCCTGGGGCATGGTCATCCGGCCATCGTAGCCGCCATTCAAAAACAAGCAGGCGACCTTCAGCATAGCATTCTTGGAAATCTGTCCCACCCGCGCGCCGCCGAGTTGGCCGCGCAGCTGTGCCGCTTGATGCCAAGCCCGGACCGGCATGTCCTGTTTGCGAGCGACGGGGCCAGCGCGGTGGAGCAGGCTCTCAAGATCGCGGTGCAGTATCAGCACACCATGGGCCAGACCCGCCGCACGCGTTTCGCCTGTATCGCAGAGGCCTACCACGGCGACACGCTGGGCGCCATGTCGGTGGGCTACCAGGAGGCCTGGCATCGGCCGTTCAAACCGATGCTGGCGAACGCGGTGGTGATTCCAATGCCGGCGGAGCATGACCACATTCAGCTGGACGGCGAGACCGCGAGTGAACTGGCCGCGGTGATCGTGGAGCCGCTTTGCCTGGGTGCGGCGGGCATGAAGATGTACCCGGCGGCCTGGCTGACCGCCCTGGCCGAGTGGTGCCGCCGCCAGGGTGTATTGCTGATCGTCGATGAGATCGCCATGGGTTTCGGGCGCACCGGGCGCTGGTTTGCCTTTGCCCATGCCGGCATTGATCCCGACCTCGTGTGCGTGGGAAAAGCCATCACCGCAGGCGCCCTTCCCCTGAGCGCCACCATCGCCAAGGATTCCATCTATCGTGCCTTCGATGACGAACACACCCTGCAACACGGGCACACGTTTTGCGGCAACCCGCTGGCGTGCGCCGCCGCGCTGGCCGCGCTGAAGGTGTATGAGGACCTGGACGTTGCCCGCCGGGCCCGTGAGTTACAGCAAATTCTGGAATCAGAGTTTCGCCGTGGCGTGGGCCATCCCCGCATAAAAGGGATGCGTTTTCTCGGTGCTTTAGGCGTGATCGAGCTTCATCCCGATGCAACACCCCGCCAACCGACCTTGCCGCACCGCATTCGTCTGAACCTGCAACGTCAGGGGATCCTCCTGCGCCCGCTGGGAAACGTGCTCTATCTGATGCCGCCGCTGATCATTACCGACGCGGAGTTGCGCGCTCTCGCGCAGCAGCTGGTTCAGGCTGTTTTCGATACACCCTGATCGGGCTTGTTCAGCCACTCATCCCACGGCAGGAAGGCCGCGTAAAACACGGCCATATCAGAAAGATAATTCAGGTGCATCGTGGCAAAGATTCCGCTGTGCATGCCCAGGAGCCCGAGGATGAAAGGCGTAACGGGCAGGCGCAACAGGATGGCCACGATGAAACCCAGCTCCAACGCCAGCGCGATTCCACCTGCGAGGGCAAAGGGAAGATCGTGCGGCAGCATTGCCGCGGCCACGACGGGCCACTGGTGAATGTGGTAGAGCGCGTTCTTGTGAATCACCAGGCGGATGTTTTCCGCGGCGGCCCAATGCAGGGAATAGTGGCCACCGATGTATTTGGCCCAGCCGGTGAAAAAGTAGATGAGTCCAAAAACCACTTGAAAGAAACGCAACGCATTCATCGGTATTTTTTCGTTCGGTGAGCGGACGGATCCTTGCGACCACCGACGCACGAGCGTCAACGTGTCGTGCTGGCGGTAAAGCCCAATACCGATCAGGAAATAGATAGTCAGCAGGAAGGTCTTTTCGTTGCTGATCAAGAAGTTGAGTCCGGCGAGATGCGACAGCAGGAAAGCCGCCGCGAAGGTGGTCAGCCCGAGCCGCCACCCGGCCGCCACCAAGAGCAGACAGATCACAATCAGGCCCTGCTCCCGCGGAATCCAGGACATCATTGCGGAGGGCCACGCCAAGAACTCATTCTGGGGCGCCCACCGACAGTCGGCCAAAAGAAAGGGCGGATAAGTACTTATGCCGGTGAACGGATAGGTTCCCACTTTCCAGGCAGCGTAGAGCGAAATCAGTACGCGTGAAACGGCCAGATTGATGGGCGTATTCCGAGTGGGCGTGGCGACGTAGTTGATGAAACCCCTCATGGCCACCGGAATTCCCCCTGCGGGATCACCGTTACCTCCCGACCACCGCTGGAGAATTCATAGACGTATCTGCGGGCCACCAGCTGGCGTAACGCGCCGGTGTTCCGCAACTCGTCGCGCGTCCACGCGCGTCCGAACTGGCGCATTGGGAACACAGGCATCAGATGCAAAGTTGGCGCGGCAAGTTGTCGGTCGCGGAAGGCATTAGCCTGACGCAGGAGAAAATCGCCCAGAGGAGCTCGCTGATTCAATCGCGCAGGATCGAAACAGCGCGCGCCGAGTTCCTGAACCTGCGTATTCAACATCGGCGGAATGGCGCGGCGGTCGTACAAATGAAGTTCACCGCGGGCATCTTCGAGCCATAGATCGTGGTAGATGCCGGTGCGAGGTTGAAGGCCGCCCCAGAGGTGCCATGTTTGGAAGGGCCAGAGCCAGTAGATACGACCCAGAAAACCCGGCACGAGGAGACAGAGAAAAAAGAGGCTCAGGTAGGCGCGGCGGACTCTGGTTCTGCGCGCCAGAACAAAAGACACGAGCGTAATTATCCAGAAGGCAGCGAAGAAGATGGCACCGTAGGTGGCGGGCGGTGAACTCAGCAGGTGATGCATACGTTCAGGCATGGCGGGGTCAGGTCGACGTTTCCGCCCAGGAGTGATTCCAGTGATGAACCGCCACGGTGTCGCCGGTCACGCAGGCCGGGGTGAAGTCCTCCTGCCATGAATACGGATAGAAGTATTCAACCGGATACACCTGTACGCCCTCAATGTTCTGCGATCCGTACCGGCTGAGTCCACCCGCCTTCAACACCCGCGTGGTGATCCACGGGGACAACAGGAACTCTCCGCATAGCCGGTAGCGTTGCAGGGTCAGCGCCATGCACTGGGCCAGAAAGGGATGCCCCGGTTCAGCGCCCAGAACGGCATTGTTCACCCAGCCCGGGATTTCGTTACGACTCTGAAAACCGACATAACACGCGTTCGCCCGCAACGGTTCGAACGAACGCACCACCTCCACATCGGTATCCAGATAGAGCCCGCCTTCGGCATAAAGCGCCCATAGCCGGACATAATTGGAAAGCTTGGACCAGTACCGGTTATCCAGGGCGGCCTGACAATAGTCCACATGAAGCGGACTGTTGGA